>JAFGXP010000020.1 GCA_016936535.1 Thiotrichales bacterium | reverse complement strand
CCATTTCCACCATTTTAAGTTCATCATAAGCAAAATTTTCAACCGGCATTTTGCTCCAAACATGACGAATGGCGCGGTGCACAAGCAAATCAGGATAACGACGAATGGGCGACGTAAAGTGGGTGTAGTTCTCGTAATTTAAGCCAAAGTGCCCTTTGTTATCTGGATGATAAACCGCTTGATTCATCGAACGCAGCATCACCGTTTGCACCAAATGTTGATAAGGCTTACCTTCCACTTCACGTGCGACCACAGCAAAATCCTGAGCAGTCGGCGTATCTCCACCTTGTAAGCTCAGACCAAAATCCGCCAAGAAAGTACGTAAGTTTTGCAAACGATCGGCCATTGGCGGCTCGTGCACACGATAAACGATTGGTAACTTGTGCCATTTCAAGAAACGCGCCGTGGCAACGTTGGCCATTAACATGCACTCTTCGATTAGCTTATGCGCATCATTGCGGACCACGGGCACAATCTCTTTGATTTTGCGCTCATCATCAAACACAATCCGCGTTTCTGTGGTTTCAAACTCCAAGGCACCGCGTTCTTCGCGCGCCTGTTGCAAAACCTGAAACAACTCATGGAGGGTATCAATATTTTCAAGCTGCTCCGCAAACTGCTCGCGTAGGGCAGAATCCGGTTGCGTAATCATTTCATTGACTTGCGAATAGGTCAGACGAGCTTTGGAATTCATCACTGCGGAGTAAAACTGCGTGCGCTCCAACTTGCCGGTTTCATCAATCGCCATATCGGCCACAATACACAGACGATCAACGTGCGGATTGAGCGAACACAAGCCATCCGATAACTTGGAAGGCAACATTGGCACTACTCTCTGGGGAAAGTACACCGAGTTGCCACGTTTATAAGCTTCCTTATCCAGCTCGCTGCCAATTTGAACATAGTGGGATACGTCGGCAATCGCCACCAACAACTTCCAACCATTTTTACGGCGCTTGGCAAAAACCGCATCGTCGAAATCTTTCGTATCGGCCCCGTCGATCGTTACCAATTGCAAAGAACGCAAATCCTTGCGCCCTTCCAAATCAGCTTCGGTCACCTCATCGCCAATGTTCGCCAATTCAGCGGTCAGCTCGTCCGACCAAGTATTTGGAATGCCATGTGCATGAATGGCCGAATCAATTTCCATGCCCGGCGCCATGTAATCACCGACCACTTCAATCACCTTGCCGATTGGACCAGAACGAGCCGATGGCTGATGCAAAATTTCCACCAATACGATTTGCTCAGCTTGTGCATTGAGCAGGCCATCTTGCGGAATAAAAATATCTTGTGCAATCCGGTTATTGTTCGGGCGCACCCAAGCAAGGTTGCCATCAAACGCCAAACGACCCAACAACTGCTTAGTCGCATGCTCGGACACCTCAACAATAATGCCTTCCTGACGGCCGCGACGATCCTCTCCGGCAACCGAAGCAATTACGCGGTCACCGTGCATGACTTTATGCATCTCTTTTTCAGAAAGGAACAAGTCTTTACCGCCCTCATCTGGCACCACAAAACCGAACCCATCCGGATGGCCGAGCACTCGGCCCTTGACCAAATCCATTTTCTTTAACAAGCCAAAAGCACCACGCCGATTGCGTACCAATTGACCGTCACGAATCATGGCTTTCAAGCGACGAGCCAAGGCTTCATAACGCTCCTCATCCGCCTCATCGACACTCAACTCTTTTGCGATTTCAAATTGGCGTAAAGGTCTGCCCACATCTTCAAGCATCTGCAAGATGAACTCGCGACTTGGAATAGGGTTATCGTATTTTTCGGCTTCACGCTCAGCGTGAGGATCATTCATCTCTGCAAGTATTTCAGTAGTCACTATTTACCATCTAAGTTAATTTGGATTAAGTTGCACTCAAGGGCGCAGCAGCAATCTGGTGCTCAAAATATTGGGGAAAGCGTGTCAAACTTTTCCACTCGACACTTTTTCGAACTTTGCCCAATTTCTCAAACCCGCCGTACTTTGCGCGCCACAGATTGCTACTCTTTCTCCTTAAATAAAAAGGAGAGCGGGTTTACGGGAATGGATTATGACGCATTCGCCCCATGCTTAGCAAATCCATCGGTGAAAAGTCATTAAATTATCGTAAAAGCCCTCTTGTTTGAAGGGCATCTTCGTTGTGCAGCCGCACCATTTAAGGAAAAAGTCAAACAATGGTCAGAGATTTTACTTAGTCACTATCGCGTTTTTATGACAAAATCAAAAAATTGCTTTTTAAATGTTCACCGCCATCAAAAACGCTGGAACACGAGATTAACAGAAGAGTTTTAATGCCTAACGCCTTTTCCTTTATGAATTCCAATGCGGTAGCGCAATGCGTTCGCTAACAAGACACTGGAAAATTCTCCTAGCGAGTCTCTTTTGCTTTCTCGCCCTTAGCTTGATGACGCAAGCTCGGTCTGCGCCTGCTCAGGATGAACCCCTCTCTAAGCGAATCAACAGTCAATTTATCGGCGACTTAGAGGCCATTCGTGAAAGACGCATTCTGCGTGTCTTGGTCAGCTATAACCGCACAAACTTCTTTTACAGTGAAAACGGCACCCATGGCCTCGAACACGATCTCATGACCGCTTACGAAAACTACTTAAATCGCGGCCCACGTCAAGAACGTTTTAAAACCCATCTGGTTTTTTTAACACGGCCCTTTAATCAGTTGCTCGATGCTCTGCAACGCGGCGAAGGGGATATTATCGCTTCCGGCTTAACCATCACCCCCGAACGCAAACAACTGGTCGATTTTACCCATCCTTATCTGCGCGACATCAATGAAATCTTAGTAGCCCACAAGGCTGCCAAACCGATTCTGCGCTTTGAAGATTTGGCCGGTGAACAGGTCGTTGTGGTGGCTAACAGCAGCTATGTCGTGCAATTGCAACGCATCAACCAAGCGCTGGGGGGCTTAGGATTGCAACCGATCGAAATTATTCAAGCGCATGAACTGCTCGAGGCCGAAGATCTACTGGAAATGGTCAATGCCGGCTTGTTTGCCTACACCATTACCGACAGTCACCTAGCCAATCTCTACCAACAAAGCTTTGATAATTTGATTGTACGCAACGATTTTGTGGTTCGTAACGGCGGCGAGATTGCGTGGGCGATTAATAAAGATTTACCCGAACTTAAGCACTCGCTCAATCACTTTATTGAACACTTTGGTCGCCAAGGGCGTTATCTTGGCAATATGCTTTATCGACGCTATTTTGAAAGTGCCAAATGGATCGACAAGCCCTTAGATTTTACTGCGCTGGATAAGGTGCCCTGCCTAAAACAACACCTGCAAAACTATTCGACCTTCTACGATTTTGATTGGTACTTGATTGCGGCTCAGGCTTACAAGGAATCTAAATTTAATCAATCGCTCGTCAGCCCACGGGGCGCCTATGGCATTATGCAAATTAAACCCAGTACGGCTAAATCAAAAAATGTGGCGATTCCCAACATTCAAACGCACATGGAAAGTAATTTGCACGCCGGCATTCGTTATTTGGCGTTTTTACGCGATACCTTTTTTCAGGGTCCGCAATACAGTGTTGAGGATCAAATTAACTTTGCGCTTGCCGCTTACAATGCTGGACCTGGCCGAATTCGTCAATTACAGCGGATTGCCAAAAAACAAGGGCTCAACCCAAACAAATGGTTTTTTCATGTCGAGACCGTTGCTCGCAATGAAATCGGTCTCGAAACGGTAAACTACGTCACCTTTATTCAAAAAACGAAAGCGGCGTTTAAACTCGCCAATCAACTGCAAGAAGAAAAAAACCTGTTAAAACAACGTCATTTGAACGCAACCGCCGATACCATCGTGCCGCAAACCCAACCGATTAGCGACGATTTGCGTCTAGAAATCTTGATCGAAACACTCGCCCCCACTGAAGCAGGCAAGGCAGACACCCTGCTGCCAAACATTCGACCCTTTACGCCCAAAAACCAAGACACTTTAGACGCGCCTCTTAATCTGCCGGCTCGGTAACCCTTCGGTTCCGGTTTGCTTGGATATAAATCTTGAACATAACTTGAACCTAAATAAGGTCGAGCGCTGTGCTTGCTTCCGGCCCTCAAGGCGTCAACAACCTAAACCAACATCAGAACAAGGGAAGCCTGAGCGACATAAGGTCGGGTCAAACATCCTTTACCCAAGTAATAATGACATTACCATTCTTTCGTCGCGTATCCACATAGTGATGCGCATCGACTATCTGCTCGAATGAATAACAGCGATCAATAACCGGCTTAAAGACACCGGCTTCGGCCAGCGCCGCGAGAAAACGCAAATCTTCTGCTCGCCCCCTAGCCGGCCCTACAAGGATTTTCTTGTCAGTAGTCAGGGATGCCCATAGAACCTCCAGCATAGTCGGCAATCCCGCCACCAGCAGTAACAAACGTCCATCTTTTTTCAGCGAATCTTTGCAGCGGGAGAAGGACGCTGTGCCAACAGCATCCATAATGATGTCATAGGTCTTTTCCTTACGCATGAAGTCTTCTTGAGTGTAATCAATGACTTCATCCGCTCCCAAGGATCGAACCAACTCGACATTCGCTGCACCGCAGACCGCAGTGACCTTTGCCCCAAAATACTTAGCAAGCTGCAACGCGGCTGTACCAACCCCGCCAGAGGCGCCATTAATCAAAAGACTTTCCCCGCTCTGCAGCGCACCTTGACGCAAGAAATCTAGCGCCGTTGTGCCACCAAAAGACAGGGCTGCAGCCTCTTTATAGCTGAGGTTGGATGGCTTGAGTGCAATGGCGCTGTCTTCTGGCAAGCACTTGTACTCAACATAACAACCTAGATGCGTATCGGTAAAGGCAAAGACTTGGTCACCGATTTTAAACTTGCTGACGTCCTTGCCGACAGACTCAATTTCACCTGCAAGCTCCGATCCAAGAATCGGCTGTCTAGGCCGTCTAATTCCAAATAACAAACGCATTATGAGCGCAAAACCCGCTGGCACTTGAAGACTCCTCAACCGCCAATCTCCGGCATTTACCGTGGTCGCATAAAGCTTAATCAAGACCTCATTATTCTTAGGAATCGGCTTTTCCATTTCGGTCAATTGCAGCACTTCGGGTGCTCCATAGCGCTGGTACACAATCGCTTTCATCATGACTCCTCAAGAAACAACTTGACTTATCCTGACGCACTTACGCAAGAAAATGGGGGTTATTTCGGCCGGTAAACGCGTACATTATCAAAACCGGCATCGCGTAAATACTGAGCGTGGAGTTGACTCATCACACCCTTATCACAATAAAGCAGATAAGATCGGTGGGGATCTAATTGTTTAAAAGCTCGATTCAATTCGGTAAAAGGAATGGCTTGATGCGGTAAAGACAGTGGCCGTGCTCGACGCTCCGCGTCACGACGAATATCAATCAACTCACATTCACCGACTTGATGACAAACCTCAACCGCCTGCTGAAGGTTAATCGCTTCTACAATTTGATCGACATTCAATATTTGAGCCTGAGCAATGACCTGCTGCAGAATCGACCAATCAAAATCGCGCTCTTCGCGCTCGGCTCGCTCAAACGAAGCGCTCGTCACCGGATTACGAGAAATCACTCCACAATATTCTGGCATCGATTCAGCAAACACTCGGGTTCCAATTCGATCCGCCAGCGCCATAATATCGGGCTTATCCATCATTGCCAGCGGGCGCAGCACCAACTTAGAAGTCATCGAATCAATCACCGCTAAATTGCGTAAGGTTTGACTGCTGACCTGAGCCACACTTTCACCTGTCAGCAAAGTATCAATTCCAAGCGCCTCGGCAATTTGTTCCGACGCCTTGAGCATCATTCGCTTGAGCATCACGCCCATATAACTCTCGTGCGAGCTACGAAAAATCTCTGCCACAACCGCTTCAAACGGCACGCTGATAAACTTAACCCGATGCGAGGAACCATAACGACTCCATAGATAGAGGGCAACCTGCTTTACCCCAATTTCGTGAGCCGCACCCCCTAGATTGAAAAACACATAATGGGTTTTTAACCCGCGTTTCATCGCCAAGTAACTGGCCACGGTCGAATCAAAACCACCGGACATCAGCGAAAGCACCTCGCCTAAACTGCCCAAAGGATAACCCCCTAAGCCCTCGAATTGACCGGTCACCACATTCAGTGTCTGATCAAACAAATCCAGTTTGACGACTACTTGGGGCGCTTTGAGATCGACACCGGCACTTTCGCCCAATTCAAATAAATGTTCGCCAACATAACGAGCCACGTCAATCGAATTAAACGCATGGCTTCCGGTTCGTTTAACGCGCACGACAAAGGTTTTCCCCACAATCGCCTGACGATAAAACACTTCGGCTTGATAGGCAATTTGCGCCAAATCGTGTGCCACTTCAAAGGCCTCTACTTCCCAAAACTGCTGAATCCCAGGTGTGCGCTGCAGCAGATCACGCACCGCAAGGTGAGCGCTATCCGGCGCATAGACTTCGATCTTATCGTGAAAGCGATGGTAACCAATTTGTGGATCTATGCGTTGTAACAAACGCCTCAGATTGTCGGTCAAAATCGCAACAAAATGCTTTTTGACCGGCGTTCCCTTGACCATAATCTCAGGAAAAAACTTTAGGATAAACTTCATTTTTAACTCAGAAACAACCCACCCGACCACGGCTTATTTCCACATCCGTAACAAGGCAGTCCAAAACTCATCTTGGTCTGCGGCATCCATTCCCTAGAAGCCGCGCTTGGCTCGCAGCCCTTTACAGGCAAAAGGTTTGCGATTTTTTTTGCACGCATGGTATCATTAGCGGAATTTTTATTTCAATTTAAACAGTGAGAAACTCGATGAAAAGATTGGATCAAGTACTGGCGGCAGACGGCTGTCCTGCAGAACTCGAATTGGTAATTAACGACATTATGGTCGCCTGTAAAGACATCGCTTTTAAGCTTCGTCAAGGCGCGCTAGCAGGCATCTTAGGTGCCACTGAAGCGGAAAACGTCCAGGGTGAAACTCAAAAGAAATTAGACGTTATCTCCAATGACCTACTCAAAGATATTTTGATTGCCAACCCTTACGTTCGCGGTATTGGTTCAGAAGAAGAAGACTACACTGTTGCAGGATCAACCACTGGCAAATACCTAGTGACCTTCGATCCATTAGACGGATCCTCTAACATTGACGTTAACCTTTCTGTTGGCACGATCTTCTCTGTACTAGAAGCGAAAGACGAGCGCGCTGGCGATAACCAAGAAGTCTTCCTACAAAATGGTCGCAACCAGGTCGCGGCAGGTTACGTTTTGTATGGCCCTTCTTCTTTATTGGTTATGACCACAGGTAAAGGCGTGAATATTTTCACTCTAGACACCACAGTTGGCGAGTTCGTTCTGACTAAATCTGGCGTACAAATTCCGGCTGATACCGCCGAATTTGCTATCAACATGTCAAACCAACGCTTCTGGGAACCTGAGATGAAACAGTACATCGACGATTGCTTGAAAGGCGAGGAAGGCCCGCTCGGTAAACGTTACAATATGCGCTGGGTTGCTTCGATGGTAGCAGAAGTGCACCGCATTCTAATGCGCGGTGGTATTTTCATGTACCCATGGGACAAGCGCGACCCTTCAAAACCTGGCAAACTACGCCTAATGTATGAAGGTAACCCAATGTCTATGCTAGTTGAACAAGCAGGCGGTGCCTCTTCTACCGGACGCCTGGACATTATGGACGTTGAGCCAAAAGGCATTCACGACCGTGTACCAGTGGTGCTTGGCTCGAAAAACGAAGTTGCAAAAGTTGTGGCTTATCACACCAAGTAAGACTTGAATCCGGTTCGTTTCATTTTGAACCACGAAAGGCTCGCAGCGACAAAATTCGGATTTCCCCTCATTTTGTTCGCGAACCCTTCGTGGTTTTTCAATTTTCTCTATGAAGGAATAACACATGGGTTATGCAGCAGTTCCCGCTGGTAAAGATGTACCAAACGATGTGAATGTTATTATCGAAATTCCTGCCTTTGCCGCGCCAATTAAATATGAAGTGGATAAAGACACTGACCTTGCTTGGGTAGATCGCCTACAAGGTGCCACTATGCAGTATCCGGCAAACTACGGCTATATCAACAACACCTTGTCCGATGATGGCGATCCGGTCGATGTTTTGGTGGTAACACCTCATCCATTAATAGTTGGCTCAGTGATTCGCTGTCGCCCAATCGGCATTTTTAAAATGACCGATGACGGCGGACAAGACGCCAAAGTGATTGCCGTCCCCGTTACAAAACTTACGCCAATCTACGCCAATATCCAGCAAGTGGAAGACATTCCATTGCTTAAGCAACAAATTGAGCATTTTTTCAGTCACTACAAAGATTTGGAACCTGGAAAATGGGTTAAGGTTGATGGCTGGGGCGATGTCGAAGATGCACGCCAAGAAATCCTGAGCGGTGTTGCCGCCTACCAAACCAAAAACGCTTAAGAGCTCCTCTTAGCGCACAAAGCGCACACCTCTTTGTGCGCTTTTTGTATCTTGATTGTCCCGCTAAGCGGTTGATCTTAAATTCCCTTTAAGCCAATCATAAAAATATTCTGTTATAATACGGTCCAATTTTTGTTTGATAAAAATAGAGAAGAACTATGGCAGATAATCGTGACAAGCAGCTTCGAGCGCGCGTTAAGCTACTTGGCAACATTCTTGGCAAGGTGATGGAAACGCAAGTGGGTACAGAGACCTTTGAAGCGGTCGAAACCCTACGCAAGGGATACATACAACTGCAAAAAGAAGATGATCCAAGCTTACGCGCCGAACTCAAAACGTTTATCCAGCAGCAGAGTGCCGAACAGTTAAATCTGATTATTCGTGCGTTTAACCTCTATTTCAGCCTCGCCAACCTGGCAGAAGAAGAGCACCAATACCATGAACGTCAAAGCCAACTGAAATCCGATGGCCCGCTGTGGACTGGCTCGGTGCTTAACACCATCGCCGAATTTAAAGAGCAAGGCCTCAACGGCGAACAAGTTGCTACCTTATTAAACAAGCTCAACTTTATTCCGGTATTCACCGCACATCCTACCGAATCAAAACGCCGTTCGGTCATGGACAATTTACGACGTATTTTCCTAGACATAGGCGCGCTAAACGAAGCGGATACCTACAACAATGACTATGTGAAAGAAGCGCTTTATCAACAGCTCGAGTCGCAAATTCAAGTGCTGTGGCAGACTGACGAAATTCGTCGTCAAAAACCGACGGTTGAAGACGAAATCCGTAATGGCATTTATTATTTTCGCCAGTCGCTTTTTAATGCTGTGCCAAATGTCTATCGTTATATGGATCGTGCCCTGGCAAAACATTATCCGGATGCGCAAATTGAAACACCGACTTTCTTAACGTTTGGCTCTTGGATTGGTGGCGACCGCGATGGCAACCCTTATGTCACGCACGAAACCACTGTACACGCCCTCCTGCTACAAAGCCGCTCTGCACTTTATGAATACCAAAAACGCGTTTTTGATCTCAGCTCAAAGCTGACCCATTCGCGCCACCTCTGCCCGATTGCTCAGGAAGTGATTAATCGCGCCAGCATTGTGGATACCGATCTCATTAAATCGGTCTTCAAGAAACGTCCGGAACGTTTTAAGGACGAACCTTACCGCCGCTTTTTGTATTTAATTAACGGCAAGCTGAAACACAATCTGGAATATATTGAAGCGCAACTCAATGATGAGCGCATGGACAAGAGTCCGTTTGCTTATGCCAACGAACTGGACTTCCTTCACGATTTAGAAATTATTTTTGACTCCTTGTGCGCGCATGGCGACCGCAATGTCGCCGAAGAAGAACTACTGGATTTAATTCGTCTGGTCAAAACGTTTGGCTTCTATCTGATGCGTTTGGATATTCGTCAAGAATCTACCGTTCATACCGATGCGGTCAGTGACTTACTGAGTCATCTAGGGATTGATTACAACAGCCTCGACGAAGAACAACGCATTAAACTGCTCGCTCAGCATGTCGCTTCGGCCACCATTATCGACACGCAACACCTCGCACTTAATGAAATGACTCAAGAAGTATTGAATGTGTTCCGCGTGATTCGCCGCATGCGCAAAGAGATTAGCCCGAAAGCCTTCAACAACTACGTTATTTCAATGACGCACTCGGCCAGCCACGTGATGGAAGTGTTGTTTTTAGCGCATCAGGCTGGTTTAGCCGGCTATAACGCAGGTCAACCTTATTGCAATATTCGCATTACACCGCTGTTTGAAACCATCGTCGATTTAGAGCACATTGTTCCTGTTACCAAAGCCTTGTTTGATAACCCAACCTATAAGGCGCTACTGGCAGCATCCGGCAACCAGCAAGAAATCATGCTCGGTTACTCCGATTCAGCCAAAGACGGCGGAAACCTCTCCTCGTCTTGGAGTCTGTATCAGGCGCAGCAGCAAATCATGAAACTGGCAGATAACAGTGGCGTGGATTGCCGTCTTTTCCACGGCCGAGGCGGTACCTTGGCTCGTGGCGGCGGCCCAACTCACCATGCCATCTTGTCCCAACCCACCGGCACGGTTCGCGGCTCAATCAAGTTTACCGAACAGGGTGAAGTACTGTCTTACAAATACAGCAATGCTGAAACCGCCATGTACGAACTCTCGCTTGGTGTAACCGGCTTAATGAAAGCCAGCTTAAACTTGGTCAAACCGGTAGCCGAAGACAATCCGCAATATTTACAGGTGATGCAACAGTTGGCGCGAGATGGCGAAGCCTGTTACCGTCAATTAACCGATCACACCGAGGGCTTTTTCCAGTTCTTCTACGAAGCGACGCCCGTAACCGAAATTGGTTTACTGAACATCGGCTCGCGCCCATCGCATCGTAAAAAAGGCAACCTTTCCAAAGCTTCAATCCGAGCCATTCCGTGGATTTTTGGTTGGGCACAAGCCCGTCTGACCTTCCCCGCTTGGCAAGGCACTGGCTATGCATTAGACCAATGGATTGTGCAGCATGGCGATGAAATGCTGAAAGCGATGAATCAAGACTGGCCTTTTTTCCGCGCGATTATGAGCAACATTCAAATGGCACTCTCAAAAACCGATCTGGTTATTGGTAAGGAATACAGCAAACTCGGCAGTGATCCAGACGTCGCTGATACCGTTTATCAGCAGATTTCCCAAGAGCATCAACGTGCTTGTCAGCGTATTTTGCAAATCAGCGGTAATGACTATTTGATGGCGGATAATCCAACCATTGCGCTCTCTCTAAAGCGACGCAATCCCTATTTAGTCCCGCTTAATAACATTCAAATTGAGGTGCTGCGCCGCTACAAAGATGAAAGTCTAAGCGATGCCGAGCGTGAGATGTGGCTGGTGCCACTCCTTAACAGCATTAATGCCATCGCGGCAGGGATGCGCAACACCGGCTAATCACCCGTCGATTCAGGCGCTCTGCCACAAGGCCAACGAAACCTATCGCACATTTTTCGTTGGCGTTTTTTGATTTTCGCATCCCAGACAAAAGTCAGTATAATGAGCGCCTCATTTTGCTTTTAGCAGGCCAAAAGCCGAAATCGTTTATATCAGTGCAAAACACAGCGAGAGAAGTATGCAAATAACCCTACTCAAATCCAAGCTCCATCGAGTGACAACCACCCACTCTGAATTGGACTATGAAGGCTCTTGCGCGATTGATGCCCACCTGCTGCAGGTGGCTAATATTCGTGAATACGAACAGATTCAGATTTATAACGTCAACAACGGTGAACGCTTTACGACCTATGCGATTACCGCTGAAGCGCACAGCGGAATTATCTCGGTCAATGGGGCAGCCGCACACAAAGCAGCGCCAGGTGATCTCTTGATTATTGCCACCTATGCCACCATGAGCGAGAAAGAAGCCGAAAGCTTTCATCCGCAAATGGTGTATTTCAATGGCAACAACCAAATCAGCCACACCTCAAATCAAATTGCCATCCAACGAGTCGAAAAAGCCAGCTAACTCTAAGACCGATATTGAACAATCTAAAACGCAATGGCCCAAGAGAAATGGAATTTCTCTTGGGCCATTGCGTTTTGATGAACATCGTTTACCGTTTCAGCAATTGAGCCGGCAAACCGACCTCGGTACTTTTATCCCAACGGGTAAACCGACTCAACCAATAACATCACAACATTAAGGTTCGTTCAACGAAACTATTAAGTTATCCAACAACCGCGTTTGTCCTAAGCGAGCCACCGCTAAAATAACAAACTCAACATCATCTGCGCCGGCAAACTGCAAGGTTTCAGGATGACAGATTTGCACATAATCCACGGCATCAAATCCTTGCGCCAAAAGGTTTTTTTGCGCAGCCGTCTCTAAAGCCGCAAAGTCTCGATTTCCTGAGCGCAGCGCCAAAGCCACATCCTGCAAAACAACATGCAGCTTAGGCGCTATATCACACTGCGCTCCCTGCAAATACTGATTACGAGAACTCAGCGCCAACCCTTGCTCAGTCCGAGCAATCGGCGCGGCAAACAGCTTAATTGGCAGCGCTAGATCGTTCACCATGGTTTGAATAACCCGCCATTGCTGGTAGTCTTTTTGACCAAAAACCGCAACATCAGGCTGCACCATATTAAACAGCTTTAACACAACCGTTGCCACGCCGGTAAAATGCCCAGGACGCTCCGCGCCCTCTAAAAGATCAGTCAAACCTGCCGGCACTGTAACCAAAGTCTGTTGGGCACCATGCGGATACATTTCTTCCATTTTTGGAAAAAAAAGTACATCAACCTGCGCTTCGGCAAGCTGCTGTCGATCTTGTTCAAAAGTTCGTGGATAGCGGGCAAAATCTTCGTTAGGGCCAAATTGCAATGGATTAACAAAAACACTGCAGACCACCTTATCGGTCTTTTGTTTGGCTAACGCAATTAAACTCAAATGACCGGTATGCAAATTTCCCATGGTCGGCACAAAACCGATAGTCAATCCTTGGCGCTTCCATTCTTGAATTTGACTGCGTAATTTTGTTTGGGTTTCAATGACTCTCATTGCCTACTCTCTCTTCCACTCAATCCTCACGAAGAGGTACGGTTTACGCATTTAAACGCCTCTTTTTTAGTCACAACCTTAAGGACTGCTCCCCCTAGGGAGCCAAAATATGCTGATCGGTGGGAAACGTTTGGCTTTTCACCGCAGCAACGTATTGCGCTAAAGCATCCTGAATCGAGTCCGCCTCTGTCAAAAAGTTTTTGACAAATTTTGGCGCCCTACCTAAGGTAATACCCAAGACATCATGCCACACCAAAACCTGTCCAGAAGTTTGCGCACCTGAACCAATCCCGATTACAGGAATAGACAACTGCATCGTGATTTCATTAGCCAAACTCGCCGGAACACACTCTAAAACCAGCATTTCAGCACCTGCGTTTTGCAGTGCCACCGCATCGTCCAGCAACCGCAGAGCACTTGACGCCTCTTTACCCTGCAGGGCATAACCGTGCTTTTCTACCGATTGCGGCAAAAGACCTAAGTGTCCACACACTGGCACGCCCAAGGCGGATAGCTGCTGCACAATTGGCACCACCCGTTGCCCACCTTCAAGCTTGAGCATATTCGCCCCTCCCTCTTTCATGAGCTTGGCGGCAGCCTCTAATGCCCATTCAGGACGCGCATCACTCATAAAAGGAAAATCGACAACACAATAAGCCTGTTGATTGCCTCTTTGCACCATCTGCGTGTGATAAACCATCTGCTCAATGGTGACCGGTAGCGTGGTGTGATGCCCCTGTACAACCATGCCCAGCGAATCACCAACTAAAATAATTTCGACGCCGGCCGCACTGGCCCAATGCGCTTGCGCTGCATCGTAAGCGGTTAAACAAACGAGCTTTTCACCCTTGCGATAAAGTGATTTTAAATCGGATAAACGTCTGCGCATCAATCATCCTAAAACGTAAAAAAAAGCGTGAAAAAAGCGAAATGAAACGATATTAGAGTGGCTTAAGATAACTCTGTTGCAAGGTCGCAATGAGAGACTTCAGCGACCCCAAACCAGGAATTTGCAGCGTGGGCGCGATTTGCGCAAGGGGAATCAGCACAAAATCACGCAAATGTAATTGCGGGTGAGGAATTTGCAATTTATCCGTTTGCAACTGCAAATCATCGTAGAGCAAGATATCCAGATCAATTACTCGCTCACCCCAGTGGCGCTTCTTAACCCGTCCTTGCTGCAGCTCGATGGCCTGCAATGCCCGCAGCAAACTTTGCGGTGCCAAGGCGGTACGCAGCTCACATACCGCATTCAGGTAATCGGGTTGATCCTGCGGCCCCAATGGAAAAGACACATAAAAAGCAGAAGACTGCACCAGCTCGGTACTTGGCAAACGCGCTAGGGCGGCCAAGGCCGTTTCTAACTGCAGACTAGGCTGATCCAAATTGGCACCTAGGCCAATAAAAACCCGATGAGGCATCTGTCAGCTCCTTGGATTCAACTCTGATCAAACTTATCGCTTGTTTGACTGCGTTTGCGATAAAAGTTGCGGTTATTGCGCCGCGCTTTTTGCGGCGGCTTCGGCGCAAGATTTGAGACAAAAGCAACACGCTCAACCGGTGATTTTTCTTGATACTGAGTCCACCAATCAAATAATTCAGCCAAAGTCTCTTCCCCAGCCGCCACCCGAATACCCAAAAAGTCATAGGCGGCGCGAAATCTAGGGTGTTCAACCAAAGTCTGTGCACGATCGCCAGAACGCCGTGGCAAGCGATACTGAAACGCCCAAATTTCACGGATCTGCAAGGTAAAGCGCTTGGGAATCGCCGTATGCGAAATCTGCTGCTCAATCACTTGGTTGGCCGCATGAAACAGGGCATCTTGAGGCGTCATTCCTTGCTCCAGCAAGGCTTGCTGACGTTGCAACATAGACTCCCATAGAAGTGCGGCGAACAGAAAAGAAGGGTTTACCGTTTTACCGGCTTGAATTCGGGCATCGGTACTTTTTAAGGCTTCAATCACCAACATTCGAGGAAATTGTTCGCGCTCTTGAGCAAGCAGTGCGTCCGTTTGCGGAAACAAATGTTCGAACAAATGATAGTGGCGCAGCTTTTCAAACACTTCCAAGGCCACGCCGCTGTGAAACAGCTTTAAGACCTCTTCAAACATTCGTGCATTCGAAACATCCCGCAGCAAAGGCGCGAGTAGTGGAATCGGCTTCTCGGTTTTTGGCTCAATCTTAAAACCCAATTTTGCGGCAAAGCGTACCGCACGAATCAACCGCACTGGATCCTCACGGTAACGCGTTTCCGGATCACCGATCAAGCGTAAGAGCCCTTTTTCAATGTCTTGCAAACCCTGATGCGTGTAATCGGCAATCGAAAAATCGTGAATACTGTAATAAAGTGCGTTGACGGTAAAATCACGACGCCAGGCATCTTCTTCAATCGTGCCGTAAAGGTTATCCTGCAACAAGCGACCGCTGTCATCAACCTGCCGCTGTTGAGCATTTTTGCGGCCTAAAAAACGTTTTTTACTTGCAGGCTGGGCCTCTCCATTGGCACGAAAAGTCGCCACCTCAATGACAACTCGCCCGAAGGTTACATGCGCCAGACGAAAACGCCGACCAATCAAACGGCAACGTTGACGAAAAACCTGTTTGATTTGTTCTGGTTCGGCGTTGGTCACCACATCAAAATCTTTGGGCTCCAATCCCAAAAGCAGGTCACGCACGCAGCCTCCCACCAAGTAGGCGTCATATCCGGCACGTTTCAGCGAATACAGAACATCTAAGGCCGATTTTTCAATATCACTGCGCGAAATATTATGGTCGTCACGCTGCAACACCAAAGGCTGGGTTAAGGAAGAGGCATCAGGAAGCGTTGCGCCTGAATGACTGAAAAAAGCACTGATTTTACGGATTAGTTTGTGCATAGAGTTGTGATTTAATAGCTCCGGAAGGCGGGATTGGCGTTGTAAACTTTTTGGAAGGATATTTCCTCTCCAAAGCGTTTTATCCCACAGAATTAAAGACCCAAGAAAGACCCTAAAAAATTTTTTCCATTTTAACGCCTTTTAGCCAGACTGCAATCAAAGCGCTGGATTTTAGCCACTTTAAGGATGAAGACGCCAATGGCCCCTTTTGTTCGCACTCAATCGCTCCTCCACCCAGTTTGGTCTTACAGCCTTGTCATTGGGCAATTTTTATTGATTGGCTTACTGTTTTTGACGGTAAACCCTTTACCTTTACCCACTTGGGCAGGGGCATCGATGTTTGCGGCGCTTATCCTTGGCCTATGGGCTGTAAAAACCATGCATCTTGGACACTTTAATATTGTTCCTGATCCCATGCCCGATTTGAACTTAGTCAGCACCGGCCCTTATCGCTGGATTCGCCATCCCATGTATGCAAGCCTACTGCTGTTTTTTCTGCCCTGGCCCCTGTTACAAACAAGCCTATGGAGCATCGCACTCTATTTTGCTCTTTGGGTGGTTTTATTGCTCAAACTGCACTACGAAGAATTCTTGCTCTGCCAAACCTTGAAAGACTATCCGCTTTACCAAAAACGCAGTAAAAAACTCCTACCTTATCTCTTTTAAAGCCTCGGTATGCGCTAGAAGCCGGAGCGCAAACGTGCGAAAATGGTCAACCTTGTAAACTGGCACCGGTTGCCCAACTCATAGACAAACAGAACGACTAAGCGAATCATGACATCAAAACCGACACTCTTTAGCGGAATTCAACCCTCCGGCGATCTTATGATCGGCAACTACATCGGCTCGATTAAAAACTGGGTCAAAATGCAGGACGACTACAACTGCCTGTTTTCACTCGTCAATCTGCACGCTATTACCGTTGAGCAGAGCCCTGAGGCCCTCAAAAAACGCAGTTTAGATTTTGTGGCTTGGTACTTAGCCGCTGGCATCGATCCGGATAAAAGCACGGTTTTTATTCAATCCCATGTCCCGGAGCACTCTGAACTGGCCTGGTTACTGAACTGTCATACTTACATGGGCGAACTTAATCGCATGACCCAGTTCAAAGATAAATCCGCCAAACACGAACAAAACATCAATGTTGGTTTGTTCGATTATCCCGCCTTGATGGCAGCCGACATATTACTCTATCAAACCGAAAAAGTACCGGTAGGCGCCGATCAGAAACAACACCTTGAATTAACTCGTGATCTTGCGATTCGCCTTAATAATAAGTTTGAACGTGAACTGTTTAAAGTGCCTGAACCCTTTATTCCGCCAACCAGCGCAGGTGGTCGGATTATGAGCCTGCAAGACCCCACGGCTAAAATGTCTAAGTCAGACGAAAACAAAGATAACTTCATTGCCTTAGCCGATGACCGAAAACAAATTTTGAAAAAACTCAAAAAAGCCGTTACCGATTCGGGCAGCGAAATTTATTACGATCTTGAAAATAAACCCGGTGTCGCTAATCTACTTACCCTCTATTCGGTCATCAGTGATCAGCCCATTGATGCTGTCGTTAAACACTTTGAAGGCAAAATGTATGGCCACCTCAAAATAGAACTCGCCGAGCTAATTGCCGACTATCTCGAACCGATTCAAAACCGGTTCACGGAAATTCGCAGCAACGAAACCGAATTACACGCCATTTTGACCAAGGGCGCAGACCATGCTCGGCAACAAGCACAGCCGACCCTACGTGCATTTCAAGAGGCCCTAGGCTTTGTTTTGCGTTAAACAAAAACAACGCCAACTTGAATTTTTGATCTAGGGAACTACAGAACAAGCCTTCATTGACATCAGCACGGTTGTTGAATGCAAAATGCTAGGCTTGCTTTTAAACTTATTGCCATCGCTCTAGAAAAAAGCCCCATAACGCAGTTTTTCTAAGGCCGGCTCCTAAAGGCCCTTAAGCGAATGATGATATAGAAAAGCACAACCTCTTCGAAATTTTTTTAATTTCTCATTTCCTCGGCAAACCGTTAGTCTGAAGATTGAATTACGATTCGCTCTTTTCCGAAGCAAACTCACGAGGTGCCTCTATGAAACACTCAGTCTTACTTGCATCGTCCAGCCTAATGGCTGCCCTTTTCCTCGCTCCTACCACTCAAGCTCAAACTACGCCTTCTACCAAGCAAATCAGCTGTGAACTATTGAAAGTGACTGCGCAAGATATGATTCGTTCTCGCCAAGATGGACAAGTTATGTCGGCGGTAGCCAAACGCGTACTGGAAGACAATTGGGAATATCGCCAAGCCGATAGCCTCGCCTACCAATATCTGCACAAAGCCTATCAAGTCCCGGTTCAACTTGATGAAAGTGCCAAACAAAAAGCCATCCAAACCTTCAGCAGCCAAGCCTACGAAGATTGCCTATGTAACTGGACACCCAGACCAGCCAAAAACTTAGCGGCCAAACCAGAAAATCAACCAGATATTTAAAATGCCAAACTTCAGATATAAAAAAACCGTTGGACTGAAATCCTAACGGTTTTTTATTAAAGACACGACTTAATTATCTCTTCTTACTATCTCTTTTTAATCATCTTTGAAAAGCCGATTTAAAAACGCAAAAAGCCAAGTTATTGCTAACTTGGCTTTAAAATATGGCGCGCCTGAAGAGATTCGAACTCCTGACCGCTCGGTTCGTAGCCGAGTACTCTATCCAGCTGAGCTACAGGCGCGTTTTGTGGTGCGAATTATAGGTATCTAATTAATTTTTGTCAAACTAATTTTTTACTTTTTTTATCGCTTAGGATGTGAGCAAGTTTTGGTAATTCGTTGCAGTCCTAATGAGCGCGTATTATAGTGAGGTTTTCTATCCTGTCAAACGATTTTTACAAATCATTTAAATTGTTTCAAACTTTTATCGTCTTTGAACTCTTTCAGCCAAGATCAAGATCCAAGGCAAGGTACAGTCGCGAAAGTGCTTCAGCTTCAAGTTCGCGCCACTCTCCTGACGGCAAATGGCCAAGTTCTAAATGCAAAATGGCTAAACGCTCTAAGCGCAAAACTCGATAACCCAATGCCTGACACATTCGTCGAATTTGCCGATTCAACCCTTGAGTTAAGGTGAGCTCAAACACCTCTACAGACAGGGCCACACAAATTGTTGGTCGAGTTCGGGTGTTTAAAATCTCCACCCCTTCTGCCATCTGCTGCAAAAACTCAGCGGTTAATGGATGATCTACCGTGACACGATATCGTTTCGGATGGCCATTCTCTACCCGCAAAATTCGATTGACAATCTCACCTTGGTTGGTCAAAAGCATCAGGCCTTCAGAATCCTTATCTAATCGCCCCACGGCAAACAGTCGGTGTGGAATCTTCAGCGCATTGGGCAGATTATTTTTTACCTTGGGGTCATGCGTACAAATCACCCCAACTGGCTTATGGTAAAGCAGGAAAATAGGCGGTGATTGGCGCATGACTCTTGCGCCATCGAATTCAACGACATCTTGTTCATCAACCCAAGATCCCAGCAAAGCGGTTTGACCATTGACTTGCACACGACCTGCTGCAATCCAACGATCGGCCTGACGACGTGAAGCCACCCCAGCATAACTGAAAAAATGGTTAAGTCTCCAACGCTGCAATTGTCGCTACCCCATCCACCAAGCAAGCGCAAACAAGCTGGCCAGAAGCACGGGCGGAGTTAATAAAAAGCCATACCACATATACTGCCCCCAACCGATGTTAACCCCTTTTTGCATCAGTACATGCAGCCAAAGCAGTGTTGCCAACGAGCCCCATGGCGTCATTTTAGGACCCAAATTACTGCCAATCACATTCGCGTAGGCTAAAGCTGTTTGACCGGTTTGCGCAATGGCGATATCCATGACCATAACTGTTGGCAAATTATTCATCAACGCGCTCAGCAAGGCCGCCAAGACACCGGTTGCTACAATTTGCCAACTCGGCCCCCAAGCAGCAAAGCTCTCGATTATGCTCGCCAAAAACTCAATTAATCCGGCATTTTTCAAACTCCAGACCACCACATAAAGCCCAATACTGAACCAAACAATCTGCCAAGGCGCAATCTTAACGGTCTGCCAAACCTTGATAATGCGGTAATAATGGCCCAGAAGCAAAAACCCAAAGGCACCCAGTAAGGCAAACAGACTAATGGGTAGCTGAAGATCATCGCTTATCGCCATGCCAGTAAAAATCAGCGCTAAAAGCAACAGGCTCCAGCGGAACATCGTCAAGCTCTTTAAAACGGTGCGAGCAGGCTTCAGCTGAACCAAATCCAATCGCTTAGGCAGATCTCGGTAAAACAGCGCCCATAATAAAAGCACACTCACGCTCACAGCAACTAAATTAGGCAACCACATCACAGCCGCGTATTCCCAAAAACCGATATCAAAATAGTTGACCGTTACAATATTGGTTAAATTTGAGAACACAAATGGCAAACTGGCGGCATCACTGATAAAACCGGCAGCCAACGCGAAGGCGACCAATGCTTTAAAATTGAGTTGCAGGAGGCGCATTTTAGCCAGAATAATCGGCGTTAAAATCAAGGCGGCTCCATCATTGGCAAAGAATGCAGCCACCAAAGCGCCAAGTAAAAGCAGGTAAATAAACATCAAATGGCCATTGCCTTGAGACCAATGCGCCATTTTAATAGCCGCCCACTCGAAAAAACCGAGCTCGTCCAAGACCATCGCGATGATAATAATGCCAATAAACGCTAAGGTTGCATCCCAGACAATCATCGTCACCTGCCAAATGTCGGCTAGGTTTACCAATCCCATAAGCAAAGCCAAAGACGCACCCAACAAGGCAGACGTGCCAATCGGTAAGCCGCGCGGTTGCCAAATTACCAGCAACATCGTCAATAAAAACACGCCAACAGGCAACCCTAAAGCAGCCATCAAGCCCCCTCAAATAAACGCCAAGCACGCACAAACAAGCTGAAGAAAAAAAGAAAATCTAACACATAAACCGTCGAATTTAAGAATGAAAAACTGGCTAACTTTCTACGCTTGCTTAAAAACAACTTCAAATGTATGTGTTGCCTTCATACCAAAATCTCAAAAAGCGGTTATTGTCTGCTATAGCTGGAACGAGCGTGATTAAGGGCTATTTGTTGCAGCTTTTGCGAATACTTCAAAGCCTTAATCTTTGGGTCTGTCAGTTCCATGCTTATTACCTTTTTTAGCCTTTTTTGGGATTGATTTATTTTGGTAATAAATTGGGTTAGCTTAGGCAAGTACTTACAAGCACGGTTCAACACTGATAATCGTCTAAGTTATTGATTTTAGACATAAAAAAACCGCGACAAGCGCGGTTGATTTATCAATATGGCGGAGACGGAGGGATTCGAACCCTCGATAGAGCTACAAACCCTATGCACCCTTAGCAGGGGTGTGCCTTCAGCCTCTCGGCCACGTCTCCAAAATTGTGCGCGTATCATACAAGTAATGCTTAGGCTTGTAAACTCTTTTGGGGGGCTTTTTTGGTTGGCGGCGAAGGCTGGTGCCTTTACGCCTGTGGCAAATTTGCAGGCGATGGCGTTTCTTCGGCATCGTCTGGTGCAGAAGGCGTTTTTGTTGGTGACGTTAAAAGTTCTTGACGATGGATTGGAATACTTTGTGGCGCTTCAATTCCCACTCGAACTTGGCTGCCTTTTACGGAAAGAATGGTTACTTTGATCTGCCCGTCTATTACTAAGACCTCTCCCTCCTTGCGTGTTAACACCAGCATCCTGACTCCTCATCAAACGGGTTTTAAAGAACGAGTATAAAGAGAGCACCGTGATAAAAAAATTGCCATACATAAAAAGAAACAATAGTTAGACGCTTTGTTGAGCCAAATTAATTCCTAGACTCGGAAGCTTCAAAATTTTACAAGGCTTTGTTCATGCAAAGACCGAACAATGGCACCTGCTGTTTTTGGCTACACGCCAAAACTCTCGCTCAGGATAAGATAAATTCAGGCTGAAAACTAACATCTAACGCTACTTTTAAACTGCGTTTTATTAACAACCCTGTTTTTGAACATAAAAAAACCCTACAACAAAAACGTTGCAGGGTTCTTAAAAAAGCGGCTGCCTAGCGGCCGAGAAAGATGGTTTAGAAAACTACTTAGAAGCCACCCAATCGACCACGGAGCTTAATGCCTTGGCTAAGTTTTCCGGTTGATTGCCGCCGGCTTGAGCCATATCGGGACGACCACCGCCTTTACCGCCGACTTGTTGTGCCACATGGTTAACCAACTCGCCCGCTTTATAGGTCGCCATGACCGATTTACTCACACCCGCTGTCAACGCAATGTTATCCCCATCCACTGCAGCCAATACAATTACGGCAGGTTCGAGTTTATCTTTGAGCTTGTCTAATGTTTCGCGCAAGATATTTCGGTCTGCACCTTCCATTTGCGCGGCTAACACCTGAACATCCGCTATCTTAACAGCAAGGCGGATTAAATCCTCTCCTTGCGAGGCGGCCTGCTTGGCTTGTAATACTTTGAGCTCCTTTTCCAGCGCTTTGTAATCACTGACCAGCTGGGTAACCTTATTTTCAACTTGAACCTTATCGCTTTTCACCGCCTCAGCAATGTTCAATAAAGTATCTTCTTCATGATAAATCACCTGCCAAGCGGCTTGACCCGTAATGGCTTCAATTCGGCGGACACCAGAAGCGATGCCACTCTCCGACAAAATCCGGAAAGGTCCAATATCACCGATTGAGTTCACATGGGTACCGCCACATAATTCAATCGAAAAATCGCCCATATCCACAACACGAACCACATCACCATATTTTTCGCCGAACAGAGCCATAGCGCCACGAGCTTTAGCCTCTTCGATGGCCATTTCTGAAATGGTTACCGGAGTATTGTTCATAATTTCACGGTTGACACGTTGCTCAATTTCTCGCAATTGGGATGCACTAATCGGTTCAAAATGCGAAAAGTCAAAACGTAAACGATCAAAGCGAACCAAAGACCCCTTCTGACCAACGTGTGTCCCTAATACTTGGCGCAAAGCGGCGTGTAATAAATGGGTTGCCGAATGGTTACGCTCACAATCGCGACGTTTTACAACATCAATTTTGGCGTGCACCTTCTGGCCTACGGCGACCACACCGGCTGTGGCTTTGCCATAATGCAAGAACAAACTGCCCTGCTTTTGCGTGTCGTCCACATGAAAACTGTGCATTCCTTCGGTCAAACTTCCACAATCACCGCTCTGACCGCCAGATTCGGCATAAAAAGGAGTTTGATCCAGCAAAATCACCGCATTGTCGCCTTGATTAATGGATTGCACCGACTTGCCTTCGACAAAAATAGCAATAATGTGAGCATCGGCTTCATCTTGTTGATAGCCTATAAATTGAGTACTGCCGTCAAATTCAATTCGCGCATTGCCAGCCGCAGCAAAATTTGAAGCAGAACGAGCACGCTCACGCTGTGCTTCCATCGCAGCGCCAAATCCGGCTTGATCCACACTTAGATTGCGCTCACGCGCAACATCCGCCGTCAAGTCAATTGGGAAACCATAGGTGTCATACAGTTTGAAAGCCATCTCGCCATCAATAACGCTGCCGGTCATCCCCGAAATATACTCTTCTAACAACTTCATGCCATTTTCAAGGGTCTCAGCAAAACGCTCTTCTTCTAGCTTTAAAACACGCTCAACGTTTGCTTGCTCTCGGGCCAACTCAGGATAGGCGACACCCATCTGCTCAACCAAAGTCCCGACCAGTTGATGGAAGAACGGTTGACTTTGTCCAAGCTTATAACCGTGACGAATGGCACGACGGATAATCCGGCGCAAGACGTAACCTCGGCCTTCATTAGAAGGCAAAACACCGTCGGCAATAATGAAAGAACAGGAACGGATATGGTCTGAGATGACGCGCAATGAACTGTGAGTGGTATCCTGAGTGCCCGTCAGGGACGCAGCTTTGTTTAGCAATGCCTGAAACAGATCAATTTCATAGTTACTGTGCACCCCTTGCATCACTGCCGCTAAACGCTCTAGGCCCATACCCGTGTCTACGGAGGGTTTGGGCAACGGCGTCAAGGTACCGTCGGCCGAGCGGTCGAACTGCATAAACACCAGGTTCCAAATTTCAATGTAACGATCACCGTCCTCATCTGGCGAGCCCGGAGGCCCGCCGGCAATTTCGGCACCGTGGTCATAGAAAATCTCCGTACAAGGACCACAAGGTCCCGTATCGCCCATGGACCAGAAATTATCTTTCGCGCCACAGCGTGAAAAACGTTCGCTGGAAATTCCCATTTCTTTGAGCCAAATATCTTCCGCTTCTTGGTCTTCTTCAAACACTGTTACCCATAATTTTTCGGCTGGCAGCTTTAACTCCTCGGTTAAAAACTGCCAAGCAAAACGGATTGCTTCGCGTTTAAAATAGTCCCCAAAACTAAAGTTGCCCAACATTTCAAAAAACGTATGGTGGCGTGCGGTGTAGCCAACATTTTCAAGATCGTTGTGTTTTCCGCCGGCTCGAATACAACGTTGTACCGAAGTAGCGCGGCGGTAATCGCGCTTATCTTGCCCCAGAAAAACGTCTTTAAATTGCACCATCCCAGCATTGGTAAACAGTAGCGTTTGGTCGTTGATCGGCACCACTGGACTGGAGTGAATCGGGGTGTGTTGATGATTAGCAAAAAAGTCGAGAAACGCTTTTCGGAGTTCGGCACTGGTCATAATTTGATAAACCTTAAGAGAAAATTAAAAACGGTTAGAGAATAAATAAGAAAGGACATCGACACCATAATCTAGTTGAACACATGGCGAATCGCTTTTGCCAAATGAACACATCCTATCGAAACATCCGCCAAATCAGTTCTGGCTGGTAGCCACGACTTTGTAAAAAACGCATTCGCTTTGCCTGTTCACTGGCACTTAAACGGCTGGTCGTGGGGCCATATTTTTTATCGAGCGCGGCTTGAATTCTTTGCAACCAATCGCGAGAGTTATCTGGCAAATAATCGTCTAAAAGCGAGAACTGCGAACAGTTTTGCCGTGCTTTTTGCCGAATTTTATTTGGTCCTTGACCTTTCTCTAATAAGCTACTGACTAATTGCTCTAAATAACGCGCATTGCTTTGCCAATTTTGCGTTTGACACTCAGCCAGAGCCGTTTGCAAATGCTCTTCAAGCGCCGCCGCATCTAAACCGAAGTGCGCCAAAGAATCCGGCGTCTGAAATTTTTTACGCAACTTGGCCAAGAGTTCTAAGTCGCCGTGTTCGCGAACACTCAAGACACGCAAGGCCGTGGCTTGCAGGGCCTGTTGGAAATCGGCCGTTTGCGCCGCCTGTCCGTCAAAAGGCTCTAAAAAATCTTGATCCCAGACGGCCTCTAGAGCGGAAGTAGGATGAATGGACGGCGCAACCGGATTTTCGGCCGCAGCCGATTTAAGGGGCTGCCCGAGTTGCGCCAAAAACGTTTCTGCATCACGCATTCATCAAGTCTCTCATGAGCGTTGCACGCAATTCACATGGATTATTCGTCAAACAATCCCTCTGGCATCTCTTCTGGAGTGGATTCTTGCGCCGCAGTTTGACTGTGTTTTGGCGGCAATTGATTCGCTTTGATTTTTACCATCAACTCTTCGGCAATCGCTGGATTGTCAATCATAAACTGCCGAGCATTGTCTTTGCCTTGGCCAATTTTGGCGCCGTTATAGCTGTACCAAGAACCGGATTTTTCAATCAGGTTTTCCATAACGCCAAGATCAATAATCTCGCCTTCGCGTGAAATACCGTGGCCATAAAGAATATCAAACTCTACCTGCTTGAATGGCGGCGAAACTTTATTTTTCACCACTTTGACACGAGTCTCATTTCCTAAAATCTCTTCACCTTTTTTCACCGCACCGATGCGACGAATGTCCAAGCGTACCGAAGCATAGAATTTCAGCGCATTGCCCCCGGTGGTGGTTTCAGGGCTGCCGAACATCACGCCAATTTTCATACGAATTTGGTTGATGAAAATCACTAAGGTATTGGTTCGCTTGATGTTCGCGGTCAGCTTTCTTAATGCCTGGGACATCAAACGCGCTTGCAGTCCGACGTGGGAATCGCCCATATCGCCTTCAATCTCTGCCTTAGGTGTCAAAGCCGCTACCGAGTCAATGACGACAATATCCACCGCGCCAGAACGAACCAACGCATCCGCAATCTCTAGGGCTTGCTCGCCAGTATCCGGCTGCGAAACCAAAAGATTGTCGATATCGACGCCCAGCTTTTCAGCATAGATAGGATCCAGCGCGTGTTCGGCATCAATAAAGGCTGCGGTACCGCCTTTTTTCTGCATTTCAGCAATGGCATGCAGCGTTAAGGTGGTTTTACCGGAAGATTCTGGCCCGTAAATTTCGACAATCCGTCCGCGAGGTAAGCCACCGATGCCAAGCGCAATGTCCAACCCCAAAGAGCCGGTAGAAACCGATTCGATATCGCGCGGTGCAGTATTGTCACCCATGCGCATAATCGAACCTTTACCAAATTGCTTTTCAATCTGGCCTAGAGCGGCACTGAGTGCCTTCTTTTTATTCTCATCCATCGGTCGGGTTCCTTATCACGGCTCAGTACGAGCGGTTTATGCAAAAACGCAGGCGAAGATTGTTTACCTACGCCGAAAAAGCGGGCTCAAATTATCCCATAAAGCCAAACTAAAGGGTACCTCTAAGAAGCGGAAACCCGATTGAGTAAATCGACCAAACCTTGCAAAGCGGTTTGAGTGGTTTGTTCACGAACGGCTTGGCGATCACCCGAAAAATGAAAGCAGCCGCTCTCGATTTGCGACTGACCGCGCAGCGCCCACGCAATCCAAACCGTCCCCACTGGCTTATCTGCCGCGCCACCGCCTGGCCCGGCAATGCCGCTGCACGCAACGGCAAGATTGGCATGGGATTGCTGCAAAGCCCCCAGCACCATCTCCTCAACGCAGGATTGACTGACGGCACCTTGTTGATGCAACGTCATCTCTCTCACACCCAGCATTTCTCGTTTGGATTCGTAACTGTAGGTGACATAAGCACGATCAAACCATGCGGTACTGCCACCGATTGACGTTAAAGCTTCGGCAATCATCCCACCGGTACAAGATTCTGCTGTAACTACCACGGCTTTGTGCTGCACCAACTGCGGGCCAATTTGCTGCATTAATCCACTAAAGTCCATTCGTTTCTCCTTACTGCTGCGTGACTTTTGCCTGATTGCGCTAAGGATACTCGGTTTTAAGCATTGCGGATACTGGAGACCCACGGGTTTGTTCGTACAACGAAAAAAACCGCCTTCCTCATTGCAAGGGGCGGTTAAAAGAGACGCTCGTGAATGCGCGTAAAGAACTATTGGCGCGCGAAAACCGACAACCAAACTTAATAAAAGCTTATTAAGTTTAGCCGAAGGGTTTAGTTGGCGCTGGGAGTCGCTTTGGAAGCGGTGAAGTTACCGTTTAGGTCGGTAAAGTTTTGCGTAGAGTATTCCGAAAAAGGCAGGCGCTGCACCGTAGCTTGCTCTTTGGCATAGTCTGAGAAACTTTGTGCGTAATCCAGGAAGGTATCAACTTTTTTATCATCAGAAATCGCACCAAACGTTAAATAACCATCTTTACCGCCGGCGGTAAAACTGTTGGTCACCACGATATAGTTTGTTGCTAAATCAAATGCTTGCCACGATTCACTCCCGCGCGCTTTGAACTGCAAATTCGACAAGCGGCTGCCAAAAGGCTGGCTCAAGTCCATGTCCCAACGCAGGCCCGCCGCATAAGGATAGGAACCGCTTGACCCGTTGGGATCCAGCGTATTGCGAACGGCTTCTTCCAAAACTTGCTTGATTTCGGCTCCCGTCATTTCGATTTCGACCAGGGTATTGGCAAAAGGCAATAAGCTATAAGCGGTTTCAACCGTAATGTCGCCTGCAGGCACATCAATTCGCACGCCCCCAGCATTTTGAATCGCAATATCAGCACGCTTTGCCATCTGATAGAACGCAAATGTCACGAGTTGCTGCGCATCGCCACCATGAGGCTTGGTCACTTCGGCACTGCACAAACTAGAACGTCCCGTTCCTGGTACGCGCTCTAAACAAAGATTTTCGCTTAGCGTGGCAATTTTTTGCTGAGCCAAGACCTGTAGTTCCTCGGTATAGGTTTGCAATAAGGCCGCTGTTTGCGCATCGGCTTTGGTTTCACGCAGGTTTGGTGCATTGCTCAAGAGAGCCGAAACTTCCGTCTTCTCAGCCGCACTCAAAGGTTGATCGTTTTGAGTCAAAGGCTCAACCAAAAGATGCGGTGTGCCGCTACAGCGTTCAACCTTGCCTGCTTTATTAAACCGAACGTTCAACTCCCCGAGCACTTGCGCATATTGCCATGCGTGAACCACACAGACAGGATTTCCCTCTGCATCTTGAGTCTTTGTTGGGTAGTCGCCCTGAGGATTCAGGCCATAAGCGGCAAAATCACCTAACAAGGTATGTGAATCTCCGCCAACGATTACATCTACGCCTTTTAGCTGACTGGCCATTTGCAAATCGTTTGCATACTGTTGATGGGTTAACAAAATCACCTTATTGATGCCCATTGCATTGAGTTCATCAATGTAAAATTGCGCGGTAGAAACTTCATCTAGAAACACGGTTGTCTCTAAGGGACTGGAGGAGTTTTGGGTTTTAGAAGCAATATCAATCCCAATAATCCCAACCTTGGCACCGTCAATTTCTTTGATGACATATGGGGCAATACGCTGTTGATTTAAAGCGGGATAGAGAGGCGTGCCAATCTGGGCAATCACATTCGCCCCTAAAACTGGGGTGACTGGGCATTGCGCTGCACTGCTGGGGTTAAGAAAATCTAAAAACTGTTTTAAACCGGCATCTCCCGCATCAAACTCATGATTGCCTAGCACAAAGGCATCAAAGCAAATCTGGTTCATCATTGCCGCATCGGCTTCGCCCTCAAACAGGGTGTAATAAAGCGTTCCGGTAATCGCATCACCCGCATGCAGTTTCAGTAAGTTTGGCGTTTTGGCTTCAATCTCTTTAACAGCACTGGCAATACGTGCAAAACCACCGCTGGACATTTCATAGGTTTGACTGCCTAGCGTAATGTCGAGCGTATCGGCTTCAAGATGGGAGTGGCTGTCGTTAATATGCAGTAGGGTTAAATCCAAACTGCGATCATCTTCCTGATTGCAGGCGCTCAAGCCGATGGCCGAAAAAGCCAAAATCGAAGCATAAGCCAATGGCTTTAAACGCCATCCTAAAGTCAGTCGATTCCATTGCATTGCCAAGTCTCCTGTTAAATTCTGTACGTAAAATTTAACAACGCCTGTTTACGTGCAGATGAACAAAACATAACAGTTTGACGACAAGCAGCGATGCGCTTTTCCTATTTCCAAACAAAAAAGTCTAAAGACGAACCGATTGAACCCATCAGGCTCTATGAGTTTGTTCTGTGGCAGCGATAGGGTGTAGTTTCCAAATCACCAAAGGTTCGGTTTTGAAAAGGATGCCTAGAAAAAGATCGCAAGCAGATACTGCTTATGTGAAAAATCGCACCGAAAAAGATCCAATGCGACAAAAAAACGTGACCAGCCCGAGCACAGAGCGTCAAACTGGCCGCTTTCAAACGTTAGTTTGAGGGGTTGGTGGTGTTAGTGGCACTTGGTTGAACGGTTGATTGGGCTTTGAGGACCCGCTGAGCTTTTTCAACCGCACTTTGCAACACAAAATCGTTCAAGCTACGCGCACCACTGAGCACCGCAGCTTGATTAAGTAACGTTTGGGTCGCCAAATCAACGCGCACGGTAATTCTGGGTAAATTTTGCGTATTCATAGATAAATCTCCAAGTTTAATCGCAAGGCCATTATTTCATTGCCAGCAAAGCGAATGCAATAGGCCATTGTCTCGCGCCTTTCCAGCGAACAAATTTGATAAACTACCTGCCGTTTTCGCGTCAGGACGGCGGCCCATCGCCAAAAAGCCAAGCCCTGTCCATCGCCAATATGGCTGGTTTTTTTGTCACATCGCTTTTGAGAATTCCGCATGACCCCCGATTTTTCTAACCACACCCCCATGATGCAGCAATACCTGACCATCAAAGCCGAGCACCCCCATCTTCTCCTGTTTTACCGCATGGGCGATTTTTACGAATTGTTTTATGAAGATGCCCAAGAAGCCGCTCGCCTGCTCGATATTACCTTAACCGCACGCGGTAAATCTGGCGGCGCACCGATTCCAATGGCGGGCATTCCGCATCACGCGGCAGAAGGCTATCTGGCGAAACTGGTCAAGCTTGGAAAATCGGTGGCCATTTGTGAACAAATTGGTGATCCCAGTAGCAGTAAAGGGCCGGTTGAACGGAAGGTAGTGCGGATTTTGACGCCGGGTACTTTGGTCGAGGAAGCGCTGCTCCAAGCGCAACAAGAAAATCTATTGTGCGCGATTGCACAACAAGGCAGCCAATTCGGACTCAGTCATCTAGACCTTGCTAGCGGACGGTTTGAAACCACACAACTTGAGGATCAAACCGCACTTTTGGCAGAGATTGAACGTTTAAAACCTGCCGAAATTTTGCTGCCACAAAACACCGATTTGGCCAGCCAACTGACCCCACACCTATCGCACTGCGCCCTTCAGCTTTATCCAGCTTGGCATTTTGATCCCAGCAGCGCGCGCGCCCTTTTATGCCGTCACTTTGCCACTCAAGATCTCATCGCCTTTGGCTGTGAACGCGCACCGGCTTCGATTGCCGCCAGTGGTGCGATTTTTCATTACGCACAAGCCATGCTGCAACAGAACCTAAGCCATTTACAAGGTCTGCATACTTACCAACTCAGTGACACCCTTGTTCTGGATGCCATTAGTCGGCGCAATTTAGAAATTGACAGCAACCTACAAGGGGGCACACAGCATAGCCTTGCAGCCTTACTGGATGCGACTCAAACGGCCATGGGCAGCCGCTTACTGAAACGCTGGTTAAACCATCCGTTACGCGACCGAAAGATTTTACAGGCGCGACAAGAAGCCATTGCCGACTTGCTGCTTCAGCAACAAATTGAATCGCTGCAAACTACCCTGAAACCCATTGGGGATTTAGAACGGATTTTGGCTCGCGTGGCACTGGGCTCTGCCCGTCCGCGCGATTTGTTGCAGTTAGGACGCAGCTTGGCGGTACTTCCCGCCTTGCAAGGGCTACTGAGTCAACAGAGCAGTCAACGGCTGCAACAGCTGCGCAAAAAAATCGCCGAATTTCCAATAATCGCAGACTACCTCGCCCGAGCACTTATCGAAAATCCACCGATCTTGCTGCGCGATGGCGGCGTGATTGCCGAGGGCTTTGATCCAGAACTGGATGCGTTGCGTAACCTACAACACCATGCAGGTCAATTCTTACTCGACTTAGAAGCACGCGAACGTCAGCAAAGTGGCATCGCCACCTTAAAAGTCGGTTATAACCGAGTTCATGGCTACTATATTGAAGTCAGTAAAGTACACAGTGCGCAAGTACCGGCACACTACCAACGGCGGCAAACCTTAAAAGGTCAAGAGCGCTACATCACCGATGAGCTTAAAGCCTTTGAAGAAAAAGTGTTAAGTGCCAATGACAAGGCACTGGCGCGAGAAAAAGAACTCTACGCGCTTCTCCTAGCGCGATTAAATACAGAGCTGGCACCGATGCAAACCTGTGCGCAAGGCCTAGCCGAGCTGGATCTACTGGTCAATCTTGCCTATCAAGCCGAGCTACGCAATCTCTGTCGGCCCAACTTGCAGGTCAAATCCGGAATTCAAATTGAACAAGGTCGCCACCTAACCGTAGAAGCACTCTGCGCAACACCCTTTATTGCAAACGACTGTATCTTTAATAGTAAGCGACGCTTACAAATCATTACCGGGCCCAATATGGGGGGGAAATCAACCTTTATGCGCCAAACGGCATTGATCGTGTTATTGGCGCATATCGGCAGTTATGTACCCGCTCGCTCGGCAAACATCGGCCCTGTGGACCGCATCTTTACTCGAATTGGTGCCGCTGATGACCTAACCTCTGGCCGCTCAACCTTTATGGTTGAAATGACCGAGACCGCCCATATTTTGCACCACGCAACCGACCAGTCGCTGATCTTAATGGACGAAGTTGGGCGCGGCACTTCAACTTTTGATGGCCTTGCTTTGGCTTGGGCAATTGCCGAGCAGATGGCGCAAAAAATCAAAGGAATGTGTCTGTTCGCCACCCATTATTTTGAATTAACCGCCCTTGCCCAGAACTTTGCCAATACGGTCAACGTTCACTTGGATGCCATTGAACATCAAGACAAAATTGTGTTTTTGCATCAGGTGCAAGAAGGACCGGCCTCCCAAAGTTACGGTTTACAGGTGGCAGCATTGGCCGGCGTTCCAGCGGACGTCATTCAAAATGCCAAACAACGGCTTTATGACTTAGAAAATCAAAGTGTTGCGCAGCACCAATACATGACCGCCTCGCAGTCAGCTCAGCAATTCGATCTTTTTAATCAAGGGCCAGACCCTCGCTGCGAAGCCTGGCAAACCCTCAGCCAGCGGCTACAAGCCCTTGATTTAGACCAATTTACAGCAAAAGCTGCCCTCGATTACTTGTATCAGTTAAAATTCGAGCTTCAGCAGCTTGACTCACCCTCTGTTTTTTCGACCCCCAAAGAGAGCCAAACACCATGACCCCTTTGTTCAATCAGGCCTTGATCGCCGACATCACCTCCGAAAATTTCACGGATGTGGTCCTCCTTGGATCCCAGCGCTTTCCCGTAGCCTTAGTGTTTTGGAGTGAAACTCATCCGGAAAGTATGCAACTGCTCGCAGCGTGGGAAGCGGTGGCAGCACAGTATCCGGGCAAATTGATTGTGGGTAAGGTTGAGGTTACCAAACAGCTGGAACTGACCAATCGCCTAGGGGCTAGTGGCAAATTACCTCTGTGCAAAATTGTTCACAAACAATCGTTTGTCGCCCTGCAAGACAGTTACCATAGCCAGAGTGTCTGCGCCGATTTATTACACGAATTCTTAGAACTGGACCCCGCCGAGGAAAAACACCTCAACGCGATTGATGCCATGGTGGAAGGTGATTATGCGCGGGCCGAAACCCTCCTGCGCGAGGCCATCAACCTGTTTTCAGATAACCCCGAATTTCATTTGGACTTAATCGACGCCTTTCTAAAACAACGCAAATTAACCGATGCCCAAACGCTGTTTAACGGCTTGCCGCAAGAAGTGCAAGAGAGCGCAAAAGGGCGATATTTTAAGGGGATGCTTTATTTCGTGGAACAGCTCCAGAGCGCACCGCCGATAGCCGATCTGCCTACACAGCTCGCTAAAACCCCTAATAAAGAAAAAGTTCTCTTACCGCTGGCGCACTATTTTATTGCCAGTGACCACACCGAACAAGCCGTTCAAGCCTTGCTAAAAGCCTTTCAGTTAGAACTGGCGCAAGACATTGCGCCCCCGCTATCTGAAGCGCGAGCCGATTTGATTCGACTCTTTAGCATGTTGGAAGGCTTTCAGCCGGATCAGGTCAAGCGCTATCGGCAAATGATGCAAAGTTTATTGGTTTAGCAAAAGGGGAGAGGATGAAACTGCCAACCTTAGCGCACTTACAGCAGGTAGCCTGTTTTGGCATTGCGGGCAATTTTGCCGGACATCTTGAGCAGGCCGGAGAAACCGCCGATTTTCTTACCGTAAAAACCGCCGAAACCGAAGCTCCGAAAGGCATTTTTCCGATCTATCTGCCCCAAACCGAGGGGTTTTTAGCACACTTTCCGCTGGACCACCAACAGATACTTTACCCACTCAATCTGGCTGCCGATGCGCACTTACAAGCAGAACCTGAGGTCTGCGTGCTGTTTGCGGTTGAATATCAATTTGGCCAAATTCGTCATTTGCGTCCGCAGGCCTTTGCCGCGTTTAACGACTGCTCTATTCGTAAACCGAACGCCAAAAAAATCAGCGAAAAGAAAAACTGGGGCGCGAGCTCTAAAGGGATTGCGCAAGAGTTTTTACCGCTTTCCAGCCTAGATGTTGACGGCGAACTGGAACCCTTTAGAATTGCCTCTTTCTTGGCACGCGATGGGGTTTGGCATCCTTATGGTCAAGACTGTGCGGTCAACAGCTACCACTACTTTCACCAAAAACTCGATACTTGGATGCGAGATACGTTTAACCACCAAGCCGATTTTGGCCCGCTAGAAAACCTCAATCAACTGTTGCATCAAGCGGCCTTTCCTCGGCAAGTGTTAATCACTCTCGGCGCAACCACTTACACCGATTTCGCCCAGCAACATTTCTTGCAACCGGGCGATCGTCTGAAAGTGTATGTGTATAACGGTTCCGCTCATAGTCCTGAAGAGATTGCCGCCCACGCCTGCGAAGCAACCCACTTCAAACTCAACGCCTCCCTTTTAGAGCAGCACATTCGATGACCTCCGATCTCTCTGCACAGCACGCGCGCCAAGCGGTGCAAACCTGGTTAGAAACGGTAGTGATAGGCCTTAATCTGTGTCCTTTTGCCAAACACCCTTGGCAAAAAGCGCAGGTACATTTGCAGGTCTGCCAAGCCACGGATGAAGAAACCTTGTTACAGAATTTGGCCCAAGCCATAGAGCACTTGTTGGACGAATCGTCCTGCGCACCGGAAACCACAATCTTGATTGTGACTGAACTGCTCAGTGATTTTTATGACTACCAACAATTTTTGAATTGGGCACAAGCTTTAATCCGTCGTCATGGTTGGCAGAAAAAAGTACAAATTGCCAGTTTTCATCCAGACTATCAATTTGCCGGCAGCGACTGTGAAGACCCTGCCAATTTGACTAATCGGGCGCCCTACCCACTGCTGCACCTCTTGCGCGAAACCAGTTTGGAAAAAGCGCTTGCCCATTATCCACATCCTCCAGAAACCATTTTTCAAAACAATATGGCCACCATGCACGCGCTGAATGCTCACCAAAAACACCAGTACTTTCCGTACCTTTTTGAAAAGCCCCTCTCTTAATCGACAACCCCTTATAAAAAGCCTAAAGTGTTGACGTTAAGGCGCCACCTGCGCTTTGAGCCTGGCGAGCGGAGTCTGTCAATAACAATAATCCAGAGTCAAACTTTATCCAATTGCACCAAAACAGGCTGTAGCTTGCATTGCAATCTGGATGACACCGGTATTTTAGGGATAAAAAAAACCGCTTGATTACGCAAGCGGTTTGGATGGGCTTGAAAAGGCAAAACGCCAATCAATTGTCCAGTGTTGCCAGATAAGACTCGTAGTCACCACGATAATCGTCGATGCCGTTCGGATGCATCGCCAGAATTCGTGTCGCAATTGACGAAACAAATTCACGATCATGCGAAACAAAAATCACCGTGCCAGGGTAGTTTTCCAGCGCAAGGTTGAGCGATTCAATCGATTCCATATCCAAGTGGTTAGTCGGCTCATCCATAATCAAAACATTGGGTTTTTGCAGCATGAGCTTGCCAAAAAGCATACGCCCTTGCTCGCCACCGGAAAGCACCTTGACCGATTTCCCAATTTCTTTTTGTGAAAAAAGCAAACGTCCCAAAATACCGCGCAGCACCTGCTCATCATCCCCAGGCTGCTTCCACTGGCTCATCCATTCAAGCAAACTCATATCTTCGGCAAAGTCAGCAGCATGGTCTTGAGCATAGTAGCCAATTTTGACATTTTCTGACCACTTGACCACGCCCGAAGTCAGCGGGGTATCTCCGACCAGACATTTCAAAAAGGTGGTTTTACCAATCCCGTTTCCACCGATAACCGCCAAACGCTCTTCCACCTCCAGCATCATGCTAAAGTTTTGCAAAATCGCATGACTACCCCCATTTTCATCTGCATAGTGTTTGCTTAGGTTTTCCACTTCAAGCGCCAAACGGAACAATTTTTTATCTTGTTCAAAACGAATAAAGGGGTTAACGCGGCTTGAAGGTTTTACTTCTTCCAGTTGAATTTTATCAATCAGCTTGGCACGGGAAGTCGCTTGCTTAGATTTAGATGCGTTGGCCGAAAAACGACTCACAAAGCTTTTCAATTCATTGATTTGAGCCTGTTTCTTAGCGTTATCGGCTAAAAGCCGTTCACGCGCTTGGGTTGCCGCGGTCATATACTCATCGTAGTTGCCAGGGTAAATTCGCAAAGCACCGTAATCCAAATCGGCCATGTGCGTACAAACCGAGTTCAAAAAATGTCGATCGTGGGAGATGATAATCATCGTACTCTTGCGCTCGTTTAACACTCCTTCTAGCCAGCGAATCGTATCAATGTCCAAGTTGTTGGTCGGCTCGTCCAAAAGCAGAATATCCGGGTTAGCGAACAACGCTTGCGCCAGCAATACTCGCAGCTTCCAGCCGGGAGCAACTTCCGACATCAACCCGTAATGTTGTTCGACAGGAATGCCAACACCAATTAAAAGCTCGCCGGCCCGCGATTCGGCGGTATAGCCATCCATTTCACCAAATTTGACTTCGAGTTCGGCAACCAACATGCCTTCGGTTTCGGTCATCATCGGTAAGCTGTAGATGCGATCTCGCTCACGTTTAACTTCCCACAACTCGGCCTGCCCCATAATCACCGTGTCAATCACGCTGAAGGTTTCATAGGCAAATTGATCCTGTTTCAATTTACCCAAGCGCTCGCCCGGATCTAGGGAAACGGTGCCTGTGGTCGGATCTAAATCGCCACCTAAGATTTTCATCAGGGTGGACTTTCCACAGCCATTGGCGCCAATCAAGCCATAACGATTGCCGTCACCAAACTTGACGGAGATATCTTCAAACAGCGGTTTTTCGCCGAACTGCATGGTAATGTTTGCGGTCGTTAACACAACTTTTTCCAACTCTTTATTTTAAAAACCGTTTATTTTGCCATAAATAAGACGGCAAGATTGGATTAAGACCAACTGAACACTTTTGCTATTCAAATCGAGTTGGATTATTTAATGCGGCCATCGCTTGATTCAATTTTTGTTTTAGATAGTAACCATAGAAATCATAGGCTCCGGAAAACAACGGTTCGGTTAACGGATTGCCTTGCGCATCCACAAACACCATCGCCGGTAAGCTGGTGACATTAAACAAGCTACGAAATTCCGCTTTTGGCAGAGGTTCGCCATAAAAATCAATGAGATTACCAGGCTGGTTAACCGCAATCTCACGAAACAGTACCTTGCCATCAAAGGCGCCGCTGAGCAAATTTGGTAATAACGCCAGCTCTTTAAGTTGCTGCGCCGAGCGCACACCTTCGTGCAGTAACAAAATGGCAATCGGCTTATTGTCTTGTTGTGCCAACTGTCCATCCACTAAAAAGTTTTCCGCTGGCACTAATGGTTCCGCTGCGGCAAGCGCCGTTGAAAACGCCCATAACCCCAAAAAATACCTCACTTTCACTCCGATTCCCCTTTTCCCTAGCGACTTACTCTGGATTTTCCTAGTCTCTCCACTGTAGCGGATTTAAAAAAGTGTGTGCATAAAAAAACCGCGGAGAGGCTCACCCTTTCCGCGGTTTTTCAGTGCGTCAAATAACGAAATGCGCTACATAGTGTACTTAAAAAATAGACTTACATAACCGCTGTCAATAAACGGTTCATTCGGCGAATAAATTCACCCGGTTCTTCCAAAATATGACCTTCGGCGAGCTGCGCTTGGTCAAATAAGAAGCGTGACCACTCTTGACATTGCGCATCATCTTGCAACTGGTCAAGTTTTTTGACAAGTTGATGCTCTGGGTTTAACTCCAACACCGGTTTTTGCTTGGGAACCGCTTGGCCCATCTGCTCCATAATTCGGGCCATATGCGCTGACATCTCACCTTCAGGCGTGACAACACAAGCAGGTGACTCGATAAGACGATGCGTCATGCGCACCTCACTGACCAAATCGCCTAACGCATTTTTGACTTTTTCGGTCAAGGCTTGACGCGCTTGCTTGTCTTCTTCGCTCAAACTTTCTTCCGATGCGGCATCAAACTCTTTAAGATCGGCGCTGTTTACTGACTTCAGTGACTTGCCTTCAAATTCAAACAGATGCGAAACGAGCCACTCATCAATACGGTCGGACAGTAATAACACTTCAATGCCCTTCTTACGGAACATTTCTAAATGTGGGCTGCCTTTGGCGGCCGCATGCGTGTCGGCAATAATGTAGTAAATCGCTTCTTGATCGGGTTGCATGCGCGCTACATAATCGGCTAAAGCCACATTTTGTTCAGCACCGCCGGTGTGAGTAGAAGCAAAGCGCAATAATTGAGCAATTTTCTCTTTATTAGCAAAGTCTTCTACCACCCCTTCTTTCAGGACATTGCCGAATTGCTTCCAAAAATCGAGGTATTCTTGCGGATTTTCATCCTTGGCCAGTTTTGCCAGATGATCTAAAACCCGCTTAACCGAGGCTGAACGAATTTTATCAACCACCTTGTTGCTTTGCAGAATCTCGCGCGAGACATTCAGCGGCAAGTCAGCCGAATCAATCACACCGCGCACAAAGCGTAGGTAAGCCGGCATCAAATGTTCGGCATCGTCCATAATAAACACGCGTTTAACATAGAGCTTTAAGCCGTAGCGACGTTCACGATCGTACAAATCAAACGGCGCTTTTTTCGGAAGGTATAGCAAAGAAGTATATTCCAACGTTCCTTCAACTTTATTATGAAGATAAGCCAAGGGTTCATTAAAATCGTGCGAAAGGGTCTGATAGAAATTTTTATAATCTTCGTCACTGAGCTCGGATTTTGCCTGCGTCCACAGTGCTGTAGCTTTGTTGACTTGCTCCATCTCACCGGTTGGCTTATCGGCTTTAGCTTCCGCGTCCCATTCGGTTTTTTCCATTTTGATGGGGAAGTTGATGTGATCCGAATAGGTCGAAATGATGTTTTTTAGACGATACTTGTCCAAAAACTCATCCATATCCGCCTTCAGATGCAAGGTAATCGTGGTTCCTTTATCGGCTTTTTCAATCGTTTCTAGGGTGTATTCCCCTTCACCTTTTGAAATCCAGCGCGTCCCTTCTGCTGGATTCGCTCCCGCGCGACGCGTTTCAAGCACCACTTCATCGGCCACAATAAAAGAAGAATAAAAGCCTACGCCAAACTGGCCAATCAGATTGGAATCCTTCGCTTGATCACCGCTTAAGCTTTCCAAGAATTTTTTGGTGCCCGAGTTTGCGATCGTACCAATGTTGGCAATCACTTCATCACGGGTCATGCCAATACCATTGTCACGAAGGGTCAGAGTCCGCGCATCTTTATCGAACTGCACGCTGATCTCCAGCTGCTCTTCACCTTCATGCAACGCATCGTTAGACACGGCTTCAAAACGCAACTTATCCAAGGCATCCGAAGCGTTGGATACTAATTCACGCAAGAAAATTTCTTTGTTGGAATAGAGGGCGTGAATCATCAATTTAAGCAGTTGATTGACTTCGGTTTGAAAGGCATGAGTTTCAGTGTGACTCATTATTCTCTTCTCCATTAGGGTTGTAAGTGTGGGTGACGCCAACCTTTACCGCCTTTGAGCCGGCGATAACCGTTTGACAACTGACCACTTATATAGAGGCACCCTTCAGGATTTCAAGCGCCCAAGTAAAAAAAAAGCCCGAAATCGCTTTCGGGCTCAGTTGACGCAGAGGTTGTAAAACCTGGCAATGGGGTCTGCCGGACTATTCAGCCGCAACCACATCTTTGTTTTTTGCAACCGCAGTTAGGGCTGCGGTAATGTGATCTGGCGCCCCCATAATACTCATGAAGCTGCCGTCGCCCGCCATGGACAAGCTGGGCCAGTTGATCGCAATTCGGAATTTGCCATTGAGTGCCATTGCTTCCTTACCATTCACCAAAATTTCATACGGAAAGTGCGCTGCATGCGAATGCTCTGTGTTGACATTGATTTTGTTATTGATATTGGCATCGGAGGCGTCTTTATAGTTCAGCGCCACACCGAATACCGTCATTTCTTTACCAGGAATATCAATACGATAGACTTTTTCTGCACCACCACGCTTGGCGCTTAATCCGGCTTCAACCGAGTTTACCGCTTCTTGATAGGACCCAAATTTAGCCAACTCATCCTCATCATCAAAATAGGGCATTGCAAACATATAATGGTATTTACGCAATTTTTTAGCTTCTATGCCTTCTGTACCGCCAAACTCTTTCTGTTTGCCAAGGGCCGTTTCCATCGCGCTTTGTACCGAGCTAATATCCCCTTCCATCCGGTAAGCGTTAAATTGATAAGTAGGGTTGGTATAGCTTACTTGAACTGAGCCGTTTTTATTCGCAACCGCAACCCGCTCCATCGCCCCAAATCCACCGTTTTCAGAGTTGGCGGCAAGCGATTTCAACGTGCTATTGGTCACGACAATCACATTGGCATTAGCATCGGGAGCGTATTTCCCTACGACCTCAAAACCGGCTGCTTGCAATGCTTTTTCGGTGGCCGCGGTAGCGCCGGCCAAATCGCCACTGGGCGCGTTCCCTAAAATAAATGGGAGCATAGCCGCGGCCATTGCACTCAAAGGGGCTGCCATGAGACTGGCGCCGACAAACAGTTTAGCCATCACACTGGTTGAGACGGGTTGTTGCTTCATTGTTTCACTCCTAGGTCGATCGTTTTTTTATTGTCGCGAGTTGGACGTTGCGCCCTATTGTTATAAATATTTTTTACTCTGAAAAGACAAAAAAACTTATCGAATGATAAAACGCTATGCAATTTGCTGGCAAACCCTCCTTGAAGGGTCGTTTTCAATTTTTGAGTGCTTTATATCAACAAAAAAGCCTGCATTTCATCCTTAAAACGCAGGCTTTTATCAACAATAAACTATGTAGATATCAATATTTTTTAAATTAGAATGCACTGATATAAATCTAAGAAGCTCTTAATCAGCATTAAAAAAGTTCAATTTCGGTTTCTTCCGGCACGCTGTCGTTTAATCGTTGCCGCATCCGCTGCTTGATCAGTTCAATCGCATCAGTGGTAGCGACCCCTTGATCAAAAATCAACGTAAACAACTCCTCTTCTTCTCGCATGGTGGTTCCCTTACGTACCGACATTTTAAAGTCTTGCCAGGCTTGCGGACTCTTAACTTGCATCTGATGGGCGACAATCTCCGCCAAACCGGACAAACCATTGGAAACGTGCGCTAAACGCTGCGATAACTTATCGTAAAACTGGAAAGCGATAATTGCTTGTTGAATTTTGGCCGATAACTCGCCTGCCTGGCTAAGCAACTGTTGGGCATCCTCACGATTTTCATGATTCGCCTGTTCCAGTAAGGCGTGCCCCGTGCTTTGAATCTGTTGTAACTGCTGCGCCATAAAACTGAAAGAATCAATCAAGGTGTTAACAGAATGATCGCCTTCGGTAATGGATAAATCAATTTGTGCGACAGCCAAGTTCAGCATCAAGATCGTTTCTTGAACTTCTTTGGCGCCTAAAGAATAGGTTTGTTCACTCATCGCACATCCTTATTAAGCGGCATTCAAATGCGTGCCACTGCCTTTGTGGTGCATGGCAAGAATTTCGGAAACATCCAAAATCAAAGAAACCGTACCGTCCCCTAAAATCGTGGCGCCGGCAATGCCGTCAATTTTCATAAAATTACTTTCTAAACTTTTAATGACAACCTGCTGCTGCCCAAGCAAGTCATCGACAAAAATTCCTGCTCTTTGCCCAGCGTCTTCGACGACCACAAGCAACCCTTTCTCCAGGTCTTGCACCGCCCCCTCAATCCCCAATTTCTTATGCAATCGAATCACCGGAATGTAGCTTTCACGTAATTTATAAAGCTCGTTTTCGCCGGCAATGCCTTTGACCAAATTTTGATTGACTTGAATCGATTCAATAATCGAAATTAACGGGAATACATAGGTTTGTTGGCCCACTCGACAAAGTTGGCCATCCAAAATAGCCAGGGTTAACGGTAAGCGAATGGTAAAAACACTGCCCACACCAACTTCGGTTTTCACATCTACCGAACCGCCTAAGCCTTTGATATTACGGCGTACAACATCCATCCCTACACCGCGCCCAGAAATATCGCTTACCTGTTCCGCCGTCGAAAAACCGGGGTGAAAAATCAGATCAATAATCTCTTCGCGATTGAGGTGATGCTCGGCTTCGATAACCCCCTTTTCAATCGCCTTACGCTCGATGCGCTGGTAATCAATGCCCGCGCCGTCATCAGAAATTTGAATCAAAATATTGCCGCCCTGATGAAAGGCCGCCATTTTTACCGTACCAACCTCTGATTTTCCGGCAGCGTCACGCACTTGCGGGCTTTCGATTCCGTGGTCAATCGAATTACGCACGATATGCACCAGTGGATCGGTCAGCTGCTCGAGCATGGTCTTATCAAGCTCGGTTCCTTCGCCTTCCATAACCAGTTCAATCTGCTTACCGAGTTTTTGACTCAAATCGTGCACAATTCGCGGCATACGATTAAACGCAAAACTCACCGGCAACATCCGGATGTTCATCACACTTTCTTGCAACTCACGCGTGTGACGCTCCAAATGGGTTAACCCTTCTTTAAGTTTGTCTAACCACTCGCCGCCTGCACTGCTATCTTGTTCGGCCTGATCACCAAACTGACTGAGCATGGATTGGGTAATGACCAGCTCGCCTACCAGATTGACCAGCTGATCAATTTTACTTAAATCAACCCGAATCGATCCCTCTGCTTTTGGCAGTTTCTCAGTGAGCGTTTTTGCTGCGGGAGCCTTGGCAGGTTGCGCCTCTGTTTGCTTCTCTGTTTGCGTCGGAATGCGATCATCCGTTTGCAACAGCGGCTGCGGGATGGACGACGCAACGATTGGGGGATTCTCAGAACCCAGAAATGGTTGCGGTGGCTGAATATCAATCTGCGCACCATCACCATCAATCCATTCAAAAACTTCGCGCAGCGTCGCTTCTTCCACCTCTTCGCCTTGCACTTGCAATTGCCACCAAAGATAGAGTTTTTCGGGATCAAATTGCGCCAAATCCGGTAGCTTGTCGAGATGGGCTTCAACCTCAAGAGTCCCTAAGGTTTCGAGTTCACGAAAAATCCGCAGCGGTTCATTGCCGGTTTGCAACAAGATTGGCTCGGGTAGCAGTTGAATGCGCCAAGCACCTTTCGGTTCAGTCGAAACTCGCTCAATTGCCTCCCCCATCGAGGTGGCTGCTTCTGGACGCAGTTGATTGCCCAAAATTTGTTCCATCCAATCTTGCACTTCTTGGGCACGGACGGCATCAATTCCTTCATGCGCTTGCAAACGTTCTAACATCGAACGCAGCACATCGACGGCGGCCAACATCGCGTCAATCGACTCTTGTGTGACTTCGCGGCGACCATCACGCATCTCATCCAACAGCGTTTCAAGCACGTGGGTAAAGCCTGCAATCTCACTAAATCCAAAGGTACCACTGCCGCCTTTAATCGAGTGGGCTGCACGGAAAATTTCATTTATTTTTTCATTGTCCGGCACCCCAGGAGGCAGATTCAGCAAGCCGTTCTCCATCACATCCAAGCCTTCAAAGCTTTCTTCAAGATAGGTTTGACGGAAGGTTTCCATCATGTCCATAAGCACACCCTCAGAATAGTTCGACTTCGCCTTCAACCGGCTTAGACTCGATACGATGAATATATTGACTCTCTTGAGCCGCCAAGCTTTGGTTATGCATCGGGTTGAGCCGACGCACCCGTGCCCGCCCGGTGTTCGGGTAGTAGAGCACTTTACGCGGATAAACATCGCCTATATCTTGTGCCACCAGCTTAAAGCCTTCGGTAAAGACATAATCGAATGCAAACCCGATGTTATACCAGCCGATGTTCGTCATCGAACTCATAATGCGACCACCGCCAAATACCTTAAATTCGAGACGCTCACGCTTTGCGCCACGCGAAAGCAGCGCATTTACTAAGTTTTCCATGGCATAGTTTCCGTAGCGATTGGCATCGGATAAAGCACTGTCTCCGGTCGCGTTTTTGTCAATCGGCAGCATAAAATGATTCATCCCCCCCAAACCCAAGAGCGGATCACGCACACACGCTGCGATACAAGACCCTAGCACGGTTTCAATGCGTTCGTTTTGATCGGTTACGTAAAACTCACCGGGCAAAATTTTGATGGTAGGAATGCCCTCTGCGGGATCGATACTTTTTTGCATAGCCTTCACTTAATGGGCAAACAAACCGGTCAGTCACCTTGGTAGTAACCGTTTAAATGGCAATTATATTCGCATTAAAGCTTAGGGGCTGCAAGGCACAGCAGGCTTCACCCCGAACTCAATTGCATGGGACTTGCGCGCAATCGTGTTTTGCCGCTTTTTGTTCGGCACGACGACGGCGAAAGAATTGGCGCAACTTGTCTGCACAAGCTTCCTGCAATGGACCGCAGACCAGTTCACATTGATGATTGAGCTGTGGCGCTTGCAGTAACTGAAAAACAGAACCGCCAGCACCGGTCCGCGGATCGGGTGCCGCAAACACCACGCGCTTGACTCGGGCATGGACCATGGCACCGGCACACATCGGACAAGGCTCCAACGTGACATAAAGCGTGGTATCTGTGAGTCGATAGTTATGCAAAACTTGCCCTGCCGCGCGCAGGGCCACCATTTCCGCATGGGCAGAAGGATCATTCTGAGTAATCACTTGATTCCATCCTTCCGCCAACAATCGACCCTCTGTTACTAAAAGGGCACCTACCGGCACTTCACCCAATTGCTCTGCACGGTCGGCAAGAAGCAAAGCTTGCGCCATCCAAAATGCATCTTGCTCTTCTTGATTCAAATGCGCCGGACACTGCACGCAACTCCCCCCAATCAAAACGAAAAAGGCTTTCCTTCTAACGGAAAGCCTTTTAATACCTCAAAAATAAAACCTAGGCACCTGGATGGCACCACCTTTTATTCCCACTCAATCGTTGCCGGCGGCTTGGACGAAATATCGTAGGTGACCCGCGAAATGCGAGGAATCTCATTGATAATTCGTCCCGAAACGTGCTCTAAAAAGTCATAGGGCAAGTGCGCCCAGCGCGCGGTCATAAAGTCGATGGTTTCAACCGCACGTAACGCAACCACATAGTCATAACGGCGCGCATCACCAACGACGCCGACGGATTTTACGGGGAGAAAAACCGCAAAGGCTTGCGAGGTTTTATCGTAAAGTTCCCATTTATGCAGCTCGTCAATAAAGATATGATCGGCGAGTCTTAGAATATCGGCATACTCTTTTTTCACCTCACCCAAAATTCGCACCCCTAGGCCCGGCCCTGGGAACGGGTGACGGTAAACCATTTTGTATGGCAAGCCTAACGCCACGCCAAGTTTACGAACCTCGTCTTTAAAAAGCTCTCTTAAGGGCTCAATCAACGACATTTTCATTTCTTCCGGCAAGCCGCCCACATTATGGTGGGATTTAATCACCTTAGCTTTCCCGGTTTTAGAACCGGCAGATTCAATCACATCAGGGTAAATGGTGCCTTGAGCCAGCCAGTTAACGCCTTCTAATTTAGCCGATTCGACATCAAACACCTCAATGAATTCGCGACCAATAATTTTGCGCTTCTCTTCGGGATCGGTTTTGCCGGCCAGAGCGTTCATAAAGCGCGCTTCCGCATCGACACGAATCACGCGAATGCCCATGTTCTCTGCAAACATAGCCATAACCTGATCCCCTTCTTGGTGACGCAAAAGACCGTGGTCAACAAATACACAGGTCAGTTGGTCGCCAATCGCTTTATGAAGTAAGGCCGCAACAACGGAGGAATCAACTCCACCAGATAAACCAAGCATCACTTGATCCGAGCCAACCTGCTCACGAATACGCGCGATGCTATCGTCAATAATGTTCTGAGTCGTCCAGCGTTTTTCACATCCGCACAGCTCAACCACAAAGCGTTCAATCATGCGCTGACCTTGCTTGGTGTGGGTCACTTCGGGATGAAACTGAATGCCGTAAAAGTTTTTTTCTTCATTCGCCATTCCGGCTATCGGACAGTTCAGGGTTGACGCCATCAACTTAAAACCTTCCGGCATCGAATCGACACGATCGCCGTGCGACATCCACACATCCAACATGCCATAACCTTCCGGCGTGACTTCATCTTCAATATCAATCAACAATTTGGTATGACCGTGTGCGCGAACCTGAGCGTAGCCGTATTCATGCTCCAAGGCGTTAATCACTTGTCCGCCGAGTTGCTGTGCCATGGTTTGCATACCGTAGCAAATGCCCAACACAGGAACCCCGAGCGTAAACACGCACTGCGGCGCAAAAGGTGCATCTTCACCCGTCACCGTTTCTGGACCACCGGATAAAATAATCCCCTTGGCGCCAAAGCGCTCAACCGCTGATGAATCGATGTCCCAAGGTTCCACCTCGCAGTAAACGCCAATCTCACGGATACGACGAGCAATCAACTGCGTGTATTGCGAACCAAAATCTAAAATGAGAATGCGATGATCATGAATATTGTGTTGTGACATATATAGTTCCAAAAACGAATTCTTAAAAACAGACAAGGCCTTTGCAGCATTTCCGCAAAAGCCTTGTCATTCACGCGTTAAAAGCTAGGCGGACTACACGCGATAATTGGGTGCTTCTTTGGTAATAGTGACATCGTGAACATGCGATTCAGTCATGCCCGCAGAGGTCACTCGAACAAACGAGGGTTTAGTATTCATTGTCGTAATATCCGGGCAACCGGTATAACCCATTGCCGAACGCAAGCCCCCAGCAAGCTGATGAATGATTGGCGACAAAGGCCCTTTATAAGCCACACGTCCCTCAATGCCTTCTGGTACCAGCTTGTCTTCGGCATTCGAAGATTGGAAATAACGATCTGACGAGCCCGTTGGTTGTGCCATGGCACCCAAAGATCCCATGCCGCGGTAAGACTTATAGGCACGGCCTTGGTAGTATTCGATTTCGCCGGGTGACTCTTCCGTTCCGGCAAACATTGAGCCAAACATACAGGCAGAAGCGCCGGCAACTAAAGCCTTGGCGACATCCCCTGAAAAACGCATTCCACCATCGGCAATCAAAGGCACACCCGTGCCCTCCAATGCCTTCGCTACATTGGAAATCGCCGAAATCTGCGGCACACCAACACCAGCAACAATCCGCGTGGTACAAATCGAACCTGGACCAATGCCAACTTTCACCGCATCCGCTCCGGCTTTGACTAAATCCAAAGCCGCTTCGCCGGTTGCGATATTGCCACCAATTACATCAATTTGCGGATAGTTTTGTTTTACCCAAGACACGCGGTCTAATACCCCTTGCGAATGGCCATGTGCCGTATCAACGATAATCACATCCACCCCAGCTTCAACCAGCGCTTTTACACGATCTTCAGTTTCCTTACCCGTGCCCACTGCGGCGCCAACGCGCAGACGACCTTGGGCGTCTTTGCAGGCGTTTGGATGGTCTGAAGACTTCATCATGTCAGAAACCGTAATCATGCCGCGAAGCTTGAAATCATCACTAACAATTAAAATGCGTTCAATACGATGCTTGTGCAAGAGCGCGAGCACTTCTTCACGCTTAACACCTTCTTTTACGGTGACTAATTTTTCTTTAGGGGTCATCACTTGTGACACTGGCAAGCTTAAATCGGTAACAAAACGCATATCGCGACTGGTCACAATGCCGACCAATTCATCTCCATCCATAACGGGCGCGGAAGAGACTCGATTTGCCTTGGTTTTAACAATCACTTCTTCAACAGTCATATTGCTGCTGACCGTTACGGGATCGGGAATCACACCATGCTCAAATTTTTTCACCTTACGAACCGTATGCGCCTGTTGCTCAATGGTCATATTTTTGTGCACGATACCGATTCCGCCTTCTTGTGCCATCGAAATGGCCAAGCGCGCTTCCGTCACCGTGTCCATTGCGGCGGAAACAAATGGAATATTCAAAGTGATGTTGCGGGTCAGCTTGGTTTTTAGAGAAACATCCTTGGGCAGCACCGTGGAGTGTGCCGGAACCAACAGAACATCGTCAAAAGTGAGGGCTTCTTGCAAAATTCTCATTTCTTTCTACCTTATACAAAATCTTATAGGCTAATCAGTTATTTTTGTACGCGAAAGCATAAGTCAGCAGTAGCAAGCAAGAAACCATAAAAATCAATCAGTTAAAACACTTTCTTCAGGCTTGCCGACTCAAAAACAACCCAGTTTTTTTTCAATTGCGGCTATTATAAGGATTGACACGGACTGGGTAAACTTAATAACGTATGCAACAGCGTAAAAAACGATCTGAAGTAAAAGGATTCCGAAACTCAGACGGTCATTTACGACAAATACAACAATGAAAACCATCAGCTCGGGTTACCCCCTCAAATGCGTTACGCACTTGAATTGCATCCCTCGGAGGAAAAAACATGAAAAAACTGATCACCAGAGTGGCACTCGCCCTGTCGCTTGCCGCCTTTCAATTACCTGCTCAAGCCAGTGCAGACCTAGACGCAACCATGCAAAAAGCACAACAACTGCATAAAGAAGCCAAAGCTGGCGGCTACGCATGGAAACAAAAGGCGATGAAGAAAAATTATTTCGATACCTACCAAGATCAATACAACGAAGCCAAAGCAAAAGGTGAGATGGACAAAGCCAAACAAGCCGCTGAATTGGCGATGAAAACCGCTGAAGGTGAAATGCGTCAATATAAAGATGCGGTCAAGGCTGGATGGGACCGTTAAAAAACGACCTTCGTCCTTAATTGCACGCGCAATGCGACAAAAAACCCAGGCCACAGCTTGGGTTTTTTATTGGGCCCAAACCGACCTGATTATTTGCCGTTAATAAAATCGCGATCTTGGAAACTGCTTAACCAGTGTGGCTTCATAACAACAATAGCTGCCAACAGCATCCCGTTGACAAACCCTTCCGGTATGGCCATTAACGGAATAAACGGAAAAAAATGGGTGCTTAAATACTCAAAGCCATACACCTGATTCAAACCCAGGACTATGCCGCCAAGCAACAGCGCCGCAACCATACTGATTCCAGCCGCCAAAAAGCCATTAAATAAGACGTACACAAAAAAATTCTGCTCTAAAAAACGTCGACTTAACATCAGCATTCCTTGACTCATCATAATCGGTACTATCCCCATAATCAGCGCGTTAATCCCCAGCGCCCACAGGCCAAGTTGCGAAAAAAGAGTTAAGCCGATTAAGGCTAAAAGCATCCCCAAAAAAGCAAACTGTACCCCAAACATCAGCGTCATTAAGGTCATCAACAAGAAGTGAAAGCTGATGCCATTCCCCAAGCTGGCGGAGAGCTGCCACGCCAAAAAAACCACCACACTGATAAATAACCAAATATGCTGAGCACTGCGATCCCGTGTGACCTTAAACCAAGGCGCCGTGCGCAAACTCCAACCCAACATGGCTAACAGGCTAAGCCAGCCCAGCAACAGTGATGGCAAACCCAGTCCTTCGGCTGAAAGATTCATTTCACTCTCCCTTTGTTCTCTATGGCTCAGAGCATGTTTTCCTAGGTACAATAGAGTCTTTGATTCTCTCAACCCATTTTGGAAACTGCGCATGCGTTTTAAAATTCTTTTCGCTTTGTTTTACGATGTGATTTTACTGATTGCCGTTTGGATGGCCGCCAGTGTGCCCTTTGTGATTTGGCAAGGGGGCAATTTTGCGGGCAATGCCAAAATTACCTTAGCGTTCCAGATTTACCTGATTGCCATTACCTATCTTTACCTAAGCTATTTTTGGCTGCAATCTGGACAAACGCCAGGACTGCGCACCTGGAAACTGCAATTGTTGGATGAGAATAATCGTCTGCTTGGACGTTATCAAGCCAACCTGCGATTTTTATGGCTGATCTTACTGTTTCTCATCAGTTGGATCGGACTTTTCACCCCCAAAAAGCAACTTTTGCACGATCAATTGGCCAAAACGAAAATCGTTTCTGTTTCCAGTGCCGACAACTCATAAGGACCTTCATGCCTACACTTATTATTCACAGCCCCACGCTAAACGACGTCCAGCACACTCTACTCAAATCGATTGGCGACTTACAACCTCGTGGCAATCATTTTCGCATTGAGGCAATCGAACTCGATGCCGAAAAATTGTTTGAACTGCGCCAAGAATCCGAGCTCGACATTAACGTGTTACCCGAGGGATTTGACGGCTCAAACACTAAACTGCTGATTAGCGACATGGACTCTACCTTGATCGCCATTGAATGCATTGATGAAATCGCTGATTTTATGAACATCAAACCGCAAGTCTCTGCGATTACCGAAGCTGCCATGCGAGGCGAGCTTGACTTTGAAGGTTCGCTGACTCAACGCGTTGGACTCTTAGCCGGCCTAGATCACAGCGCCCTTGAACACGTTTACCAAGAGCGCCTAAAACTCAACCCAGGGGCAGAAACCCTGATTCAAGGCCTGAAAAACCACTCGATTCCATTTGCACTGGTATCCGGTGGCTTTACCTACTTTACCGACCGCCTCAAAACCCGTTTAGGTTTAGATTTCGCCCGAGCCAATGTGCTTGCCGAAACCAATGGCAAGCTCGATGGCAAAGTTTTGGGAAAAATTATCGGTGCCCAAGCCAAAGCCGACTTTCTCCACGAACTATGCCAAGATTTAAAAATTCAGCCTAACCAAGTCATCGCTGTTGGTGATGGTGCCAATGATTTACTGATGATGCAGGCCGCCGGCTTAAGCGTTGCTTATCACGCTAAACCTGCCGTACAAGCCAAAGCCAAAACCGTGCTGAATCACCGTGGTTTGGATGCCATCCTAGACTTTATCGGCTAAGCGCGAAGGCAATGAGTGACCATAAAAAAACCGAAGTCAACGCTTCGGTTTTTTTGCTAGAGTTCTCGCCATTGTATGGGCGATGACAGCTTAGGTGCTTGAAGATTAAAAGCGGTAACTTGCGCCCAACTCAAAGCTGCGCTCCGGGCCGGCGTAAATCCCTTGTCGCAAACCGGCAATATAGCGTTCGTCGGTCAAGTTCTTCACCGAGCCAAACACCTTAAATTGTTTGCTAACATCATAGCTCGCATGGAAATCTAATACGGTATAAGCGTCCAACTTGCCTCCCCAAATACCGCTAATGCCGTTAGCTCCGGTGCCGCCAACGGCGGTACGATTGTCGCTACTGGCAAACTGGCTGCCCGAATGATGTAACGCCAAGGCGGTTCGCAAGGCGCCGGTTCGATAACCCAATTCAAGGTTTGCCAAAACTTCTGGTGAATAGCTGATGCGATTGCCGTCATTCACGCCACCCTCAAACTCCGACGTCGGAATATAGGTCAGGTTTCCGTCCAAACGTAGCCCTGAACCCAAATCGTAACCGGCCAAAAACTCCATGCCACGATGAAGGGTCGCCCCGCCATTTTGCTTAGAAAGATTGGGGTCACTATTGCCATCAACCACTTGGTTGGAGAAATCCATTTGAAAGGCGACGACTTCGTAATTCAAACGATCCAGGCGACCGCGGACTCCAAGCTCAATATTATTCGAGCGCTCTGCATCCAGATTTTGGTCGGTTAAACCGTCAAGGGCCGCGCCGTTTTCTGCTGGGTTAAAAGCACGATAGGCACTGGCAAAAATTTGTGCAGAATCATTCAACTGATAGGTTAAGCCCAAGCCGGGCAACAGTTCGGTATTATTACTGGATTCTGAAGCATTGTTGTTTGTTAGCACCTTGCGCTCTTGCTGATACGACTCTATCCGCAAGCCTGGGGTCACACTAAGACGCGGACTCAAATCAAAACGATTTTGAGCAAAAACAGCAAAGCTTTTTGCTCGATCTTCCTGATGGCGGGCATTGGGTCCAGTACGATCTTGCTGACGCGTAGCACGAATTTGACTATCGTCCAATTTTTCAATGAAATAACGTACGCCCATTTCGGCCTCACCGGGCGTCCCCAACCATTGGTTTTTGATGTTTAATCGGCTATCAAAGCCAACTCGATCAAAGGTGCGATTATTACCAGTTACATTGTCTGTATAAACCCAGCGACCGGCTTGTTTCGAGGCCGCCTCATCAACGGCATAGCGCCAGTAGTCACGAGTGACTTCGCTCCAATAGACCACCGTTTTGAGTAAGGTATTGGCATTAATTTCCCATTCATGGTTGATATCAACCGATGTACGATCCGTTAAAAAATAATCATCCGGTGCCGGATTATAAGAAGCACCTGCGTTATACGCATCGAGAAAAATGCCGCGATAGGAGATATTGGCGTCATTCTGATAATGACCGATTTTAATACCAATCCATTGATTGTTATTCAACTCCATCCCGCCTTTAATCATCAAATCGTCCATGACGTAATCTTTGTCCTGAAAGCCATCGCTCTCGGCATGAGTATAGATAACGCCGATTTGTCCATCGCCTGATTTGGAAAGCGCGCCGGCTTCGATCGTGCCTTCACGCAAACCAAAACTGCCGATACGCCCTTGGATTTTAACCCCTTCTTCTGGGGTTTTTGATTGATAGTTAATCACGCCGCCAATGGTCGATGGGCCATAACGTAATGAAGAGGCGCCTTTTAAAACCTCAATGCTTTCAATATGTTGAATCCGTGGATTATAGTAACGTCCATTCCCGACAAACAGACCCGGCGCAACAGGCACACCGTCTTCAAGAATTAAGGTTTTGGTTTCTGCAGAACTCAGGCCGCGTAAGCCAATATTTGCGACGACTGCCGACTCTTCTTCGCCCTTAATATTCACCCCTGCCACCCGGCGTAACGCATCCTCGGTGGACAAAGGTTGTTGCAACTCAAGCTGCTCTTTTGCAACGAGCGCGACCGAACCGGGCTGCTTCTCAATCGCGCCACGCTTGGCATCAATAATATCAATACGCGGCAATTCAACCGAGTTGGCGTAAACGGGTACCGTCAACAAGAGGGCTAAGGCCCCAACGATCGGTTTAGGCTGAAACTGAAATTTGAGTAGAACCATCGTCAATCATTCCTTTCTTTGATGAGTCGTCTTGGATGAGTTGAGAAGCGCTGAATTATTCCGCGCTCACTTACAAAACATAATGAGAACAATACACATCTAGTTTTACACAATCAACAACTTTATGAACTAAAATTCAATTCTTAAGAATTTCTTAACCCCTTTCGTTAGGCATAAAAAAACCGCCAAGACCGCAGGAAATCTTCCGGCTGTCTTGACGGTTACATCAACTCAACGCTTTTTGCGGTCTAAACCGCATCAAATTT
>JAFGXP010000019.1 GCA_016936535.1 Thiotrichales bacterium | reverse complement strand
CCGCCTGTTCCCATCGTCAATTGGAGATGCGGCCATGATGGTCACCTTCGTTTCCGAATGCGAGAAAAAAGCCCTAAACCGCACCCGTCGCGTCCTCGACGCCTTCGCCAACCGCATCGGCAACCGCACTTGGCAGACCGTCATCACCGAAGAAGGCTTGCAGGCAGTGAAAAAACTGCTGAGGAAAACCGCGACCAAGAATACGGCGGTGGCGTGTCATTGGATTAAATCAAGGAGTCGTAGCGAGTTGGTTTGGGTTGTGGGGAATCGGAGTCAGTTTAATCATGCTGGAATCGTTCCAGTAAACACAACGAGTAAAGAGTTAATTATGGATATCGCATCAGAAAAACCTCTGGCAAATGTTTTGTACGCCAACACCCAACTGCAACCACTAGCAGAGCATTTGTTTGCCGTGGGTTTTTTAGCAATGAGAATACATCAAACATTATTTCCGGAACATCCTGGGCCTAACCAGGCTGTTTTTATTGCCGGGTGTTTGCATGACATTGGCAAGATTGACACGCAGTTTCAAAGTTGGGTGAGAGATCCGAAGCGCAAAGAGTACATACCTGAGGATGGGCAACATATTGATGTTGCCAAATTCAATTTTGATAAGCATCCAAGACATAACGAGATTTCGGTTTTGTTGTATGAGTTACTCGACGATATATCTATAAAAACATTAGACAGAGATATTAAGGATGCTATCCGCCATACGATCTATTGGCATCATGCCAAACCTTTTCGTAAGGATAAGGACAAGGGTTTTGCCACTTATTGGGATATTTACTCAAAATTTATCGGAAATAATCAGCAGCTCGACTTTTCTCAATTCATTGCTCGTGCAGTTGAAACGTTATCAATAGTATTAAATCTTGAGGAAAAAGCGGCTTTCAATAACAAAACAAGCCTATCTGAGAGCTATCAGAAAGCAGTCGATGAAGATAAAGTGAAAAATCTTAAAAACGGTACACCTTTGCCTGTTTTTAAGCGTTATGAGATTAAAACCAAATTGAGCGAGTACCAAAGCGATATTGGTTTTAATGCCTTAAATAATATATTTCGAGCTTGCGTTATTACCGCTGATAGGCTGATTTCCGCGCTGCCAGCGAAGGAACTCATAGAAGAATGTATTAAAAAACAGTCCTTCGATTTTTTGATCGACAAATGTTTGCTACCCAACAGCAATCTAACCAGCCACATCGAACAATGCTTGAACCACCCCAACTTTAATGGCGAGCGCAATACTAAGCAAAGTGAAATTGCCCAAAAATTAACTCAGAGCCGTGATATTGCGGTTTTGGCCGGACCTGCCGGCTGCGGCAAAACCAAAATTGCGTTGGAATGGGCAAAACTTAAAAACGCACAACAAATCATTTGGGTGTGTCCAAGAGTGCAAATTTGCCAAGGCATATTTGACGAATTAATTTTGGAGCATTATTTGCCCGAGGCCAACATAGAAATTTTCACGGGCGAATATAAGTACTCGAAGGAATGGGGCAAGCAAACTTCGGAAGATAGTTATTTCTGCGGAGACATCGTTATCACGACAATGGATCAAGTACTCAATAACATTATCACCCACACCAAAGCGGATAGCTTAATCAGTTTCCTGGATGCTCATGTTGTATTTGATGAGTATCACGAATATATCAATATGCCTGCATTTAACTTGTTTTTTGTAGAATTGGTACATAGCAAACGTCTAAAAGGTAGCAATGCAAAGACTCTTCTGGTTTCCGCTACCCCGCATTATTGCTTTATTGACAATCTATTGGGTGATGGCTTCGATAGCCGCTTCGACGTAGTAGAAATGCAGTCATTTAACCCCAGTCAATACCAAATAGAATTTGTGACTTATGACGAAGCCAAAATCGACGATAACAATCCATTTTTTGCGCCGCGCTCAGGAAATACTTTTGTCATTAGCAACACTGCGCTAAAAGCTCAAAAGGGCTTTATTGTAAATCAGCACCGTGAAAATGCCGTGTTATACCATTCCAAATTTATCAAGAGCGACAAGCAAAAATGGTTTGAAGCGGTTTACGACTCTTTCAAAAAAGACGGCACAAAAACCTACGATGTCCTGCGCAGTGGGCCGATTGTGCAAGCATCGCTCAATATCACTTGTAATGAAATGACTAGCGATATTTGCACAGCTGAAGATTGCTTGCAACGGCTTGGCCGTTTGGATCGCTTTGGCGAAAACGCCTCCATCAACCGCTACCTCATTGCCATACCCAATCAATTCAAAGGGACTAACGGCGTAGGTAAATTTTTAACGAGCGTGAACGGCTTTGCCTCAGCTAAAGCATGGCGTGATTTTCTTGAAGCAAAATTGATGGATGAAAAGCCCTTGCGCCTGCCGCAAATTTACGATTTTTATCGTGAGTTTCATGATAATGAAGCCACCAGAAAAGAAATCGAAAGCGACTTGCTAAAGGCTATGCAAAAAAGCATTGGCTTAATTCATGACAAAGTAACCGACCCTATCCGCCTATTCCAAAACAAAAAAGAGGCGGCTAAAAAACGCAGCAAAATCAGTAAAAATTCATTGCGAGGCGAAAATCGTTTTGTGCAATTGGCGGTGTGTACAGTGTGCGGGCTTGACCAATACCAATTCGAGAATCGCTACGCTTACCAAATGCCGATAAGCGATAACGATCAGATAGACAACATGACTGCCGAAAAACAACTGATAGAAGGGTACGGTATTGGTGAAAAATGTTTGCTCGCGCACATGGCAAAAAAACACCATCAAATTATGGGTGGAAAAGCCCCATTCAAAGATTACCTGCTCTTGAATGAAGCCAGATACCCGGAAAACCCAATTTACCTAAGCTACACCCCGAAAGACTTAGAAGAAGCGGGTAGAGAAAGCGGACGGCATGCTTGGGCAATTTATTATGCCGAATGCGATAAACAACCTATTGGCGCAATTTCCATCAAGCAATTAACATCAACTGAGGATTAAACTCTGCCAAGATTAAGGAACAAAAGAATGCTGGATCAACGAATTTCGAGGTCATTATGAAACAACTGCTATTAGAAATAGACGAAACCACGGAAGCAAAAATAAATGCCGCCGCTAAAACTGCGGGACTTTCCGCCCAGCAATGGTTACGCCAGATTATTGAGGAAAAAACAACGACAAGCTGGCCGAATTCCATTAAGGCATTAGCCGGAGCATGGCAAGACATGCCTTTAGCTGAGGACTTACGCGCCGCTGAAGGTCGCGACATTGCCAGGGAAGATTTTTGATGTACGCCCTCGACACCAATACCGTGATTTATTTTTTTAAAGGCATGGGCAATGTTGCGAGTCATTTATTTAGTGTGCCGCCCCATGAAATCGTGTTGCCGTCGGTGGTCTTGTATGAACTGCAAGTTGGCATTGCTAAATCAAGCTTGCCCGAAAAACGGAGCAGCCAATTGGATGAATTACTCACGGTGGTGCGCGTATTGCCGTTTACCGAACATGAAACCGCGATTACCGCTCGGATCAGGGCGGCCTTAGAAAAAGCAGGCACGCCCATTGGCCCGTTAGACATAATGATTGCAGGGATTGCCTTAGCCCATCAAGCCACCTTGGTAACACACAACACCAAAGAATTTTCGCGCATTGATGGCTTGCGGTTAGAGGATTGGTTTGATTGACATAATTTATTTTTTCAAGGAAAAGTGCAATGAATAAAATTACGGGTATTAAAAGCGTTGACTTTAAAATCACAGCTTTAGGTTATGGTGTTGTTAATTGGAACGGACCAACAACATTAATGGGTGATGAGGGGAAAACGGTTGACAATCATACGCTACCAAAACTGAGGGGCTACAGTAATTTATCGGGGAAAGTGAAAGAAGAAACAGGGTACAAATACAAAAAACAGGCTGAGGATATTGATTTTAAAAAAACGCCACTCTACATCAGCCAAAACTGTATTCGGCATCATATTTTTAGAGATCAAGCATTTGATTTGCACTTTGCCAGCAAAGAAAATTTAATCGAACTACTCGCGTCAATAACAGGTCTTGTTCGGGGCTATGTGATTCCTAAGGGTGACCAGTGCAAGCGAACCAGTGCTTTGCTGTTAGAAGATTTTGTGGATACTCTTGGCAACGGCAATTTTGAGCAAATGGGTCGATCCGGCTCTAAAGAAAAAGAATTAAATAAAAAAGGGGAAGAAGTCAGTAACTCGCTTTTCTCCAAAACCACATTTGGCGAAACCAGGTATCAAGCTTATGGCTCAATCAGTATCGAGCAACTTCAATTTATCGCGCTTGATAAAAAATTTGACCGCCCTGCCATGATCATTAAAGACGGCGATGGCGAGCGTGTTGCACAAGCGATTGAAGACTTTATCAAAAGCCTAGACCCAAGCCGCAATCCCAAAGCCACTTTCCACAAAAACTATGTCCGTAGAGGCACGATTTTTAAGGAAGGCGAGTGCGGGGTTTTATTAGACAATGAATCCACCGATATTTTGGTTAACGAAACGCTGCGCATGATCAGCGAATTGAACATCAGGCAAGCCAAAGGCTATATGTATGTGGATGACCTACAAGTAGATTACAACGACAGCCACAAAATGATGCGAATCAAACGCGATTCTGGCAATACTACGCCTACACCTGGTAGCCATTATGCCATTTATTTTGCAGGGGTTTGAGGTGTTTTATGTTTATCAAAATTCGCTACGAAGCGGCATGGCGCAATTCGTTTTTAGATCGCTCGAATAATGAACCAATTCCCAAAGGTGGTAGAAAGTTTATTGCATCAATGAAGGAATTGAAAAAAGAAGGCAATTACAAAACGAGGCAAATCAGCAAGGACACCGTGATGGGCGTACTCAACCGCTTAATTGGCGATCAACGCAAACTGTATCAAGCACGAAATAGTGAGAATTATTATTTCAGGGAAATTGAAAACGTATTAACGGAGGAATGTATTAAAGACATGCCCGAAAATACCCAAGAATTGGTTTATATCCGCAATATAACCGGGAGTACTGACCAAAACTCTTTTACCGGAATGATTAAAACCCAAGATGCCGCATTTAATTCAGCGTTTTCCAGTCAAATATGGGGCATTTTGTTCTTGGATTTTCCTAACCTCTTGGAGTTTTGCCTAAATCCAAAAATTGGCGCAAATACCGAAGTAGAACTTGACCCCATTGCAGTCATTAGTCAACTAGAAGAAATTAACAGCTTAAAACCGGTTGAGTTAGACGAAAAATGCCAAGAAGTTTTAAATCTTTTGAAGCTCAAGTATCCGGACGTCGATTATAAACTGACCGCAAAAGGCCAGATGCCACCTATTACTTTTTACGCATCAGCGTTATATATTCAATTAGAGGAGCTTGCCAAAGTGTTTGACTTGAGCAATGTTGTCACAAAATCGGGTGGCTTAAGTGGCATTTCAAAACGCGGATTTACCAAGAAAGATTTTATGGATAGATACACCACAGGAAATAAAAAAATAATTTTTGGCAATCCTTATCTATTAAAACAACGTATCCCAGGCGAAGGTGAAGTGACTAAACTGCTGACCAAAGCGAGCGGCTTACTTGAAATTGACCTTAAAATTTCCCGCGAACAAGCCCAAGACCTACAAGAAAAAATTGATTGCGCAGGCGTATCCAGTTTTTATTTGGGTAAAAAAGGTTTGGCTTATATTGAAGACATTCGCATCTGAGGGGGATACATGAAACATTACATTGAACTCACCCTATTACCCAATACTGACATTAACGCATTTACCCTCTGGTCCAAAACCTACCAACAACTCCATCTCGGCTTGGTTGAAGTGCAGGATGCAAATAAACAGGTGCCGATTGGCTTGTCATTCCCGGAATATCACATGGGCGAGAAATTCGACGTATTGGGCAGCAAGTTGCGCTTATTTTCAAAGGAAGAAGCCACGCTGGCCAAGTTCGACGCCACGAAATGGCTATCACCCCTTAGCGACTATGTTCATTGCACAGGCATCCGCCCGGTACCGGAAAAGCTTAAAGGCTATGCCAACTATCGTCGGATTCAGCCGAAAACCGGCAAGGAACGTTTGGCCCGGCGTTACGCCAAACGCCATAACATGAACTTTGAGACAGCCTTTAACACCCCACTGGAATTATCGGTGAAGTCAGACAATAAACTGGGTTATGAGAAGAAAATGCTGCGCTATGCCGAATTGCCGGAGCCAAACATTACCCTGCCGTTTATCCACTTAAAGAGCTTGAGCAGCGGTGAAGACTTTTGTTTGTGGATTCAAAAAACCGAGGCTTCGGAATTGATGGAGGCAACCTTTACCAGATACGGCTTGAGCCCAAAAGCTACCGTGCCGGAATTCTGAGAAGCACTCAATAGTAGCCATTTTAGTGTTATTGATACAATGTAACATTCTGCTGCAATTTGTCCCGATCATCATTTAGGAGATCCACAATGGCTAAAGCGGCATCGCCGATTCGTTTGCAGAATGAATTGATGCGTGCGGCGGAATTGGCGGGAAAACGTTTCCACCGGAGTACTGCCGAGCAAATCGAATATTGGGCGGAAATGGGGCGCAATATTTCAGCGATGTTGGATCCGGACGATTTAGCGGCTATCGCGGAAGGCATGGCAAAACTCGAGTTGGTTCCGGTATACGGCAAACCGTTCGATCCGGCTTCGGTATTTCAAACGCTTGAGGATGAACGCGCTGCGGGGAGTTTGGCCCAGCGCGTTACGAACAGTCCGGTAAAATATCAAGCTTCTATGGAACACCCCGGCTGTCATGAACAAATAGACCGTTATGGTCAAATCAGGGTCGGCAAATTTATTGACGGTGAATTTGTCGAAATAACTGAAGCCTTGTCTTAATGGCCAAGAAACAACTATGGCTGCTTGCGGGCGGCAATGGCGCCGGGAAAAGTACGTTTTATCGGACGCAGCCAGCTAGACGCGGTATTCCATTCGTTAATGCCGATATTTTGGCTTAGCGACTTTACCCCCCTTGCACCGGAAGCGCACAGTTACGATGCGGCAATGATTGCCGCGCAACTGCCAAGATAAATTTGTTCTAAACACAGCAAGAACGCCGTGCAGCCCGTTTTGAATTTTGGGTCATTCGTAAGTAATCGAAAACCAGT
>JAFGXP010000018.1 GCA_016936535.1 Thiotrichales bacterium | reverse complement strand
TTGTCTTTGTCATTTTGACTCACCTTTTTGATTAGATGCATTTTAGCATCTCCATTTAGGTGGCCAATTTCACTTTACCACTACAGTTGCCTGCTGCGACCAATGACACTCGTTCAATCTTCTTAGCCATTGTGCACCTCCGCAAACAAATCCAACTCGTTCACCAAATTTGTCATCAACTCTAAAGCCGATCCTCCTTTTCGTTTCGTCGAAGTTTCATATCGATGGGCTGGCATTTGGCTACTCGTTGCGTCACGAAACGCAACGGTGTCTGGGATTTCTGCTTTAAGGACTCGAACAGGTACATCACAAATTTCTGAATAATCCAGTGAACGTATCTCTTCAGCGTAATCGCGGCTATCATTTGTGTTTGACGTGCAATTAAGGAAAGCGCATAAAGGGGCGATTTGGCAGCCCATAAATTGAGTGGATTCGGCCAAACGATTGACCATACCTAGTGTGTTATGGATAAACTCACCGGCACAAAGCTTGTCGGGTATAACCGGGCTAATCAGTAAGTCGGCTGCGATAATGGTTGCTTCTTGCAGCGCCCCGACCGCGCCTTGCGTATCGATGATAATCACATCGAATTGGGTAAACCGCTGGTTTAGGATATATCTCAGGCGAGTACGACCGTCTGCGGTGTTTCTTACCCAGTTTTGCAGATCGCCTTCCGGATCATCACTCATGACAATATGAAGATTGTCTTCAATCTTTGAAGCGACCTCCGAAGGCTCTACTTTTGGATTGGTTACTAGGCGTGTTAGGCCGTGATCTGCAATTTCATCAACGGCATAATATTCTGATAAGCTTGGCTGCACATCGGCATCAATCATCAGTACATTTAATTTTTGATCTGCAAGGAAAGCGCCAAGGTTAGCACTTGTTGTTGTCTTTCCGACGCCGCCTTTTGTAGATGCAACGGCAATAATGATAGGTGTTTTTTTCATACAATAAATCTCTTTACTTGATTTGGATTTACTGCTGAAAATATCTTTTCTGAAGGCTAAATGACAAAAAGCCCTGATTCATTTAGCTATAAAGCTAATGAAATCAAGGCTTTGGAATGTGGTAGCGGGGGCTGGATTTGAACCAACGACCTTCGGGTTATGAGCCCGACGAGCTACCAAGCTGCTCCACCCCGCGTCAATTTTGAAATCTTAAGCATTTCGGCTTTCGCGTCCTGCTCTTGATGGATGCGTATTATAGAGAGTTAATTATGCTTTGCAAGCACTATATAAGACTTTCTTATTGTTTTTTGCATTTAATGAAAATTGGACGAAAAACAGTGAGGAACGCAAGTCACCAGTTTGCTTTCTCAGCAAGAGAAATTCCTCTTTAAGTTTTGGGCGCTTTGTAACTATAAGGTGCTGGCAGTTGGTTCAGTCTATTAATCAATTCCTGCTGTTGGTTCTGGAGCTTTTCAAGACCTTCATGCAAAATCTGCTGCTGCAGACGCAGTTCGATTAAGGCTTTACTGTACCCACTCTCTAAGGCATTACGAGAAGACTGAACTGAATCTTGTTGAACCTGGGCAATCAATTGACGCATTTGCTGAGTTAGGCGCTCTATTGCTTGCCCCTGAGTGATCGCCATTTTACGTAACTCATTGATGGCAGGTTGTTCTTGAACCTTGTCCGAAGTAATGGGAGGTGAATTCACCCATTTAGCTTGCTTAAGCTCGCTTTGAATTTGACTTAAGCGTTGTTCAATCAGCCGAATTTGCACAAGCAGTTCTTCGAACGCTTGCTGTGAAGTCTGGGCAGACGTATTCGCTTGAGGCGCAACAGCCTCTGTCTCCGCCGTCATAATAGCCTGGGCGCTACTCACCTGCGGGTCCATTTTTAACGGATTGCCAGACGGCAGGCCTTGATGATTCTGCAGCATTTGCTCCGTGAAATACCGACTGGCCTCGATCTGATTGCCTAAATCATCGATTTTAACGGTCAAGGCTTTAGTAAAGAGTGCGTTTTCCGCTTGTAACATCTCTAGCATTTCCCCTTTACTCTGCTGCTGCTGATTCTGCAATTCAAAGTAAAGTGTCACCATCATACCGACCGCGACAAAACTCAATACAAAGCTGATAACCAGCATCACCCCCACTGCTTTTTGAATTTGGGCAATTTCTTGAGCTGAGTGCCGTATCGCTTGACGCCAATTCAAGTTGGCCGAACTTAACTCTTGAGTATGAACGCGCAGCTGTTCAGCCAATTTTAGGGCTGCTTGAGTTGCTTCTTGGCTTTGATGGGCTGCATCTTGTGTGGTTTTGGCGGTTTCGAGCAGAATTTTTGTCTCTTGATCCAAGTTAGAGTTCTGCGATTCGAGCCGATTTGCTTGATCGGATTGGGCAGTTGGCTTAGGGGAATGGACATCGCTTAAGCGATCCCTCTCTGGCAATTCCAGTCCTTCAACCGCATCCAATAAAGCATCCATCTCATTCAACTTGGTCATCATGAATCCTAAGACTGAAACAAAGCAGCAGTTTTTTGCGCCAGTGCTTGATTAGTCTGTTGCAGGCGTTCATTGTTGGCACGAATTTCTTGCAAAATTGGGTTCAGTGCATCGCTACCGACTTTTTTCATCTGCTGGACATCAATTTGATAATGACTGTTTTCAGTCATTTTTTTGGCATGGGCAATGGCATTGAGGGTTTTTTCGATGGCCAAATGGGCTTGTTCCGTCGAGTTCTGTGCGGCTTGTGCGGTGGTCAAGGCAATTTTACTGGTCATTTGCGCCGAACTGTTCAGCTGATTGATAAGCTCTTGAGTTTGTCGATCCAAGGCAATTGCCTCACTCATTGCCGCAACCGCTTCCGTGGCCTGGTGCGCCAAAGCACTTAAATCCATTTTAGTGTTTTTAAATGCTGATGAAGCAAGCGGTTGCTCTTCGATCAAGGCATCTAGAGCGCTGTAGTCCTCGGTCAAGCCATGCGTGGGCTCTTCTTCTAACAGGCTGTCAAGATGAGAACTCTCTTCTGCCGTTATACAATCTGCAAGGTCATCAGGTTCGTTCGGTTCTGGCTCTAAGCCGCCTTCTGATGAGCTCTCTGATGAGCTTTCTCGAGCCTCATCGCTGGATAGGCTATCGATCGAATCTGAATCAGGATTCGTCTGGAAAGCGTGTTCAAAAGAATCCGAATCGTGTTCAGCAACACTGGCGATAACAGATTGATCGGCCGCGAGAGTTTCGTCATGGGCTCCGTCATCCTCTGCGATTTTATCCTGCATCATGGCCAGCATCTGCTGAGTGGCTAAATCGTCTTTATCCGCATCTATTTTCGTCATGGCGAGATCCTTATCCTTTGAATTTGTTCAAAACCAATGAGAAGTTCACAACCTGAGAAGCATATTATGTGCCAGATTAAGCTAAATATAAAAAATCAGGTTCCTGCTCAAAATCAAGCCACCGACCACTGCTTGGATGAATAAAGCCTAGACGGTAAGCGTGCAACATCAATCGTGAAGCCCCTTTCAAAGCATAGGAATCAGCGTAAAGATTATCTCCTAAAATCGGATGACCCAGCATTTGCATATGAACACGAAGCTGGTGTGATCGTCCAGTAATGGGAGTCAGTAAAACACTGAAGTGTTCCGAAAACTGCTGAAGCGTCTGCCATTGAGTGTGGGCAAACTTGCCGTGTAGACAATCCACAATCTGCCGTGGACGCTGCGGCCAATCACAGCGCATTGGCAGACAAACCTCACCTTGGTCTTGACAGATTCGTCCGCTACACAAGGCTAAATACTGCTTGCGAGTCTGCCGATTTTCAAATTGTCGGCTCAGATGCCGATGGGCGTTCGCATCACGCGCCAAAACCATCAAACCGGAGGTGTCCATATCCAGCCGATGAACGATCAAAGCGTTCTGAAACTCAGCTTGCAAGAGCTCCAACAGGCAGTGTGCATTGTTTGGCCCTCGGCCTGGCACCGAAAGTAAACCGCTTGGTTTATTGACCACAAGCAGCTCTTGATCTTGGTAAAGGATCCAACTCGGATCATAATCAAACCGCTTAAGAGATGGTGGAGGTGAAAGCAGCTTGCCATGCATTTTATGAAAAAGCCCTGTAAACTAAATGGCTTATTGTAAAACAGGACTGATTCAAAAATGGCAAAAAAGGTTTCCGTGCTTTTTGTATGTTTAGGCAATATTTGCCGCTCGCCCACTGCACATGCTGTGTTTCGTAATCTGGTACAGCAAGAAGGTCTAGAAGGTGAAATTGAGATCGATTCTGCAGGGACAGGAGCCTATCATGTTGGCCATTCGCCAGATAAACGCTCTACACAGGTCGCGCACAGCCGCGGCATTCAAATGAGTGATTTAACGGCCCGAGCCGTGGACTTTGGCGACTTTTACCAGTTTGATTATCTCTTGGCGATGGATGAGTCGAATTATCGTCATTTATATGAAATGGCCCTTCCCGAACAGCGTGACAAAATTCATTTATTTCTAACCTTCAGCAACGAGTTTACTCAAACTGAAGTACCGGACCCCTATTACGGCGGCCCACAGGGATTTGAACAAGTCTTTGATATGATCGATTCCGCTTCGCACGGACTATTGAATCATCTAAAACAACACCACCTGTAATTTAGGGAAAACCACAAATATCCTCTCTAAGCGCAGCAACCCAAGCGTTAAGAACTCAACGCTTGGATCTGCTGCGCAATTTCACTCGCCAGGGCTTCGGCAGTGTAATGCTGGTAAGAATAAAGCGTTAACAACGGTAAGCCAGCGCACTTTAACGCTTGAACCACCACCGAATCAACCTGCTCATTTTTATCTATGTCGATGAATATCAGCCCACAGATTGGCTGCCAGACTGTATCACAAATCACAAAACTTACTTTGTGGCCACTGATATGCTGATGCATTTGCTGCCAACCACTATGACGTTCCCATTGATTCACCGCAGGCGTCACGAGGCTGTTTAAGTCTTGATTGACCAACACAGGGTGATCTTTACCGCTTAATTCGCAAAGAAGTTGATACATTTGCGCCTCTTTTTTTCCAAGAAGCGGTCCTGCTGCGCGATACCTTTCCAAAATCTTGTGCATAATCGATTCCAACTCTTTTGGACTTTTCTTATCTTACGCTGAATCCTTTCCAGGCCAAAAACTACTGTTCAATGTGTTTACATTTCGGATAATGAGAGCAGCCATAAAAACGGCCCTGATCCGACTCACGGGCAACCAAACTACCTTGTTCGCATTTTGGACAAATTTTACGCTCGGTATAATCACATGCTGGGTAATTGGAGCATCCTAGAAAGATACTGTATTGACCGCGCCGCTCGTTTAACTTTCCACTGTGACACTTAGGACAAAAAGTCGCCTCAACCAATTTTGGCGTGCACTTAACCCGTTTGAACTTTGACAATTGTGCGACAAACTCCGACTGATCTGAAGCGCTGGCAAGAAGAAACACACCTCGTTTGGCGCGGGTCAACGCCACATACATTAAACGTCGCTCTTCAGCATGTGCAAAGGCTTCCGGTTGAGGAATGACCAAATGCAAAATCGGATCATCGGAGCGTTCACTTGGAAATCCGTAGGCTCCCGCCTCCAAACCAAGCAAAATAACATAGTCGGCTTCTAAGCCCTTTGAAGCGTGAATGGATTTAAAAGCAATCTGTAAGGGCGCAAAACGCAGCTGATAATGTGCCAAATTATCTGGCTTTTGGCGATGATAACGCGCTAAAAGAAACACCGTGAGTGGCACGCCCTTTTTCAACGCCAACTGTTGCAGACGGTAAAGCAAACGTTCAACCCAAACAATTTGCTCACTTTCTGACTCGTAAGCTTCAATCTGCACAGGATCTAACGCAATGTCCGCATGCGCATGAACTTTTTTGGGCAGTTGTTGGGGATTCTGTTGTACAAACTCCGCGGCCACATCAGCAATACCTTGATAACAACGGAAGGTCTGTGTGAGATAACCTAGCGAACTGTAACCAAAATGCCGTGAAAAATGGGTCATGATATCGATATCCGCGCCAGAAAAGCGGTATATCGACTGCCAATCATCCCCCACTGCCATCAACTTAGCGTGGGGGTTTTGCGCTAATAAAGCCTGTAATAATCGCTTACGATCTTGTGAGATATCTTGGAACTCATCTACCAAAATGTAAGTAAAGGCGTGCTGATACTGCTGTCGCTCCAGAATTTGGCAGGCAAGGTTAATTTGGTCATTAAAATCAATTTCACCTTGCGCATTCAAATCGTGTTGATAAGCCGCATAAAAATGATTGAACACTTCTAAAAATAGGGTCGTACGAATCGGATCCGCAACTTCTTGTACGGCTAATTGCTGGTCAAATGCGGTAAAATCGGCACCATTTGCCTTAAAGTGTCGTAAAAAAACTTCAAAAATCGTCAAATCTTCCTCTGGCCGATAAGTACGATTCACCATCTCAGATAAGGCCTCATCACTCAGCGGTGCAAAACGCACCCCTGCTTTGATCAAGATCTGTTTTAACTCCGTCAAAATCGTACCCTGGTCAAACTGATAACTGGTGGTTTCAAATACCTGCACTTTCAGTCGCTTAGCAGCTTGGCGGCGTTGATCTATGAAACGACCATAGTCGGGCAAAAATTTAGGCCATTGTTTAACGGCGTTTAATGCAAAGTGAAAATGATACAGGTCCGCATCTGGATAGTAGAAATCGGCGAGCGAGGTTCGATTCTGAGAACCCGCCAAAGGATGCAGATAACGAAACTCAACCCCCTGTGCAATTAACCAATTGGCCAGATAGAGACTTTCTAGAGAACTGACCTTTATGCCATTTAATGCGGTTAACACAGGACGTTTTTTTCCATCCTTAGCCGTTGCGTAGCTGGCACCCATTTGGGCGAGATAATCGTAATAGGCTTTTTGAGAAGAAAAACGAAACAGATCGGGACGGGGTTTTTTGGCAATCGCGAGATAGTCATACCAAGCCTGCGCAAAATGCGCATCGGACAATAAGACATTAACCTTATGCTGAAAATAGCTCAGCATTTGACTGCGACTGGCGCTAGCGAGAGGAGAAAGACGAGGCGCTTGCCCTTGTTGCTGACGAATAATCTCTAAACCTAGGGCGTGAAAAGTCGCACTGTACACTCTTTCTTGCGATAGTCCGAGCTTGTTTTGCATCCGAGCGATGCGCTCCGCAATGCTGCTGGCAGCCTCTTCGTTGTAAGCCAAAACGCAAATCTGCTCGGGTCGTGCCAAGCCCTTATGCAACAAATAGGCGACCTTGGCAACTAAGGTTGACGATTTGCCAGAACCGGCAGAGGCAATCAGTAAATTACGATCCTCATCGGTCACAACCGCTCTTTGCTGCTCTTGCGTTAACGGATAGGTCTCGATTTGTGCAAAAAAATCGGCATAACTGGCCAACTCTGCTGCGACAAACGCCTGATTACGAGTTTGAAGCCAAGACTGTTGCGGATCAAGGCGTGCTTGCCAAAGCTGAACCTGCTGCCAAATCTCTGCATCTTCTGCACCGAAATCCTCAGCCTTCAAACTCGAAAACACAGGATGCGTCATCCATTTCGCCCCTTGCCATTGGGCAGAAAGGGTCCTTATCGCTTGTTGCAGACGGGATTGACTCAGATACTGCTCGCTCAGGGGGTCAAAGCCACTGGCTGGATGCTCTAAAGCCTGTTCAAAACTGGTCTTTAAAACGGATTTGAGGGCATGACGAATTTTGTTCTGCAGCTGCTGCTGGAAATGACGACTCTCTGCATTTGCCTGATGCACCACTCGATACAATCGATTCGCCGTTTGAATGCGCAACTCATCCCAAATCAGACCAATGCTCGATTGCACTTGCTGAACATCCAAATAATCGAGTTCCGAACTGTGGCCATCCTCTTCAATTTGTAGGCACTGCTCAAGCAAACTTAAGCGGAGATTGCCGTAAAGAAAACGCGGAACCCCACTGTTTTGGAATGTTTTAGATGAATGGGAGGAATCGATTTTCAAGCAAAACTCATTTGGTCGAGAGCCGCCAATAAGAACAGAAAAAACCGACTTCCTTACAACCGCTTTGGTTAAAAAAGTCGGTTACCGAGTTATTGCGGTGTGGACTGCTTTTTTTCTAAAAAGTGCTTCAGGTTATAACGGTAGATAAAACCAGGGAAGGCAAAAATCATAAACATAAACAACACAATGGTATAAAACTCCCACTCTTGGGACGCCACATTCCCCATGCTTTTCTGCTCTAACAAATAGGCAAAAAGACCGGTAATTAAGAAATACACAAACCATTCAATCAAATTAACCACAATGGATTTATGTGCCAACTTAAAGACTAAAAACAGGCGATTGCCCATAATAAACGGAATATTAGCCAAAACAATCGCTGTCAATAAAAGCAACCAGACCGCTTGAGAAGTGTCCATAATGAGCCTCATAACCTCGAATCGAGGAAAATAATAAAAAACAAAGCCCGATAAAACGGGCCTTGAGAATTTTAACCAATTTTGACCATTAGACTGTGTCGAATGGCGAGTAAAACTTGACTAAATACTTAAGTAAGCCAGGTTAATCAACGAGCTCGGCATAATGCCCAGCGCCAACAACAAAATTGCAACAAAGCTCAGCGCCCAGTGCAGCTGTGGGCTGACAATTTCTACTGGTCCTGCAATTTCAGATTGATCGAAATACATTGCCTTAACCACACGCAGGTAATAAAAGGCTGATACCACTGCGGTAATGACAGCAATCACGGCAATCCAGGTAAAGCCAGCGGCCACCACCTCTTCAATCACCAAGATTTTCGCCCAGAAGCCAATAAATGGCGGAATACCCGCCATGGAGAACATAATAATTAGCATCATTAACGCCAACCATGGGTTTTTCTGGTTGAGGCCTTTAAAGTCCGCTACACGATCAAATTCCATTCCTTTGCGGGACAATGCAACAATAATCCCGAAACCAGCAACGCCGGTAATGGCATAGACGATGACATAGAACATCGCGGCCGAAAAACCATCTTCGGTTGCCGCCAACACCCCTAACAACAAGAAACCAATATGGCCAATACCCGAATAAGCCAACATACGTTTTAGGTTATCTTGAGCAATCGCTACCACAGCACCGATGACCATCGACAGTATCGACAACATAATCACTAACTGTTGCCAGTCAGCAACCAATCCCGGCATGGCTTCGTACAGCAAACGGTAAATAATGGCAAACCCAGCAATTTTAGGCGCGGTTCCTAAGTAGAGGGTTACCGCTGTTGGCGCGCCATGGTAAACATCTGGCATCCACATATGAAACGGCACTGCGCCCATTTTAAAGGCGAGACCAATGACGACAAAGACCACGCCAAACGCCAAAACAATCCCATCCGCTTGGCCAGAAGCAATCACACTCTGCATGGTGCTAAATGTAATGGTGCCGGTCGCGCCATAGAGCATTGAAAAACCGTACAGCAACATACCGGTAGCCAAAGCCCCTAGCACGAAATACTTCATCCCGGCTTCAACAGCTTGGGCATCGTCTTTACGCAAAGCAATCATGGCATACATTGCTAACGACATGATTTCCAAGCCTAGGTACAAGGTAATGAAGTTGCTAGCAGAGATCATCACAAACATCCCTAGCACACCAAACAGACCTAAAACAAAAAACTCCCCGCTAACAAACTTATGTTGAAGCAGATACTCGCGAGCGAACAAGAAGACTCCAAACGAAACCGCCAGCGTAAACAGCTTCAAAACATCCGCAAAGGTATCGCGCACAAAGCTGTCGTTAAAGGTAAAGATTCGTTCAGTACTAAAACTGCTTAAAATCAAATAGGCCACAATAATCAGCGTTGCTTGAATCGCATAGTAGGTGGCGTTTGGATAGCGCTTGGACCAAAAGGTATCGGCAACCAAAATCAGCGACGCCAGAACCAACAGAACGATTTCCGGAATCGCAGGCGCAAATGAGGGAATCACAAAATTCATACGACTAATCACCTACCGTTGTTAAAGTTTTGAAGTGGTGGCTTGCACCAACAGGTTTTCAACTGAGGTGTGCATCACCTCCATTAACGGACCAGGGAAAACACCGAGTGCAATCACCGCAATCGCTAAGGTCGCCATAATCGCAAACTCACGTTTATTTAAATCCTGAAGCTGCTCAACCTTTTCATTGGTGACCGCGCCAAAGAAGACGCGCTTCACCATCCATAGGGTGTAAGCAGCACCAATAATTAAGGTCAATGCCGCCAAAACGCCATACCAAATATTGGCTTTAAAGGAAGCGATGATAACCATAAACTCACCAACAAAACCGGAAGTGCCAGGAAGGCCGGAGTTTGCCATAGCAAACAAAACAGCAAACATAACAAACCAAGGCATTTTATTCACCACCCCGCCATAGGCGGTGATTTCGCGTGTATGCATACGATCATAAAGTACGCCAATCGCTAAGAACATCGCACCTGAGATGAAACCGTGGGAAACCATTTGAACCATTGCCCCTTCCATCCCCATCGCTGCTCCTGCAAGGGTTCCATGATTCTGCATAATGTCGTATACCAAAAACATCCCCAGAGTAACGAAGCCCATGTGCGAAATCGACGAATACGCAACCAGCTTTTTCATATCCGATTGCACTAGGGCAACCACGCCGATATAGACAATGGCAATCAATGACAAGGCAATAACAAGCCAATCAAGTTCCATCGAGGCATCGGGGGTAACCGGAAGAGAGAAACGTACAAAACCATACCCGCCCATTTTGAGCATGATGGCCGCAAGCACAACCGAACCTGCGGTCGGTGCCTCAACGTGTGCATCTGGTAGCCAAGTATGAACTGGGAACATCGGAATTTTGACTGCAAATGCCAACAGGAAGGCGATAAAAATCAAAATCTGGGCATTCATGCTTAGCGGCATATTCTGAAAATCTAAAATCGAGAAGCTGCCAATTTGCCAGTACATATACAAGAATGAAACCAACATGAACACCGAACCAAAGAAGGTGTAAAGAAAGAATTTCATCGTTGCATAGACGCGACGCGGTCCGCCCCATTTACCAATTACAATAAACATTGGAATTAACAGCGCTTCCCAGAAGATATAGAACAGAATCGAATCGAGTGCCGTAAAGACACCGACCATGATTCCCCCCATAATCAAGAAGGCGCCCATGTACTGTTCAACTCGCTCCTTGATGACGTCCCACGCCGAAGCAATCACCAAAACTTGAGTGAAGGTGGTCAACAGAACCAAGGGCATGGATAGGCCGTCAACCCCTAAGAAATATTGCACATTGAACATTGGAATCCACGCCATCTGCTCAACAAACTGCATCTGTGCGGTGCTGTAGTTAAACTGGGTAATGAGCGGAATCGAGAGGATAAAGGTTAAACCCGCCACGATGAGCGACAACCATTTCGCCACCGACTCATTATTACGCCCAGCAAATAACACTAATAAACCACCGAGAATCGGTAACCAAATCAGCGTGCTTAAAATTGGATAGCTTGTCAGCATTAACTCAAGTCCCTTCTGTTCTTATTTTTCAATTACCACAGTACCCAAATCAGCATGCCAAGCAGACCAAAGATCATGACAAAAGCATAATGATACATAAAACCGGTTTGTGCGCGGCGTAAACCGTTTGCGGAGTGAGCAATCGCCATAAAGGTATTCGTCACCATGCCAGTATCAATCAGTTTGACATCCACCCATTTGGTAAAGAAGTCACCTAACTTACGCGTACCATTTACAAACACAATTTCATTCAAACGGTCAAAACCATAAGCGTTATCCAACACAGCATAACCACGCGGACACATTTGACGCATTTTGCCCGGTAAATTTGGTTGTTTTAGGTACATCAGCCAAGCTAAGCCAACACCAGACAGCGCTAAAATTACAGGCAAGGTCGCGAAAGAAGTCCAAATCAAATGGAAGGTGCCTTGGAAATAGTTGTTGTAAACCCAAAGCATGGTGTCATTTTCCGGTTTGATCACAATGGCATTCGCAAAATACTCACCGTTTAACATTGGCTCAAACAACGGAATCCCCATCAACACAGATGGAATCGCCAACAAAATTAAGGGCACCGTCACCACCCAAGGTGACTCTTTAATCGAGTGAGTTTTCACATACTGCGACTCTTCACCATGGAATACCAAGAAGAACATACGGAAGCTATAGAAGGCCGTGATAAAGACGCCCGCCATCAACAACACATACGCAAAGCTCGAACCAAAGCGTTCTGAGGCATCCAGACTTAAGAGAATCGAATCTTTCGAGAAGAAACCAGAGAAGCCTGGGAAGCCGATCAGGGCTAAGGAACCAATCAACATCGCCCAATAAGTAATCGGCATATGCTTTTTCAAACCGCCCATCTGACGAATGTCTTGAATATGGTGCATCGCGATAATCACAGAACCCGCTGCCAAGAAGAGCAAGGCTTTAAAAAACGCATGAGTCAATACGTGGAACATTGCGCCGGCATAAGCCGAAGCCCCTAGGGCCGCCGTCATGTAACCAAGTTGCGAAAGCGTTGAATAGGCCACCACGCGTTTGATATCTTGCTGAATAAGACCCAAAAGTCCCATCATAAATGCGGTCAAGGCCCCGACAATTAACACCACAGACAGCGCCACTTCGGACAGTTCGTAAGCCGGTGAAAGACGCGCCACCATAAAGATACCGGCGGTTACCATCGTAGCCGCATGAATCAGTGCCGAAATGGGGGTCGGGCCTTCCATCGATTCCGGCAGCCAAACGTGGAGCGGCATCTGCGCCGATTTACCCATCGCACCAATAAACAATAGGATGAGCATTAAGGTAATCATTGACCATTCCACACCGGGAATAATTTCAATCATCACATCTTTTTGTGTTGCTAACTGGTTGAAAAACTCTTTGTAATCCATGGTATTGAAATACACATAAACCACTGCGATACCCAAGATAAATCCAAAGTCCCCAACCCGGTTGACCAAAAACGCTTTAAGATTTGCTTGAATAGCCGATTCGCGTTTCATGTAGAAACCGATCAACAAATAAGAAACTAAGCCTACGGCTTCCCAGCCAAAGAACAACTGCAAGAAGTTGTTGGCCATCACCAGAGACAACATCGAGAAGGTGAAAAGGGAAATATAAGAGAAGAAGCGCTGATAGTAAGGATTATGGTGATCGTAATCCTCATCGTGATCCATGTAACCAATCGTATAGATGTGAACCATCAATGAAACAAAAGTCACCACCAGCATCATGGTGGCGGACAACTTATCAATCAGAAAACCGATCTCAAATTTAACGCCATCGACCACCATCCAGGTGTACAAAGCAGCGTTGTAATCCGCATGGCCTTGAACAACGAACAACCAAAATACATAAATAGATAGGACTGTTGAAACCGCGACACCGGCAATGGTTGAGAAGTGCGCACCCGCACGTCCAACTTGGCGACCAAATAGACCGGCAATCATGGCGCCAACCAACGGCGCCAGCAGAATGGCCGTTAAAATCTCATGTAACATTCTGCCTTACCCCTTCAGTGAACCCAGATCATCGACATTGATACTTTTCCGATTCCGGAAGACCAACACAATAATCGCCAGACCAATTGCCGCTTCTGCAGCCGCAACGGTAAGAATGAAAAATACAAAAATCTGCCCTGTTACATCGTTCAAATAGTGCGAGAACGCCACCAAATTGGTGTTCACCGCCAACAACAACAATTCAATCGACATCAACAGAACAATAACGTTTTTACGGTTAAGGAAAATACCGGCCATGCTGATCATAAAAAGCACGGCACCAAATAAAAGGTAGTCTGAAAGCGCAATCATTTTTTCTCCTCTCCCTCAGTGATCACAGGGGGCTTTTCAACCACTGCATCCATTTTCACCATCACAAAACGATCTTTGGCCAAAGTTCGGTTTTGTTTATCAATATCCTGATACAAAACCGTTCCGTTTGGACGACGACGCAGTGTCAAGGCAATTGCGGCCACAATACCCACCAACAATAAAACTGCTGCCAAAATAAAGGCATAAACGTGTTCGGTATAGAGAGGAATGGCAATTGCTTTGGTATTGCTGTAATCCGCTGCCTGCGATACAGGCGCAGCCACCTTATCCAAACCAAAATGATTTGGTCCCAGTACCAAATACATCAAGGCAAAAATGGCAATTGCTGCCAAAGCGCCGATTGGTAGATAGCGGGTAAAACCTTCCTTTAAAATCGCCATATTGATGTCCAACATCATCACCACGAATAGGAACAAAACCATCACCGCACCGACATATACCAGAATCAACACCAAACCAAGGAACTCGGCTTGCGCCATAATCCAAAGCCCTGCGGTTGAGATAAAGGCTAAAACCAACCACAAGGCCGCTTTAACCGGATTTTTAACAGTAATCATCAACAATCCGGAGAGGGACGCGATTGCTGCTAGCAAGTAAAAAATAAATTGTTCAAAACTCATAGCACGAACTCAGTCTTCTGGGATTAACGGTATTTGGCATCGGCAGCACGATCAGCAGCAATCTGTGCTTCATGCTGATCACCGAAGGCGAGTAAATCTTCTTTAGTACGAATGTGAGGACCGCGTTCATGAAATTCGTATTCAAACACACGGGTTTCAACAATGGCATCAACTGGGCACGCCTCTTCACAAAAACCGCAATAAATACACTTAAACATATCAATATCATATTGCGTCGTTCGACGAGTACCATCCGCACGCTCTTCGGATTCGATCGTAATCGCATTGGCCGGACAAACCGCCTCACACAATTTGCAGGCAATACAACGCTCTTCGCCATTTTCATAACGACGCAACGCATGGTGACCACGAAAACGCGGCGACAACGGGGTTTTCTCTTCAGGATAACGCACCGTAATTTTCTTTTTAAACAAGTACTTACCAGTAACAGATAAACCCTTGAATAACTCAGTTAGACCCCAAGTCTTAATTTGATGTTTTAGAAATTCACCCATGTCAGCCTCTATTAGTTAAACCATGGACCAAAATCAAAGTACTTCATTGCGCCAACAACAAAGACCCAAACAATGGTTAATGGAATCAGCACTTTCCAACCCAAACGCATCAACTGATCATAACGATAGCGCGGGAAAGTGGCGCGAAGCCATAAGAACACAAACAGTAAGAAAGCGACCTTAATCGACAACCATGCTAATTGCGGCACCCAGGCAAAAAGCGTTTCCAATAAAGGAATCCCTTCAAACGGCGAGAGCCAGCCACCAAGGAACATAATGGCCGTCATAAATGAAATCAGAATCATCATGGCGTATTCCGCCAACATGAAGACCCCGAATGTCATACCCGAGTAATCCACATGGAAGCCGGCAACGATTTCCGCCTCGCCTTCAATCACGTCAAACGGTGTGCGGTTGGTTTCCGCCAAACCGGAAATAAAGTAAACAAAAAACATAGGCAAAAGAGGCAGTAAATACCAGTTCCAAATACCGCCCTGCTGACCTTGCACAATCTCGGTGAGATTCATGGTACCTGCAATCATCAACACCGTTACCAACGCAAAGCCCATCGCAATTTCATAAGAAATCTTCTGCGCTGAACCACGCAATGCGCCTAAAAAAGCGTATTTAGAGTTGGAGGCCCACCCCGCGACAATCGTGCCATAGACCAAAATAGAAGAAACGGCCAAAACATACAAAACCCCGGCATTGATGTCGGTGACAACAACCCCTTCACTAAATGGTATTACGGCGTAGGCCGCAACGGCTGGAGCAATGGCAAGAATCGGCGCAATAATAAACAGATATTTATTGGATTGCGCTGGGAAGATAACCTCTTTGGTCATCAGCTTTAGCGCATCGGCAATCGGCTGAAGAAGCCCAATCGGTCCAACCCGGTTCGGCCCCATTCGCACTTGCATATAGCCGATCACTTTACGTTCAGCGTAAGTCAACCACGCGACCACCAACATAATCGGCAGAATAACGGCAATTGCTTGCAACAACAGGGTTAAGGTGATGGCCAACCAGTCGTACAGAAAGCCAGATAAAAAAGCTTGGATCGCGTCAAACATTAATCTTGGCCTCCAACCATAGTCGCAACATTGGCATCCGGTGTTTTTTGCAGAGACGGTGCTCGACGTACTAACGAATCCATTTGATAAGGGGCAACCAAACTGGCTTGAGCATCACGGTTGTCGATATGCATCGCCAGATCCAGTTTTGCTAGTGCCAAGGTCACACTGCGAGAATCCATCACCTCACGCAGTACCTCATTACTGTGCGTGTACTCAAACCCAGAAAGATTCAACATGTTACCGAGCACACGCAACACCTTCCAACCGGCTTTTGCCTCACCAACCGGCTCTGCAGCCATCTTAAAGGATTGTTTATTCGCATTAAGATTGACAAAAGTACCGGCTGTTTCGGCATAGGACGCAATCGGCAGCAGTACATCCGCGTATTCGCGCTGTTCAGGGCTATCAAATAAACTCATACAAACCACAAAGTCCGCTGCTTTAAAAGCGGCCGTGGCCTGTTCTGGATTTGCAAAATCCGCCGTTTCTAACTGCCAAAGCAGGTAGCGCTTGAGAGGCTGAGCTAACATTTCAGCGGCATTCTTACCCTTCAAAGGTAAGCACTGCGCCAAATGGGCACCCACTTCATTGGCTTGAATCGGCAAAAGACTCAAACTGGAATCGGTATTCTTGGCCAAACTGGCAGCAAGCTTACACAACAGGGCATAGTCGGGATGATGTTGTGCAATTTGTCCGAGCATAATGGCAGACTTTGGTGCATTTTGCAGGGCACTTACCACGGCTTCATGCTCAGGATAGGTCTTAATTTCGTCAAAAATCGGATCTGTATCGTTTTTACTCTGGGCAGCTACTTTCGCCAAAGACGCCAAGTTCGCGACCATCCCCTTTGCATCGCTTAAATCCGCTAAAGCGTAGTTAAACTTATAAGACTGAGGATTCAAGGCAAAAACCTTACCCCCACGCAAGGTTGATTTGCGCAAACGTAGATTTAGCAAAGGAAGCTCTTTACGAAGATAAGAGCCAATTAATAAAGTCGATTGCAATTTCTCAGTGTCCGCAAGCGGCAAGGCCAATCCTGGCGTATGGAAACCGGTTGAATCCATGCGAAAATCTTGCTGACGCGTACGGTAGTCAATGTTTTCGACGCCCATTCCTCGCGACAACTTCTGTAACAAATGCAATTCCTCAAGCGTTGCATTTGCCGAGACCAAGACACCGGTTTGCGATGCGTCAGATTCAGGTGATGCCATCGCTTGTGCAGCAAAAGCCAAAGCCGTTTCCCAATCAGTGGTTTTCCAAACACCGTTTTGCTTAATCATGGGTTGAGTCAAACGGCTTTCGGCATGAATTGCTTCATAGGCAAAGCGATCGCGGTCAGAGAGCCACACTTCGTTAATCGCTTCATTTTCGCTCGGAACCACCCGCATGACTTTGCCATTTTTAGTATGAATTTGAATGTTTGAACCAATCGAATCATGCCCGGCAATCGCCTTGTGTGCTTTTAACTCCCAGGTACGTGTCTTATAACGGAATGGCTTTGAAGTGAGCGCACCTACTGGACAAAGGTCAATCATATTGCCCGAGACTTCGGACACAATTGCCTTTTCAACATAGGTACCAATTTCCATCCATTCTGAACGGCCCGTTGCGCCCAACTCCATCATCCCGGCAATTTCTTGTCCAAAGCGAACACAGCGAGTGCAATGGATGCAACGCGTCATATCCGTGCTGATGAGCGGTCCGGCATTTTTATCTCCGACAACACGCTTTGCTTCGCTGAAGCGCGAAACATCATCACCATAATCCATGGCCACATCTTGCAACTCGCACTCACCACCTTGGTCACAAATGGGGCAGTCTAACGGATGATTGATTAACAAGAATTCCATTACTGACTTTTGCGCCGCAATCGCTTTAGGTGAATGAGTACGAACCACCATGCCATCGGTCACAGGGGTTGCACACGCTGGCAGTGGTTTCCAAGCACCTTCTACATCGACCAAACACATCCGACAATTAGCAGCAATCGAGAGTTTTTTGTGGTAACAAAAACGCGGAATCGGAATAGCGGCATTGTCGGCGACATCAATCAGCATGTCTCCTTCTCGCGCTTCGATCACTTGTCCGTTGATTTCAACTTTTACCATAGTTTTCTAACCTAAATTTGATTGGCGCGACTGCGCCCGAAGAGCCGTAGTCGATTACACTCGATCGTAAATACTGCAACCGTGTTCAATGTAATGTCTAAATTCATGCTCATACAACTTAACCGCACTGGTTAAAGCAATGGTGGAGGCATCTCCCAAACCACAAATTACATTGCCCATGATTTTGCCGGAAACTTCCTTCAGAGCCGTAATATCTTCAGGACGTCCTTTGCCATCGACAATTCGAGTCAAAACGCGATACAGCCAACCCGTACCTTCACGACACGGCGTGCATTGACCACAAGACTCATCCCAATAAAAATGCGATAAGTTTTTGCACACCTTAACGATGTCGGTGGTTTCATCCATGACAATCATTGAACCTGCGCCCAGAAACGAACCCGCACCGGCAATCGAATCGTAGTCCATGTTCATTTCCAGCGCTTTTTCAGCAGGAATAAACGCCGTGGAAGCACCGCCGGGAATGACACACTTCAGTTTGCGGCCTTGCCAAACACCACCGGCCAATTCCAACAAATCTTTGAAAGGCGTTCCCATGCGTACTTCAAAGTTGCCGGGATTATTCACATGACCAGAAACGGAGTAAAGCTTGGTACCACCGGCATTTTTCACGCCAAGATCGTTAAACCACTTGCCACCTTTGGCCAAAATCATCGGAATGGAGGCCAGTGTCTCCGTATTATTGATTGTGGTTGGGCGACCATATAAACCGTAGCTGGCAGGGAAAGGTGGCTTAAAGCGCGGCTGTCCCTTTTTTCCTTCAATGGATTCCAACAGGGCCGTTTCTTCGCCGCAAATATAAGCCCCGGCACCAAGATGAACATGCAAATCAAAATCCCAGCCGGAACCCAAAATGTTTTTGCCGAGTAACCCTGCTTCTCGCGCCTGGTTAATCGCATTCTTAAAGGTTTGATACGGCTCCCAAAACTCACCTCGAATGTAGTTATAACCTTGAGAAGCCCCAATGACGTAACCGGCAATCATCATCCCTTCAACCAGGGCGTGCGGGTTATAGCGGTGAATGTCGCGATCTTTAAAAGTCCCAGGCTCGCCCTCGTCTGAATTACAGACAATATACTTTTGACCTGGAGCATTACGATTCATAAAGCTCCATTTCAAACCTGTCGGAAAACCTGCGCCGCCGCGACCGCGAATTCCAGAGGCTTTTACTTCCGCAATAATTTCAGCGGGTTCTAGCTCTCCCGCCAAGACCTTTTTCCATACTTCATAACCGCCGTTGGCCATATAAACGTCGATATCATAAGAACGCGCTAAATGGTTGAGGCGAAAACAGTTTTCATTTTGATGAACCATCGACCTACTCCAACTCGTCAAGAATTCTAAACAAGCTCGTCTCGTCTAGATTTTCATAATATGTCTTATCGATTTTGCACATGGGCGCACCGCCGCAGGCACCCAAGCATTCGACTTTTTTAATCGAAAACTTACCATCGGCAGTCACTTCACCGGACTTGACCCCAAGTTTTTGTTCCATTTTTTCACGCAGCGCCTCGCCACCTCGTAAAAAACATGAGACCGAGTTGCACCAGTTAATCTGATACTTACCAACAGGTTGGTGGTTGTAGTTACCATAAAATGTTGCAACTTCGTAAACCGAAATCGGCGCAACACCCAGGTAGTCGGCAATTTCATTCATCAGCTCGGTTGTAAGATGGCCGCCGTTCGCTTCTTGCACAATACGCAAGGCAGGCATGGTTGCCGATTGACGTTGATCCGCGGGGTAAGTCGCAATCCACGTATCGATGCGTTTTTGAACGTCACCTTGAATCAGGTTTGTTTTGGTGCTCATCGATCGATTTCTCCAAATACAATATCTTGTGTACCGATAATCGATACCACGTCAGCAATCATATGCCCTTTGACCATCTCGTCTAAAGAGGCCAGATGGGGAAAACCGGGGGCGCGCACTTTCATGCGGTAGGGCTTGTTCGCACCATCGGATACCAGGTAAATGCCGAACTCACCCTTAGGATGCTCCACTGCGGCATAAGCCTCGGACGCGGGTATACAGTAACCTTCGGTAAACAGTTTAAAGTGATGAATCAGCGCCTCCATATTGGATTTTGCTTCTTCACGTGACGGCGGAGCCACCTTGTGATCTGAACTCATCACGGGTCCTGGATTGGCTTTAAGCCAAGCCACGCACTGCTTAATTATTTTGTTTGATTCGCGCATTTCTGCCACACGAACCAGATAGCGATCATAACAATCACCGGTTTTGCCGACTGGGATGTCAAAGTCCATTCGGTCGTAAACTTCATAAGGTTGCTTTTTACGCAAGTCCCACGCAATCCCAGAACCGCGCAGCATCGGACCACTAAAGCCTAACTGCAGAGCACGCTCTGGGGACACAATACCAATATCAACGGTACGCTGCTTCCAAATACGATTATCGGTCAATAGCGTTTCGTACTCATCGATGTAGCCCGGAAAACGCTCCGTAAAGGCTTGAATAAATTCCAATAAGGAACCTTCACGAGTTTCGTTTAACTGATCAAGTTTTTTACCAGAGTGCCACTGTGATTCTTTATATTTAGCCATGGTATCAGGCAAATCACGATAAACCCCACCTGGACGGTAATAGGTTGCGTGCATTCGCGCACCCGAAACGGCTTCATAACAATCCATCAAATCTTCGCGTTCGCGGAAGGCATATAAAAAGACCGTCATCGCCCCGATATCCAAAGCGTGGGCACCCAACCACATCAGGTGATTGAGCACACGAGTGATTTCATCAAACATCACTCGAATATACTGAGCCCGCTCAGGCACCTGAACCCCTAACATCTTTTCAATTGCCATCACGTAACCGTGTTCGTTGGCCATCATCGAAACGTAATCTAGGCGATCCATATAGCCGATGGATTGATTATAAGGTTTAAACTCCGCTAATTTTTCTGTGCCACGGTGAAGCAGACCAATGTGCGGGTCGGAGCGCACAACCGTTTCGCCATCCAGCTCAAGAACCAAACGCAAAACCCCGTGCGCAGACGGGTGTTGAGGACCAAAATTGAGGGTATAGTTACGAATTTCTGGCATAACAGCGTCCTATTAAGCTTTGGCAGGCGTTTTGTGACGAATCACACGCGGGACATTGATGCGGTTTTCAATCGAGACCGGCTCATAGACAACGCGCGCTTTTTCAGCGTCATAACGCATTTCAACGTGCCCCGTTAATGGGAAATCCTTGCGTAATGGATGTCCAACAAAACCATAATCGGTCAAAATGCGACGCAAATCTGGATGACCTTGGAATAGAATGCCAAATAAATCAAAGGCTTCACGCTCAAACCAGTTTGCGACACTCCATACGGAAATCACACTTTCTACCACCGGCATTTGCGTATCCGCTGGAAAAACCTTAACCCGCAGACGCACGTTATGCTGGATGGATAACAAATGGTAAACCACTGCAAAACGGCGTGGCATATGCAAATTGCTTTCTTCGCTATCCTCTTCGGCAAAATCGAAAACTCCGCGACCAAAACCGGTATTAACGGCTTGCATCGTTTCCCAATTGGCTTTGCCATAGTCAAGATAGTCAATACCACAAAGATCAACCAGCTGTTCAAAGCCTAGTTCATCCCGACATTTTTGCAAAGCGGCCAGCGCTTGCTCAGGGGCGAGTTCAATAGTTAATTCATCGAGTGCAATCGTCGATGAGCGCAACAGATTACCCAAAATCTGCTGGACACGGGTTTGGAGGTCAAGAACTGACTGTTTCATGATGCAATCCACCTAGGCTTAACGGGCGATGGTATTGGTGCGCTTTATTTTATTTTGTAACTGGATAATTCCGTACAAAAGCGCTTCGGCGGTTGGCGGGCAACCAGGAACATAGACATCAACGGGGACAATACGGTCACAACCGCGAACAACAGAATAAGAATAATGGTAATAGCCACCCCCATTGGCACAGGAGCCCATGGAGATTACCCAACGCGGTTCGGCCATCTGGTCATACACTTTACGCAGTGCAGGTGCCATTTTGTTAACGAGGGTACCTGCAACCACCATCACATCAGACTGGCGCGGCGAGGGACGAAAAATAATACCAAAACGATCTAGGTCATAACGAGATGCCCCAGCGTGCATCATTTCAACTGCACAGCAGGCAAGACCAAATGTCATTGGCCAAAGTGAACCGGTACGAGCCCAGTTGATTAATTTATCTGCGGAAGTGGTGACAACCCCTTCGCGCAAAATGCCTTCTACTCCCATTCCAGCGCTCCTTTCTTCCACTCATAGATGAAACCGATTACCAGCAACGAGAGAAACGCCGCCATTGCCAATAATCCAAAAGTGCCCACTTCCTCAAGAACAATCGCCCAAGGAAATAGAAACGCAATCTCAAGGTCAAAAATAATAAAGAGAATCGCCACCAAATAGAAGCGCACATCAAACTTCATACGCGCATCTTCAAAGGCTTCAAAACCACACTCATAAGGTGAATTTTTTTCGGGGTCAGGCCTTTGCGGGCCTAACAAATAACCAACTAATATTGGCCCGGCACCAAACAAAATGCCCAAGACAATAAATACCAAGACAGGCAAGTAGTTTTCTAGCATTGGTGTGCAACCTCATCTAGTCTTTATACATAATACTGCCGCAACTAGTGCGGCAGTCGTTAGAAATATGGTGCCGATGGCCGGACTCGAACCGGCACAGCCTAAGCCACTACCACCTCAAGGTAGCGTGTATACCAATTTCACCACATCGGCAGGATTGTTAGATCAGTTTGGAACAACCGGTTGTTGATTCTGCTGACTTGAGTCATCAACATTTACGGGTGCTTCTTTCACTACACTCTGATACCCTTTGGCTTGTTGACTCGCAAGATAAGCTAAGGTTAAAGAGGTAATAAAGAATAGAGTTGCCATAATTGCGGTTAGGCGTGATAAAAAAGTTGCTGATCCACCGCTCCCAAACAGGGTTTGCGAGGAGCTGCCACCAAAGTTCGCACCGGCATCCGCGCCCTTGCCGTGTTGCATTAAAACCAACACAATCAGCAAGAAGGCAATAATAATATGAATTGTTAAAATCGTTGTAAACATTATGCACTCGCAGCTTGGCAAATCGCCATAAAATCGTCCGCATTCAATGAGGCGCCACCAATCAAGCCACCATCAATATCAGCTTGAGCAAATAGCTCTGCGGCATTATCCGGCTTTACGCTACCGCCATATTGAATAATTACCTTCTCTGCAACACTGCGATTCAGGCGCGCCAGTTTATCACGAATAAACGCATGAACGGCTTGTGCTTGAGCGGGAGAAGCCGTTTTTCCAGTGCCAATTGCCCAGACCGGTTCATACGCAATTACAATTTGGGTAAAAGCATCCACACCAGTTAAGGCAATGACCGCATCCAGCTGCGCTGCAATCACCTTCTCTGTCACTCCGGATTCACGCTGCTCCAGCGTCTCGCCCACACACAAAATTGGGGTTAGCCCCATTTGCAATGCAACCGAGACTTTAGCCGCAATTTCCTCGTCTGTTTCACCAAACAGTGCACGACGTTCAGAGTGACCTAGGATGACATAACGGCAACCAAAATCTTGCAACATCGCCGCCGAGGTTTCACCGGTAAAAGCACCCTGCGTCGCTTCTTGTGCCATATTCTGCGCACCCAATGCAATCTTGGGCGAATTCAAAAGTGTTTTGACGTAATCCATGTAAATTGCCGGCGGACAAACGGCGACATCAACATTTTTCAATGCGCTCGCTTGCGCATTTAAACCCGCCATGAGACCCTCGATAGAGGCCTTTGAACCGTGCATTTTCCAGTTTCCGGCAACAAAAGGTTTTCTCATCTACTAATCTCCAACACAAAAGTCCGACAATATTAGCGGTTTATTTACATAAAAACAATATTGCAATTTTATGAAAATTCTGATCTGACAACCTTTTCTAAATCGTCAGCAATTTTTTTCACCTGCATCGCATCTCGACCTTCAACCATCACGCGAATTTTCGGCTCAGTTCCGGATGCACGAATCAAAATTCGCCCATTTTCAGCCAATTCCACCTGAGCTTGTGCGATAGCGTGTTGCAGGGCGGCATTATCTTCAACCTTGGCCGGTTGCGCAATAGTTACATTACGTAATATTTGTGGAAAAATCGGTAATTGATCGCGTACATCAGCTAATTGACGTTGCTGAGAGACCAATGCGGCCAAAACTTGCAAGGCTGCGACAATGCCATCACCCGTGCCTATTTTGTTGAGGCAAAGCACATGGCCAGAGGGTTCAGAGCCATAAAACCAACCTTTTTCGACCAACGCTTCCATAACAAAACGATCCCCTACTGCTGTGCGGACAAACTCAATACCTCGTTCGAGCAGTGCCAACTCCAACCCTAAATTGGTCATCACTGTACCAACCACGCCCTTAATTGGCTTTCCGGTCATGGTTGCTAAGATGTAAAGAATGACATCGCCATCTACAAGGCGCCCCAAGGCATCAACCATCATGACGCGATCACCATCCCCATCAAAAGCAATCCCTAAATCAGCACGATGATTTTCGACAGCCTCCATCAGCGCCTTCGTGTCGGTCGCACCACACTGATAATTAATGTTCATACCGTTCGGAGCAGTGCCCAATGTGAACACTTCCGCACCGAGCTCGCGGAACACATTTGGCGCAATATGATAGGTCGCTCCATGCGCACAATCTAAAACCAGGCGCAGACCTTTTAATTTTTTCTTCGCTCGGTAGGTTCCTTTACAAAATTCAATATAACGCCCCGACGCATCTTCAATTCGATAGGCTTTACCGAGCTGCTCAGAGCCCACCACACTGATCGGTAAATGCAAAAGCGATTCAATTTCTTGCTGCATCGCATCCGAAATCTTTTTGCCTTCTGCATTGAAGAATTTGATGCCATTATCTTCGTGCGGATTATGGGATGCACTAATCACAATGCCCATATCGCAACTAAAGGTTTGCGTGAGATAGGCGATGGCTGGTGTTGGCATGGGCCCCACTAAAGAGACATCAACACCCGCTGCAATCAACCCCGCTTCTAATGCCGATTCAAACATATAACCGGAAATGCGAGTATCTTTGCCAATCATCACGGATTTGCCACCATTACGGATAAGCACCGTACCAACCGCCCATCCAAGCTGTAACACTCGATCAGGACTAATCATCCCCTGTCCAACGGTACCTCTAATCCCGTCAGTCCCAAATACTGAAAGCTTCACCACCCGCACCTCCTCAGTGCCCTTCACTTAACCCAGATACTTTGCTGTCAATAAGGCTTCACGCGTCGGTTTTACATCATGCACCCGAACCACTGCCGCGCCCTTTTGTGCTGCCAGCACCGCAGCCGTTACGCTTGCCTGCAAGCGCTTCTCAACCCTTTCTGCGTCGATTATTTGTCCCAGCATTCGCTTACGCGAAACACCAACCAAAAGCGGGCATCCCAAGTCGGTAAAACGCGTCATCTGCTGAAACAATAGGCAATTATCCTCAAAGCGCTTACCAAAACCAAAACCTAAATCAATCATAATTGATTCCTGAGCGATTCCAGATTGGACACAGGTGGCGATCCGTTCAGACAAAAATTGGTACACCTCACCGACCACATCTTGATAGCCTGCTGTCAACTGCATGGTTTTCGGCTCACCCTGCTTGTGCATCAAACAAACAGGCATCCCCAAACTGGCCACCACCGACAACGCCTCTTTAGCCTGCAATGCATTAACATCATTAATAAAATTCGCCCCCGCTTCAACGGCCTGCTTCATCACTTCGGGTTTATAGGTATCCACTGAAATAGGCAAGGCAAAGGTTTCATGCAACCATTCAATGGCTGGCAAAACACGAGCTAACTCTTGCTCTAAGCTGACAGGCTCTGCACCTGGCCGAGTTGACTCTCCTCCTACATCAAAGATATCCACACCATCAGCCACCATTTGTTCCGCTTGACGTTTAAATGCGTCCATCTGATTAAAACGCCCGCCATCTGAAAAAGAATCTGGCGTTACATTGAGAATCCCCATAATGGCTGCATGCCCTTTTTCACGCTGTACTGCAGCCAACCAATTAACTAAATCCATGAGTTCTCTCTTTTTAAACGGGTTTAAATCGCTTACTTGACTCTATAAAAAAACCCTGCACGAAGCAGGGTTAGAGTTCGATCATGACGCAAACCACTAATGCAGTTTTGGTTCGCCCGAATCATTCATCGCATCATCAGACGCCATATCTTTTTTAATCGAATCCGGCTCATCCGCTTTATGCTCAGAAGACTCTTCCAATGAACGGGTCTCAGCAGGAGGTGACGGCGGTTGAGTGGACTCTTCAGTCCAATCTTTTGGCGCACCCGGATCTTCACCACGCATGATTCGTTCAACCTGCTCACGATCAATGGTTTCGTACTTCATAAGACAATCGGTCATGATTTCAAGTTTTTCGCGGTTATCGGTCAAAATTTTACGCGCTCGCTCATAATTACGGTCGATCAGAGCACGAATCTCTTCGTCAATTTTCTGAGATACTTCGCCCGAAACATTCGCATTGCGAGAGGTTCCCATAAACCCAGAACGATCCTCTTCTTCGTAGAGCAAAGGACCCAGTGAATCCGACAGCCCCCATTTGGTTACCATATTGCGTGCAATCATCGTAGCTCGCTCAATATCATTGCTTGCTCCGGTGGTCACCGCATCAAGACCATAGACAATCTCTTCTGCCAGACGTCCACCATATAAGCTGGAAAGCTGCGATTCCAGCTTGCGTTTGGAATAGCTATAGCTATCCTCTTCCGGCAAGTACATGGTAACGCCAAGCGCTCGGCCACGCGGCATAATACTAACTTTATAAACAGGATCGTGTTCAGGAACGAGAAAGCCCACAATCGCATGGCCCGATTCGTGATAAGCCGTCATTCGACGCTCTTCTTCACTCATAACCATTGATTTGCGCTCAACGCCCATTAAGATTTTATCTTTCGCTTTTTCAAAATGCTTTTGCGTCACCAGCTTGGCGCTTTCACGCGCGGCAAAAAGTGCAGCTTCGTTAACCAAGTTCGCTAAATCCGCCCCTGAAAAACCTGGCGTACCACGAGCAATGTAAGAGGGATTAACATCTTCTGCCAAAGGGACTTTGCGCATATGCACCTTAAGGATCTGCTCGCGACCACGAATGTCTGGCAAGCCGACCGTGACCTGGCGATCAAAACGACCCGGACGCAGCAAGGCTGGATCTAAAACATCCGCACGGTTGGTTGCCGCAATCACGATAATTCCTTCATTGCCTTCGAAACCATCCATCTCAACCAGCATTTGGTTCAAGGTTTGTTCACGCTCGTCGTTACCGCCGCCCATGCCTGTACCACGGCTGCGACCTACCGCATCAATTTCATCAATAAAGATGATACAGGGCGCATGCGCTTTGGCTTGCTCAAACATATCGCGTACTCGAGAAGCACCCACCCCGACAAACATTTCCACAAAGTCAGAACCAGAAATGGTGAAAAATGGCACTTTCGCTTCACCCGCGATCGCTTTTGCCAGCAAGGTTTTACCCGTACCTGGTGGCCCGACCATCAAAACGCCACGCGGAATACTACCACCTAAATTCTGATATTTACTTGGGTCTCTCAGGAAATCGACAATCTCGCCAACTTCCTGTTTGGCTTCATCCGCACCCGCAACATCTTCTAGCGTAATTTTATTCTGGTCTTCGGTCATCATTCGAGCTTTTGACTTACCGAACGACATTGGGCCGCCCTTACCACCAACGCCACCACCCATTGAACGCATGAAAAAAATCCATACGCCAATCAACAATAGCATCGGGAACCATGAGATAAAAATCTGCATGAGCACGCTTTGTTGCTCTGGTGGTTTCGCAGTAATCTTGACGCGGTTATCCAGTAAATCTCCCATTAACCCTGGATCCCCGGGATTAAAAGTCGAGAAGCTTCCGCCATTAGCATAGATACCACGAATGGTCTGACCTTCAATAATTACTTGACTGATTTGACCTTGATGAACCTGTTCAATAAAATCTGAGTAATCCAAACGGCTAGAAACACTCTGATTTTGAGCGCTGAAATGGTTAAAAACGGTCATCAGGATGGTCGCAACGACGACCCAAATCAAGATGTTTTTTAACATGTCATTATTCTTCATTGCAGAACCTTGTCTTTTAGACCTTAAAACCCATAAGCAGAAGCAAAATTGGAACACACTTTGCCTGCAAACGCCACTCTACCACACTTTTTTATAAATAAAACTTATAGCCAATTGGGATTTTTAATCAGTTTAATAAATTTACTAAATTAAAACCCCACTCCAATAACACTATTTCTTTCCTCGCGCCAAAAGATAAATCTCCTTACTGCGCGCCCGCGAAGCTTCGGGTTTACGCGTAATGACTTTCGCGTATTTCCCTTTGAGATCCTGAATCAAGCTGTTGTAACCCTCTCCTTGAAACACTTTCATCAGCAGATCACCATTTTTTTTCAGAACCTGATCTGCTAATTCAACACTCAACTCAACCAAATACATCGCGCGCGGAATATCGACTGCCTTACTGCCACTCATATTGGGTGCCATATCGGACATCACCACATCAACCTCGCGCCCATTTAGTGCAGACAAAAGCTGGTTGTAAACCGCTTCATCCCGAAAGTCGCCTTGAATAAAATGCACACCGGCAAAAGGTTCAACCGGCAAAATATCCAAGGCAAAGACCTCACCTTGTTGGCCAACTTTGTGAGTGGTCCATTGCGACCATCCACCTGGTGCCGCACCCAAATCGACAACAACCATCCCCGGCCTAAAGAGTTTGTCCTTATCATCAATCTCTTGCAGCTTATAAACAGCACGAGAACGCCAGCCTTCAAGCTTAGCTTTATTCACAAAAGGATCATCAAAATGCTCTTTGAGCCAGTTAGCGCTGGATTTACTTCTCGACATATTCTATTTCTACTACAATAACCGCTTAATTAAATAAGTATGGATTTGAAACACTCAATGGCACAAAACCGCAAAAAATCACTCACCGAACTCAGCAACAATCAACTTAAATATTTACGCGGCATTGCGCACAACATTAAGCCAATGCTGATTATCGGCAATAATGGTCTAAGCGAGAGCTTGATGACCGAACTTGAAAATACCCTTAGCCATCACGAACTACTCAAAATTAAGATTGCGTATGGTGAGCGCGAAGACCGTCAAGCCATTGTTGAACAACTTGTACAACAAACTGGCGCACTGCATGTGCAAACGATTGGCAAGACTTGCGTGATTTTCCGCCAGAAAGAACCATCAGAGTTTATGTTGCCTCGCAATTAAATGCGTTCATGCAACCCACCACATCTCTTCCGTGCCCGTTTTCAACGGGCACTTTTTTGAAATCAAATAAGATCTAAACCACGCGCTAAATCGCGCTTAATGTCTTCAATCGACTCTAACCCAACCGAAATACGTAATAGATTTTCCGTAATCCCCGCTTTTTCGCGGTCTTCTGGAGAAACTCGAACATGAGTCGTCGTGGCTGGATGAGTAATAATAGTTTTAACATCCCCCAAATTTGCGGTAATAGACACCATTTTAGTGTGATCAATTACCTGCCAAGCCTGCTCGCGGCCGCCCTTAACTCGAAACGACACCAAACCTCCACCAGCCGATTGTTGTTTATGCGCCAACTCATACTGTGGATGTGACGTTAAACCTGGGTAAAACACTTTTTCAATCTTAGGGTGCTGACTTAACCAGCTGGCCAGTGATAAGGCATTTTCACAGTGCGCTCGCATCCGAATGGGCAAAGTTTCTAAACCCTTTAAAAAAATCCAAGCATTAAATGGGCTCATACTCGGACCGCAAGTCCGTAAAAACCCTCGCACTTCTTCGCCGACCAACTGTGCATTTCCCAGAACCGCACCCCCTATGGCACGGCCTTGACCATCTAAAAACTTAGTCGCAGAGTGGATAACAATGTCGGCGCCTTGCTCAAGTGGTCGCTGCAAAATAGGCGTGCAAAAACAGTTATCCACTACCAATAAGCACTGATTTGCTTTCGCCAGCTGACTCAAAGCATCAAGATCCGCCACCTCCGTCAGAGGATTGGAAGGCGTCTCCAAAAATAGCGCCTTGGTATTGGGTCTGATGGCGGCTTGCCATTCACTGAGATCGGTTTGAGAAACAAATGTCACCTCCAAACCAAACTTCATTAAATACTTGGTAAACAACACTTTGGTTGTACCAAAAATGCTTTGCGAAGAAACGACGTGATCACCCGCTTGGCACAAAGACATAAAAGTGGTCAGAATCGCCGACATACCTGAAGCGGTTGCCACGCAACTGGCAGCACCTTCCATTGCCGCTAGGCGATTTTCAAACGCCCGCACAGTCGGGTTGGTGAAACGAGAATACACATTTCCCGGCTCTTGCCCACCAAAACGAGCGGCAGCTTGTGCCGCCGACTGATAACGGAAACTGGAAGTGGGAAAAATCGCTTCCGAATTTTCTTGCTCCCCTGTCTGCTCGTAACCCGCACGTACTGCAAGGGTCTCAATATTATAGTGTTCAAACTCATCAAACATAACGGCCTCATACTGACTGAAAAGCCGCCCTCGGGAACGCCCTTGGCGGCTTAGATGAATGGCTTAAAAAGAACTGCCTGGACAAACACTCCCCACAACCATCGAACAGGTTTTAAAGCACCTAGCTCCGATTGTGGATGCCAATCGGCTCTTGTCCGGTTTTTGGCTTACTTGACGCTTGCGCATCGTCGTTACGTGCTTGATCCAACGAAGCCAAATACTCCGGAGTAATGTCACCCGTGGCATAAACACCACTGAAACAAGAGGTATCAAATAGATTCACTTGTTTCGACCCGGCACTGACTGAATCAATCAAATCTTGAAGGTCTTGGTAGATCAATTTATCAACGCCGATCAACTCGGCAACTTCTTCAGTTGTGCGATTACTGGCAACTAATTCCGAAGGTGATGGCATATCAATGCCATACACGTAAGGATATTTCACCGGTGGTGCCGCCGATGCAAAATAAACCTTGTTCGCGCCAGACTCGCGCGCCATCTGAACAATTTGGCCGGAAGTGGTGCCACGAACAATGGAATCGTCCACCAACAGTACATTCTTGCCTTCAAATTCTAAATCAATCGGATTGAGTTTTTGCCGCACCGATTTTTTACGTAATTGCTGACCCGGCATAATGAATGTCCGGCCAATATAACGATTTTTAATAAAACCTTCGCGGTAAGGCTTGCCTAAAATATTGGCTAATTCAATGGCGGCCGTTCGGCTGGTGTCAGGAATCGGCATCACCACATCAATATCATGGTCTGGCCATTCACGCAGAATTTTTTCAGCCAGCTTTTCGCCCATGCGCAGACGAGACTTATACACCGAAATATCATCGATCATCGAATCTGGGCGAGCAAAATAGACGTATTCAAAAATACAGGGAGAATAAACTGGGTTTTGCGCGCATTGCTCAAAAGTGATTTCACCTTTATCGGTCACGACGACCGCTTCACCTGGCGCCAAATCCTTAATCAAACTAAAGCCTAAGCCATCAAGCGCCACCGATTCGGATGCCACCATGTAGTCTGTGCCAGCTGCTGTTTTGCGCTCACCCACCACAATCGGACGCAAGCCATAAGGATCACGGAAAGCAAAAAGGCCAATGGTAGAAATCAGACCAACCGCCGCATAACCACCGCGAACACGATTGTGTACTTGACGAATCGCATTAAACACATCGGCTTGATTAATTTCTAATTTGCCCTGCGCTTTAAGTTCATGAGCAAAAATATTCAGCAGCACTTCTGAATCTGAATTGGTGTTGAGATGGCGAAGATCGGTACGGTAAATTTCTTCGGCCAAAGCGTGCGCATTGGTTAGGTTACCGTTATGACCCATGACAATTCCGTAGGGCGAGTTAACGTAGAAAGGCTGGGCTTCCGCGCTGGATGAGGAGCCAGCGGTTGGATAGCGTACATGACCAATACCAATCGTACCGAGTAGATCACGCATGTGGCGAGTACGAAAAACGTCCTTAACCATTCCATTATCTTTACGCTGATAAAAACGACCGTTTTCGCAGGTGACAATTCCGGCTGCATCTTGACCACGATGCTGCAGGATAGTCAGCGCATCGTAAATCTCCTGATTCACCGAATTAACGCCAACCGTGACAATGCCAACAATTCCGCACATGTATGAACTCTCTCTTATTGAATATCAGTTTTTCGGTTGCGACGAAATCTCAAGAATTCGTGAACCTTTAAGGTGGAATATTTTATCTAAATTCCGTTTGGCTTTGAGGGCTTTGTCAAAAGAATTAAATTTTTGGGTGCGAACCTGGTACACCTTGGTCGTTTGACCATTCTTTTTAACGTCAAAGGTTTTCATCTCCAAATCAAAGCCTTGCTTTTTAGCCTCTTCAATAAAGGCCTTGGCTTTATTTAACTCAAAAAAAGAGGCTAATCTCACAAAATAGAACTGTGCAGGCAAGCGAGAAACCGGCTTTTGATCTGGCGCAGCCTGCGCGCTCGAGGAAGACGTCGTCGGTGACTTAGATGGCAATGATGCTGAACTCGAACCTACCTCAACCGCCGTGTTATTCAACGGAGTGTTCTGTGGTGGGGTTTGCAATTGTGTAAACTGCTCGCGCGCGCCCTCAACCACAGCACGCCTTTCTTCAGTTGATACTGGGGTTTCTGGTAAACGATAGGGCGCAATCGCAATGGGTGTGGGTTGCGAAGGCTGTGATGTACTTTGCGCTTCTGGCTGCACCGGGTTCGCGTACCAACTTGGCACAAACAACAAAAGCAACAACACCCATACCAAAGCACCGACCAAACGATATTTAACGACATCTTCTTCACTATTCACTGTGTTGGTCATCGTTATCCTATGTCTTCTAAATTCAATTGCACACCCGCTTACCCTTGTGCGGGTGCCGGATATGCGGAGGTATCCGAAACGGCAAATTGTACAGACAAGCGCTGTAAAGCCTGATAAACCTCAGCCACCGTGAAAAAAGAACCCCAAACTAACACAGTAGGCTGTTGTGGCAACGTTTTCTGTTTTTCCATTTCAAGCACCGCTTGTACCGCCATCATCATCTCTGGATAAAAAGTACGATTTGCAGACACTAAAGGCGATAGCAACGCCTGCAAAGCAGGCAAGGCGCGCGCGCGCGGATTTTTCAACTCTGCCACATGCCAATCGACAATAAAGGGAGATAATACTTGCACCATCGGCGTAGCATCCTTGTCTGAAAGCACTGAAAAAAGCGCGCGTAAAGCGGATGCGTTTTCACCTTGCAAATAGTCTGACAATACCTGAGCGGATTGCGGATTATGCGCGACATCCAATAACCAGTGGTAATGGTGCCCCTGATACACAAAACGCAGAGACTGCAATCGTCCAGGATGCAATACCTGCTGCAATCCCGATTCAATCGCCGATAAGGGCACTTGCAACAGGCCTTGGTCTTGCATGGCTTGCAGCAGCGCTACCACGCCGGCCGCATTTTGTAGTTGAAATTCGCCTTTTAGAGCCGGGATAGGCAATTTGGGCATCACTGCTGATGCCTCACCCCAGCTTAATGACCACGTATTTGCCGCTTGACGATACTCAAAATCCTGCCCCAACTGCAACAAAGGCACTTGATGTTGCTGACAATATTCGGCCAAACTCTCAGGTGGCTGAGGATCGGAACAAACAGCAAGCCGTCCGGTTCGGGTGATACCGGCTTTCTCACGAGCGATCTGGGCACGATCATTGCCTAACCACTCTATATGATCAATATCAATCGCGGTAATCAAAGCGGCATCTGCATCTACCAAGTTAACGGCATCCAGACGCCCCCCCAAACCCACTTCTAAAACCGCAACCTGTACTTGGTTTTTAGCAAACAAAACCAAAGCAGCAAGGGTAGCAAATTCAAAGTAGGTCAATTTAGTCGCTTGACGCGCTTGCTCAATCTTGGCAAATGCCATAACCAAATCCGCATCGCTGACATTTTGTCCATTGATTTGAATGCGCTCATTAAATTGCAACAAATGCGGCGAGGAGTAAGCCCCAACTTGATAACCGGCTTGGCGCAAGATTGAACTCAAAAACGCCACACTGGATCCCTTACCATTGGTGCCAGCGACACTGATAACGACTGGAGCTGGGCGGACGACGCCGAGCGCTAAGGCCACTTGCTTGACTCGTGCCACACCCATATCAATTTCCTGTGGGTGCATTTGAACTAACCAATCCAGCCATTGCGTTAAAGTGCTTTGCGCATGGGGTTTTGAAACTTGCATCATAACACTCTCAAAGCAAGATAAAGACAGGCGAAAGCTCAACCAAACGCCAATTAAAGGCTTCACTAGCCATAGTGGATCTGGCCGAGAATTCTAGACAGATTTCTTGGCCGCTATCGTAGATGGGCCAAGACTCAAGAAGCTTAAAACCGATTGTATTTAAAACTTATTGGGGCTGATTAAGCAGCATCTTACAAACGCTGGCCAACTCAGAACGCAATTGGTGGCGATGAATAATTCGATCCACCGCACCGTGTTCCAGCAAGAATTCGCTGCGCTGAAAGCCTTCAGGCAGTTTTTCGCGCACAGTCTGTTCAATAACACGCGGCCCCGCGAAACCAATCAACGCCTTAGGCTCCGCCACATTCAAATCTCCCAACATCGCAAAAGAAGCTGAAACGCCTCCCATCGTTGGATCGGTTAAAACCGAAATAAAAGGTAAACCTTGTGCACGCAAACGTCCAAGTGCGGCAGAAGTTTTGGCCATCTGCATCAAAGAAAAAAGCGCTTCTTGCATCCGAGCCCCGCCACTGGCCGAAAAACAGATAAAAGGGGAGCGAGTGGCAATCGCCATATCAACCGCTCGAACAAACTTCTCGCCAACCACGGAGCCCATAGAGCCGCCCATAAAGCCAAAATCAAAGGCCGCAACCACCACCGGTAACTGCTCAATCGTACCCTGAGCAGTAATCAACGCATCCTTTTCACCTGTCGCTTTTTGTGCTTGACTCAAACGATCCTTGTATTTCTTTAAATCGCGGAATTTCAATGCATCAACCGGCGTCACCTCTGCCGCAAACTCTTTAAAGCTCCCCTCGTCCAAAAAAGATTGCAGACGCAGGCGTCCACCTAGGCGCATATGATGATCGCATTTAGGGCAAACTTCTTGGTTGCGGGCGACTTCCGAACGATACAGTGTGGCTTCACATTTTGGACACTTGGTCCATAGACCTTCCGGCACCGATTTTTTACGTTCCGCGACCTGCTTAATACTGGGCAGAATTTTTTCAAACCAATTCATTGTTTATACCTATCAAAATGATTTTTCGGCATCAGCACGCGCAATGGCATCGCGAAACTCTTGCATTTTCTCGCCAAGTGCCAACTCAATCGTGTACAAATCTTGATTGTGATTAGCCTCAATTAAGCTCACCAAGGCGGAACCAACAATCACCGCATCGCCCATTTTGGCCATCGCATAAGCCGTCTCACCATTACGAATCCCAAAACCAATTCCGATTGGCAACTGCAACTCGTCTTTTAGACGCAACATCTGACGAGCCACATCTTCCGCATCCAACTCATTTGAACCGGTTACGCCTTTCAATGACACATAGTAAGCAAACCCGCTGCCTTTTTCATTGACCGCGCGCAGACGACGCTGAGGCGTAGTTGGCGAAATCAGAAAAACTCGATCCAAACCCTGCTCACGCAAAGCCGGTGTATAACCAAAGGATTCTTCAGGCGGCATATCTACGGTCAAAACACCATCCACGCCAACCGAACTTGCTGCATGAGAAAAGGCTTCATAACCAAAGCGCTCAATCGGATTGAGATATCCCATCAAAATAATTGGGGTTTCACTGTCTTTTTCACGAAACACACGCACCATTTCCAGCACATCATCCAAGGTGACATGATGCGCCAGTGCGCGTTCGACAGCACGTTGAATCACGGGACCATCTGCCATTGGATCGGAAAAAGGAACACCCAGTTCCAACATATCCGCCCCCTTAGCAACCAAAAGATGCATCAGGCTCACCGTTGCCTCAGGGCGTGGATCTCCAGCGGTGATATAAGGTACCAGTGCCGTCTTACCTGCTGCCGCTAAAGCGGCGAGTTTTTGTGCAATTCTGCTCATAATGTATCAATTCTTCTTATGTGAATACAGAAGCCGTCGAGTGGCGTTAAATCGCGTAGCAAACGCTTACAGAGCGTGCATAGGTTACCTTATTAAAAAGGTAATTCGCCGCGACTTTTCGCAAAGCGCTTGCGCCCCGCGACCGCTTTAAATCAAAACTCAATGCCTTCGATTTGGCAAATCGTATTCATATCTTTATCACCCCGCCCGGAAAGGTTGATGATAATCGTCTGGTCTTTCCCCATTGTCGGTGCAAGCTTGGTGGCATAGGCAATCGCATGTGCCGATTCCAATGCAGGAATAATTCCCTCAAGACGAGTAAGGTCGCGAAAACCCTGCAAGGCTTCTTCATCCGTTACAGCTACATAATTGACTCGTCCAATGTCTTTTAACCAAGCGTGCTCTGGACCCACACCTGGATAATCCAAACCAGCGGAAATCGAGTGCGTTCCCAAAATCTGGCCATGCGCATCCTGCATTAAATAAGTTCGGTTACCATGCAAGACACCAGGTGTCCCTTTGCACAGCGGAGCCGCATGCTGATCCGTTTCTAAGCCATGACCTGCAGGCTCTACGCCATAAATCTTTACCGACTCATCGCCCAGAAAACGGTGAAACAGACCAATTGCATTGGATCCGCCTCCCACGCAAGCAATCAAAGCATCAGGTAACTTGCCTTCTTTTTGCAAAATCTGCTCGCGCGCTTCCTCGCCAATTACCGCTTGAAAATCACGTACCATCGCTGGATAGGGATGAGGACCGGCAACCGTTCCAATAATATAAAAAGTATTGTCTACATTGGTTACCCAATCGCGCATCGCTTCGTTCAGTGCATCTTTTAAGGTACGCGAACCGGAAGTGACGGCTACCACCCTAGCACCGAGCATTTTCATCCGTGCAACGTTTGGCGCTTGGCGTACCACATCGTCGGCCCCCATGTACACAACACACTCTAGGCCCAAACGAGCCGCTACGGTCGCACTGGCCACACCGTGTTGTCCCGCACCGGTTTCGGCAATAATACGCGTTTTTCCCAAACGCTTGGCCAGTAGAGCTTGACCGATGGTGTTATTGACCTTGTGCGCTCCGGTATGATTCAAGTCTTCACGCTTCAGGTAAATTTTGGCACCACCGAGCTTTTCCGACCAGCGTTGCGCGTAATACAGGGGAGTTGGCCGGCCAACGTAATCGCGTAAATCCTCGGCAATCTCGTTTAGGAACTGCGGATCATGCTTAACACTTTGATATTCTAAGTTTAACTGCTCCAGGGCGGCCATCAGGGTTTCCGGCGCAAAAATGCCGCCATAGGGCCCAAAATGCCCGTGTTCATCTGGAAAGTTGGCATACTCAATGGTCGAAAACTCTTTTGACATTAGACTCTACTCATCACTGCTTGCATAAACTGAACAATTTTCTCGGCAGATTTAATGCCTTTAGATTGCTCAACGCCCCCGCTAACATCCAACGCCCAAGGATGAACTTGGTCGATGGCAGCTGCGGCATTTTCTGGGGTTAAGCCCCCAGCCAGAATAATCGGTTTAACAAATTCCTTGGGTATCCAATGCCAATTAAACGCCTCACCCGTACCACCGGGCACTCCGGCTTTATAGGTATCCAATAAAAATCCACTGCTATCGGCGTAATCTTTGGCAATTTCAATAAGGTTGGTGTGCGCCTGCATGGGAATGGCCTTAATGTAATTTCGACCAAACTGCCGGCAAAATTCGGGAGACTCTTCTCCATGAAACTGCAATAAATCCACTCGAATACCCTGCAGCACCTGCCAAACGTCTTGCGGATCAGGATTAACGAACAGGGCCGTAACCGTTACAAAGGCTGGGATAGATTCGGCAATCAACCGAGCCTGTTCAAGACTGACCGCGCGTGGGCTTGGTGGATAAAATACCAAGCCAAGCGCATCCGCCCCAGCATCTACGGCGACAAGGGCATCTTCAACCCGAGTTAGGCCGCAGATTTTAACACGAGTTCGCATAAAATCTTGTTCCTTCAAGGCGAACGCATTGCGCCGCCATCCTTTCTTAAAACTGCCATAACACTGCATCCAAAGACGTTAAGGGCAAACCAAAGCCGGAAGGATAGAGTGCATTAACAAAATACAAGCCAGATGGCGGCGCAGTTGGCGCAGCCTGAGTTCGATCACGTAACGCCAAGAGCGTAGCGATCCACTCAACTGACTGATGTCCTTTGCCCACTTCAATCAGCGCTCCTGCAATATTGCGTACCATATGATGCAAAAAAGCATTCGCTTGAATATCAATCATCACAAAATCATCGCATCGACTGACACTCACCTGCTGCACCTCACGTCTGGCGTGACTGGCTTGACAGGAAGCAGCGCGAAACGATGAAAAATCGTGCTCTCCCAGCAGCGCCTGAGCGGCCTGATGCATCAAGTGGGCATCTAACGCATAAGATTCGTGCGTCACCCGTCCACTCAAGACCGCGCAAGCGACCGGACGATTGTAGATGACGTAACGATACTGCCGTGCCAGCGCCGAAAAACGAGCATGAAAATCCTCGGTCACCTCCTGAGCCCAACAAATGCGGATATCATAGGGCAAATGGGTATTTCCCCCCTGAATCCAAGCTCGTTTAGGCCGCTGAGACGAGGTTTCAAAATGCACTACCTGCCCTAACGCATGAACGCCTGTATCGGTTCGACCTGCACAAAACAGCTCCACCGGATGGTCAGCGATTCGACTCAGCGCCTGCTCCAAATGTTGTTGCACCGATGGGCAGTGCTCTTGGCGCTGATAACCACAATAAGCACCACCAAGGTACTCAATACCGAGGGCAATACGCATCAAGCTTAGAGATACTCTTTAATCAAGACTTCAGCAATTTGAACCGTATTAGTCGCTGCACCCTTGCGCACATTATCGGCAACCACCCAAATATTGAGGCCATTTTCACAGGAAATGTCTTCGCGAATTCGCCCAACGTAAACTGGATTCGTATCGGCCGCATCGGAAACCGCCGTTGGATAACCGCCGTCAACTCGCTCATCAATCACCACAACGCCATTCGCTTGTTCAAGTAAGGCGCGTGCTTGCGCAGCGGTGATTTTTTTCTCGGTCTCAATATGAACCGCTTCGCTGTGGCCAAAAAAGACCGGAACACGCACGGCAGTCGGGTTCACCAAAATGCGATCATCGCCCATAATTTTTTTGGTTTCCCACACCATTTTCATCTCTTCTTTGGTGTAACCGTTCTCCATGAAGACATCAATTTGCGGGATGCAGTTAAACGCAATTTGTTTGGGATAGACCTTGGTTTCAACCGGCTTCATGTTCAACAGATTCGCGGTTTGATTCGCCAACTCTTCAATGGCCTCTTTACCTGTACCAGAGACAGCTTGATAGGTTGCCACATTAATGCGTTTAATCCCAACCGCATCATAAATCGGCTTCAGCGCAACCAGCATCTGAATAGTCGAACAATTCGGATTGGCAATAATCCCACGCTTTGTGTAACCGGCAATAGCTTGAGGATTGACTTCTGGCACCACCAATGGAATGTCTTCGTCATATCGAAACTGCGAAGTATTATCGACCACGACACAACCCGCCGCTGCTGCTTTCGGAGCATAAACCGCTGAGACACTGGCACCCGGTGAGAACAAACCAATTTGCGCCTGACTAAAATCAAACGTTTCTAGATCCAAGACTTCAACCCATTTGCCGTTAAACTCGACCTTTTTGCCCGCTGAACGACTAGAGGCCAAAGGATACAAGTTCCCTACCGGAAAATTACGCTCTTCCAACACTTTGAGAATGGTTTCGCCCACAGCACCCGTTGCACCGACTACGGCAACATCATAAAGCTTGCTCATGTTTTATCCTTTTACCTAAAAATGAAGGGGTCCGCCAAGCCAAACACTCAGCGTACCCACCCGAACTTGTACAACCGCACTGCCGAAATTAGCGGGTTAGCGCCCTACCTGCACCGCATGCTCAAAGACCATTCCTGGTTCAGGCTGGGTTGGACTCTCATGCAAACCCGCAAACTCCAGCAACCTTTTATGCTGACCTTCATCGAGAATTCGTGTCATCGACAAAACGTCACCACTCTCTGTCAACTCATGGCGCTGACCGATAAATTTGCCGCCATGCTCAATAATCAATTCACGACAAATCAAATCACCGAGTAATTTCCCCCCAGGAAGAATCTCGAGTCTTTGGCAAGCAACATGTCCTTCGATCACACCACTAATCACCACCAGACGCGCTTTAATTAAGCCCTTGATTTGCCCGCTGCACCCGACACAAACATCAAATGACGTTTGAATGACGCCTTCAATCAGGCCGTCATTATGCAAGCCGCCTTTCAGTTCTCGGAACTCGCCATAGAGGCAAGCTCCTGCGGCAATAATTGTTTTTCCACCCTCTTGGCTTGCAGACTTGCGGCTTGAACGAAAGATTCCCATGGTACCAACTTCACCTCTTGAAAAACAGCCATGTAGTTTTCTACTGACCAATCATGAAACGGTTTTGGATCCAAGCGATGCGACAAAAACATCACCTCATAATGCAAATGCGGGCCAGTAGAACGGCCCGTACTGCCGACGGTTCCAACTTTTTGTCCTTTGTAAACGTATTCGCCCACCTTAACCGCGCGTGAATCCAAATGACCATAGCGAGTTTTAAAACCATTGGCATGCGTAATCGCCACCAGGTTTCCAAACCCAGTCTCTTGACTGAAGGCCGAAAACGAAACTATGCCATCGGCCGTAGCAATCACGTCTTCTCCGGTTGAGGCACGGTAATCAATGCCACTGTGATTCATCACATCACCGGTCACTGGATTTTCCCGCTTACCAAAATAACTGGAAAAACCTTGAAAGGTTTTGACCGCCGAACCATTTGGAATCGCACTCAACATGAGCGTTCTCTCCAAAGCGTTGAGCTGCAAATTCGCCAAGCGCTCCTCAAAAGAAGCTTCGGGCAAGACCGCTAACGGATCTTGAGACAATAAAACTTCTTCAATATTTTGCAAAGTCTGCCCGACTGACTCCAAGCGCTGTTGTGCTTGAGTCATTTCCAGTTCAAGACGCGCTTTTTCCTCGAGCACTTGATCGTAGTGTCTTTGGGCGGCCACTAAACGCTCGCTGCCGTGACTTAAGGCAAAATGGTATTGCGCATCCAAACGCTTAATCTTGTCTGCATACCAAGCTAATGTAAATCCACCCGCTAAAATCAGCAGCAACACAATCGCCAGCGACCACCAAACAAAGCGCTTTGCTAGCTGATTGAAACTATAATGGCGTGCGCCATAAACATCGCTGATAGTAACGGTAAAACGATTTCGCATCTTAAGCCCAGCTCAACACAATTCAAGCGTTAACGAACACTTAAAGTGCCGCTACCACCGCATCACCCATCTCACTGCAGGTCACGCGCGTACAGCCTTCCGACCAGATATCGCCGGTACGCAGACCTTGATCCAATACCTTGCCGACCGCCTCTTCGATTTTGATGGCCAAGTCTTCACGACCCAGCGAATAACGCAACATCATCGCCGCCGACAGAATCGTCGCCAACGGATTAGCCTTGTTCTGGCTGGCAATATCCGGCGCTGAACCGTGGCTAGGCTCGTACATGCCTTTGTTGTTGGCATCCAAAGAGGCCGACGCCAACATACCGATCGAACCGGTCAGCATTGAGGCTTCATCAGACAGAATGTCACCGAACATATTGCCGGTCACCATCACATCAAACTGTTTCGGATTCAAGACCAATTGCATCGCCGCGTTATCGACATACATGTGTTTGACTTCGACTTCCGGATACTCTTTGGCCACTTCATTGACCACTTCGCGCCACATTTCGGTCACTTCCAAAACGTTGGCCTTGTCCACCGATGTCAGCTTCTTGTTACGCTTCATCGCCGCCTGGAAAGCCACATGCGCGATGCGCTTCACTTCCGACTCTGAATAAACATAAGTGTTGAAGCCCTGGCGCTCGCCATTTTCCAGAATACGAATACCGCGTGGCTGGCCGAAATAGATACCACCCGTCAATTCGCGCACAATCAGAATATCCAAACCGGCCACAATCTCCGGCTTAAGCGTTGAAGCAGACGCCAATTGCGGATACAAAAATGCCGGACGCAGGTTCGCAAACAACCCCATCTCTTTACGCAGACGCAGCAGGCCTTTTTCCGGACGTACAGAAATGTCCAAAGACTCCCACTTGTAACCGCCCACGGCACCCAACAGCACCGCATCGGCTGCTTGTGCTTTGTCCATGGTCGCATCGGCCAAAGGCACGCCGTGCACATCATAAGCCGCACCGCCGACCAGATCCTCTTCCATGCAAATATCCAAACCGTCAGTTTCTACCAACTTGTTCAATACCTTCACCGCTTCAGCGGTAATTTCAGGACCAATACCATCACCAGGAAGAATCAATACATTTTGTGTCATTGTTAATCTCTTTAATTCTTATTTTTGAACCACTTAGTTCACGAAGTTTTTAGGGGCTATTCACACTATTCTGTAAAACAAAAAACGAAGAGCACGACAGTTTTTATCATCGTGCCTTCAATGTCCTTTGTGGTGAAACCTAGCTTAATACAACCAAGGCTTGGTCGCTTTACGGTTGGCCTCAAAAGCCTGGATTTGCTCAGCATGCTGAAGGGTTAAGCCAATGTCATCCAATCCATTCAACAAGCAATGCTTGCGGAAGCGATCGACCTCAAAGGCAATCACTTCACCATCGGGCTTAATAATGTGCTGCTCGGCCAAATTGATTTCCAACTGATAACCTTCATGAGCGAAGGTCTCCTGAAACAGGTTGTCAACGGTTTTATCATCCAAAACAATCGGCAGAATGCCATTTTTAAAACTGTTATTGAAGAAAATGTCCGCAAAACTTGGCGCAATAATTACATCAAAACCAAAATCTTTTAATGCCCAAGGCGCGTGTTCACGAGACGAACCGCAGCCAAAATTTTCACGAGCCAACAAAATTTTCGCACCTTGATAGCGCGGGAGATTCAAAACAAAGTCTTTACGCAGTGGACGGCCAGAATTGTCGGCATCTGGCTGGCCCACATCTTCATAACGCCACTCATCAAACAAGTTCGGGCCAAATCCTGAACGCTTAATCGACTTTAAAAACTGCTTAGGGATAATCGCATCGGTATCCACATTGGCACGATCCAAGGGCGCAACAATCGCAGTTAAACGGGTAAACTTTTCCACTTCTTACTCTCCTTAAAGCACATCGCGCACATCAACAAAATGCCCTGCCACTGCCGCAGCGGCCGCCATTTCAGGACTCACCAAATGCGTGCGTCCGCCCGCACCTTGACGCCCTTCAAAATTACGGTTTGACGTTGAAGCGCAATGCTTACCCGCAGGCAGCCGGTCGGCGTTCATCGCCAGACACATTGAACAACCCGGATTACGCCACTCAAAACCTGCTTCAATAAAGACCTTATCCAGCCCCTCTGCTTCGGCCTGCTGCTTCACCAAGCCCGAACCCGGTACCGCAATGGCTAACTCAACTTTATCAGCGACTTTCTTGCCTTTCAGAACGCTGGCCGCAGCACGCAAATCCTCAATACGTGAGTTCGTGCAAGAACCAATAAACACATACTCAACGGGAATCTCTTTAATCGGAGTGCCCGCGGCCAATCCCATATATTTCAGTGCATTCCGAATTGAGGTTGCCTTCACCGGATCGGCTTCCTTATCTGGATCAGGGATGTGACCATTGACATCCAACACCATCTCCGGCGATGTCCCCCACGAAACCTGAGGCAAAATATCTTCACCCTGAATTTCGACAACACGGTCAAAAACAGCATCCTCATCCGAAACCAACGATTTCCAGGCTTCAACCGCGAGCTCCCAATGCTCACCTTTTGGGGCATAAGGCCGACCTTTTACATATTCAATGGTTTTCTCATCAACGGCAACTAAACCGACGCGCGCCCCACCTTCGATTGCCATATTGCAAACCGTCATCCGGCCTTCCACCGACATATCGCGGAACACTTGGCCTCCGAATTCAATCGCATAGCCATTACCACCAGCGGTACCGATTTTGCCGATAATCGCCAAGATCACATCTTTAGGCGTAACCCCTGGGCGAAGTTTTCCTTCAACTTTCACCAACATATTTTTCATTTTTTTCTGAATCAAACACTGAGTGGCCAATACGTGTTCTACTTCAGAAGTGCCGATTCCATGGGCCAAAGAAGCAAGGGCGCCGTGCGTCGCCGTGTGCGAATCACCACACACCAAAGTCGTTCCCGGCAGAGTAATCCCTTCTTCTGGACCAACCACATGCACAATACCTTGACGCGGATCGCCCATGCCGAACTCGGTGATTCCAAACTGTTTGGTGTTCATACCCAGCGTTTGCACCTGAATTTTTGAGACCGGATCGGCAATCGAATCAATCCCGTTTTTTAAATCGGTGGTTGGCACATTATGGTCGCAAGTGGCGAGATTGGCTTCCACGCGCCAGGGTTTGCGCTTGGCTAGGCGTAGCCCCTCAAACGCCTGTGGCGAAGTCACTTCGTGTAACAGCTGGCGGTCGATGTAAATCAAAGCCGTGCCATCTTCTTCTTGACGAACCACATGGTCGTCCCACAATTTGTCGTATAAGGTTTTTCCTGCCATCGCTCAACACCTGTTCAGAGACTGAAATAAATTTTAAATAGCCTCGAATTATAGCACTCTTAAATCGGCTAAAACCAACAAATCAAACGCTGTGCATGGGTAACTAGGGTAAAATGCGCGCAATTAAAATCGTCACGAGCATCTCATGAGTTACACCATCAAAGAAGTTTTTTATTCCCTACAAGGCGAAGGCTTTCATGCCGGACGCCCCGCGATTTTCTGCCGATTTAGTCAATGCAATTTATGGACGGGACGGGAAGAAGATCGGGCAACGGCCATCTGCCAATTTTGTGATACCGATTTCATTGGCACCGATGGACAAAATGGCGGACGTTTTAAAAATGCGCAAACGCTGACCGAGCACCTGCTGCAATTCTGGCCAAGCACGTCGGTCCCGCCTTTTGTTGTGTTGACCGGAGGAGAACCCTTGTTACAAGTGGACAGTGCTTTGATTGATGCACTCCACAACGCCCGCTTTGAAATCGCCCTAGAAACCAACGGCACCAAAGCCGCACCCAAGGGAATTGACTGGATTTGTGTCAGCCCTAAAGCTCAGAGTGAGTTGTTGCTGATCGAGGGCGATGAACTCAAACTTGTTTATCCTCAACCAGAACTCATGCCTAACGTGGTCGAGCACCTTAGCTTTCGCCACTTTTATTTACAGCCCATGGCCAACACCAACACCTCCCTTAACCAGAAACACACACAAATGGCGCTGGAATACTGCCTTAAACATCCGCAGTGGAAATTGAGCCTACAAACCCATAAATTTTTAGGAATTGATTAATGAATATCCAACTTGAAAACCTAGAAATTATTGGTTTATCACACGATGGCCGCGGGGTAGCCCAGCTTGATGGGAAGACGTGTTTTATTGCCGATGCGATTCCTGGTGACCGAGTGGACGCCACCTTAACCCATCAGGAACGCAATTTTTGCGAAGCAAAACTACACAAAATACTGAGCCCGTCCCCGGATCGACGCGAACCTTTTTGCCCGCATTATGAACAATGTGGCGGATGCCAACTGCAACACCTGTCAATCGAAGCGCAACGTCATTGGAAGGCGCAAAACTTTTTCACTCAATTGAGTCAACAACTGAATTTGGATGCCTGTGAATGCCTGCCCATGTTGACGGCGAACGATCGCGCTTATCGGCGACGGGCGCGTTTTGCACTCGAAATTGATAAAAAAGAGAAACAACCTCGTTTCGGCTTCCGACAAGAACACGACAATCGCCTGGTGGATATCGATCACTGTCCGATTCTGGTCGATGCTCTGAACACCACCCTTACCCAAATCCGCCCAAAACTCTTAGCCAATGCCGCCCGTAAAACACGAGAGTTCACCTTAGTCGCGGCCAACGAGGGCGTTTTTGGTCTTGAGGCAGGCGAACCATCGCCGAGTTATTCTCTATCGGGTTTACAGCTGTTTTTCCCGACCAACGGCTTTATCCAGGTCAATGCAGAACTCAATCAGCAGATGGTAAACCAAGCGCTGGATTGGTTGGACATTCACCCTACGCATCGGGTGCTCGATCTCTTTTGCGGCGTCGGAAACTTTACTTTGCCGCTCGCGCAACGAGCACAAAACACAGTGGGTGTAGAAGGCTTAAGTGAACTGGTCGCGGCTGCACAGCGCAATGCAGAACATAACGGCATCGAAAATTGCGAATTTTATTCGGCCGACTTATTTGCTGAATGCCAAGCCATGCCTTGGTTCCGTGGTCAGGTTTACGATCGTATTTTGCTCGATCCCGGTCGACTGGGCGCCCACACTTTATCGACTCAACTTGGTCAGTTACAGGCACAAAAAATCGTTTATCTCTCCTGCAACACTGCCACCTTGATTCGCGACCTAAAAACCTTGCAAGCACAAGGCTATCAACTTAAAAAAGCCTGTTTTATTGATATGTTTGCTCACACAACTCATGGCGAAGCCATGGTATTACTGGAAAAAAACAAGAAACATCGCTCAGCTAAACCTCCGCAAGATCGAACCAAACGCCTGTTTCGTTTTTAAGTTGGCCTAAAGCAGGATTACAAGCGCATTCCGTTCGCCACCCGCTGAATAAAATCCTGTAGATAAGGCTGCTGGGTATGCGTTTGCAAAGTGGCGGCGTAGAGCTTTGACCAGAGCCCTTCTTCACCAAGCGAGCGCCAAGCAAGATGCTGAAAATCGACCTGATTTTGCAGCAGCCACTTGGGCAAGACACACACACCTCGCCCGGCCTCAACCCGCTGTAACATCATAATCGTCAGCTCCGAATAACCGATTGCCTGCGGCGTTTGGCCGGCTGGCTGTAAAAAACGTTTAAACACATCCAACTTGCTGTGTGGCACCGGATAGACCAGCAAGGTCTGATCGGCAAAATCGGCTGGTTGCAAAAACGGCTGATTCAACAAGGGACTGGTTGGTGGCAATACCGCTACCAACTCATAACTAAAAAGCGCGGTAAATTCCACACCCTCCAACGCCTCTGGGTCAGAAGTGACCACTAAATCCAGTTGTTGCTGCTGCAGTTTTTGCAAAGGTTGTGCCTTAAAACTCGGCACAATGTCCAAATCGACACTCGGCCACTGCTCCTGATAGGGACGCAGCAACGGCAACAACCATTCAAAACAGGTATGGCAATCCACGCCAATCCACAAACGGCCGGTTTCACCTTGGCGCAACGCCAACAGCTGGCGTTCCAACTGCTGTAGCTGCGGCAAAATGCTCTGCGCACTGTGCAACAGCAGTTTGCCTGCCGCACTAAACTCCAATGGAATGGTTTTACGTTTAAACAATTCCACCTCTAACTGCTGTTCGAGCAGCTTAATCTGGTGCGACAAGGCCGATTGCGTCATATTCAACGCCTCGGCGGCTTTCACCAAACTCCCCTGCTTGGCCAAGGCTTCCAGCGTTTTTAAGTGTTTGACTTCCAGCACAGCGCCTCACTATTAATTTTATTCAAGTTAATCTGAATTTAATTCGTTTGTTATCAAGTTGATGCCATCCTACCATAGCCAAACTTCATTCACGCTGCGGATTAAAGCGGCTTATTAAAAAGGACGGCACCATGACCACAACGCACAACCTCGGTTACCCCCGTATTGGCGATTTTCGCCAACTCAAATTTGCTTTGGAAGCCTACTGGAAAGGCGAAAAATCGCTGGCTGAACTGGAAGCCCAGGCGCGCGAAATCCGTTATCAAAACATTCAAACCCAAATCGCTGCCGGCATTCAGTGGATTCCCGTCAACGACTTTGCCTATTACGACCAGACGCTGAACATGAGCACGCTTCTGGGGGTGATTCCACCGCGTTTCCGTCAAGAAACCTATGAAGTAGATGTGGCGTTTCGCATGGCACGCGGCCGTGCGCCCAGTGATGACAACGCTTGCTGTGCCGGCCATGCGCCACGCGGCTCCAAAGCCGATTATGCGGGAGCCATGAAAAAGTGGTTTGATACTAACTACCACTACATCGTGCCGGAGCTGTATGCCGATACCGAGTTTGCCATTACCGACACACGTCTATTTGATGAAGTGACCGAAGCCCTGGCGCTCAAAGACGATGCACAAAATATTGACTTTAAACCGGTGCTGATTGGGCCGGTGACCTATCTTTACCTAGCAGAAAACGTTGGCCATGCTATTCCCAAATTAAGCCGTTTACCGGAACTGTTGGCGGTCTATCAGCAGATTTTGCAAAAACTGGCTGAACAAGGTATTAATTGGGTGCAACTGGACGAGCCGATTTTGGGCTTGGAACTCAGCGCCGAATGGCAAGCGGCATTCCACCAGGCCTATATTGAGCTGGCCAAAACGCCAGTTAAACTTCTCTTGGCGACCTATTTTGAAACCTTGGGTGAGCATCTGCAATTAACGTGTGATTTGCCGGTGGACGGCCTGCATTACGATGGCCTGCGTGGCGAACCGCAATTAAAAGAGGTAATTGAGCAGTATCCTGCGGATAAGGTCTTATCGCTGGGGTTAGTCGATGGCCGCAATATCTGGAAAACCGACTTGAATGCCGTCTTGCAAATCTTAGAAACCGCCAAAGCCAAGTTTGACAATCGACTGTGGATTGCGCCAAGCTGCTCGCTGTTGCACGTGCCGGTTAATCTGGAGGTGGAAACGCAACTCAATCCCGAACTCAAAACCTATTTGGCCTTTGCCAAGCAGAAATTAGAGGAGGTCAAATTGCTGGCCGATGCGCTGAATGGCCAGGCCAACCGCCACGCCTTGGCTGAAAATGCCAAAGTGATGGCCGCCAAAAAAACCTCAAAACAGGTCAACAACCCCGCGGTGCAAGCGCGTTTAGCCAAGTTGAACGAAATTGCGCTCACCCGCCCTGCGCCCTATGCCGCGCGCGCGGCCGTGCAAAAAGCCAAATTCAATCTGCCGCTGTTTCCCACCACCACCATTGGCTCTTTCCCGCAAACGGCGCAGATTCGCCAGGCACGTCGTCAATTTAAAGCCGGTCAACTTCCTGAAGCAGACTATATTGCGGCGATGCAGGCCGAGATCCGCGATGTTTGCGAACGCCAAGAACGCATTGGCATTGATGTTTTGGTGCACGGCGAACCCGAGCGCAACGATATGGTCGAATACTTTGGCGAACAGCTTGACGGCTATGCTTTTACCCAATTTGGCTGGGTACAGTCTTACGGCTCGCGTTGTGTGAAACCGCCGATTATCTTTGGCGATGTGTCCCGCCCCAAAGCGATGACGGTCAGCTGGTCAAGCTACGCACAAAGCCAGACCGATAAGATTATGAAAGGAATGCTGACGGGTGCCGTCACCATGCTCAACTGGTCATTTGTGCGCAATGACCAGAGCCGCGAAACCACCTGCAATCAGATTGCGCTCGCCCTGCGTGACGAAGTGATGGATTTGGAAACCGCCGGCATTCAGATGATTCAAATTGACGAGGCGGCCCTGCGCGAAGGTTTACCGCTCAAGCAATCCGACTGGGCGAATTACTTGCGTTGGGCGGTTAATAGCTTCCGCGTCACCACCTCTGGCGTACAAAATGACACCCAGATTCATACGCATATGTGTTATTCGGAATTTAACGACATTATCGAAGCGGTGGCGGCCATGGATGCTGATGTGATTACCATCGAAACCTCCAAATCCAACATGAAACTGTTGGATGCGTTTGTCGATTTTGCCTATCCAAATGAAATCGGCCCCGGCGTTTATGACATACATTCGCCCAATATTCCAACGGTAGAACAGATGGTGCGCTTGATTGAAAAAGCCGCCAAACTGATTCCCGCCCAACGCTTGTGGGTCAACCCCGACTGCGGCCTAAAAACCCGCGGCTGGACGGAAACCGAACCGGCACTGGCCAATATGGTCGAAGCTGCAAAAGCGCTAAGAAGCCGCTATCAAAAATCGCAAAAATCCGCTTAAATGCGCTACTGCCACTCAATCCACTGCTAGAGTGGCAGTTTTCTACTAAACCCAAATCTCCCATGAATTTTTTTGGAATCGGCTTTACACTCAAGTCTTTCGTCATCGCTTGAAAAGGAAGCATTGTGGCCAGCGGACTGTTTGTGATTTTAGACGACATTGCCACCCTGTTTGACGATGTGGCGGCCATGTCAAAACTCGCCACCCAAAAAACCACCAGCCTGTGGCACACCCTATCACCCCAAAAAGGCGGCGTAAGTTTCAGCCTTCTTAAAAGCCCAATCTTATCAGTGGCAAAAGCAGACCAAACGCCAGCACCAGCCAGAGAATGTGCAGTTTAAAATGGCGCAAGACCGCCAAAGCCACCAGCACTAAGATCCCATCCCACAGCGAATGCAGTGCGCTGCCGGCCACCGGCGAAATCAACGTGGCCAACAGCAATCCAACCACCGCCGCGTTGAGCAGGCGCATACCGCCCTGCACCTTAGCGTTTTGCATAAGCGTGGAGGAGGAGCTTAAAAACCACAGCATCAACAGCAGACCGGGCAGAAAAATCCCCAGGCTCGCCAAAAGCGCGCCGGTAAAGGGCGCGGTGGGCAAAAGATGCGCCCCCAGATAGGTGGCAAAGGTAAACATCGGCCCCGGTACCGCCTGTGATAAGGCGTAACCGCTCAAAAACACCTCGCTACCAACCTGCGCGCCGACCAAGGGTTGCAACAGCGGCAACACCACATGGCCACCGCCAAACACCAGCGCGCCCGCCTGCAAAAACTGCGCAAACAACACCAGTGCGCTAGGCAGACTCTCTTGCCAAAGCAGATGCACCATCACCAGCAAAGCCGCCCCTAGCAGCGCCCATTTGACCCAACCCGCAGACGTGAACACCGTACTTGCCGCCTGAGTGGGCGGCGGCGTCACTTGCACAAAGCGCCAACCCAATGCAAACGCCGCCAATAACAGCCCTAATTGCAGCCACATCGAAGGCATGAGCCACAACAACACGGCGGTGAGTAGCATCACGCCTTGGGTGAGGCGCGTTTTACAAAAATTTTGAGCCATCCCCCAGACTGCATCGGCCACCACGACCACCGCCAGCAATTTTAAACCGGCAATGACGGCGCTAAAAAAAGGCTGGTCGGCCGGAGGCTGAATCAGCGCCGCGGCGAGCAGCAACCCAAACGATGGCAAGGTAAAGCCCACAAACGCCGCCCACGCGCCCCACTGCCCGCCGCGCGCCAAGCCGATGGCAAAGCCCACCTGGCTCGACCCCGGCCCCGGCAAAAACTGGCTCAACGCAATCAGGCGGCTGTAATGCGCCTCGTCCACCCAACCGAGTTTTTCGACAAAGGTGTGCCGAAAATAACCCAAATGCGCTGCTGGCCCGCCAAAACTGAGCCAGCCGAGTACAAAAAAACGCCAAAAAATCGCCCAAATCTGCATCTCAACAATCGCTTTTCACGCTAAAAATCGATTGCTAAGAATACGGCAGGCAGATGAAATCTGAATGACAAATACCATTGAATGCGAGCCTATCCACCCACGGTTGATTGCATCGGCTGACCCTTAAAACGATAAGGAAAAAATCCGAACCGGAAGCTCAGGCCAAAGGCAATTCACTTGGGCACGAAATTGTTCTGGATCGCCATTGCTTACAAAATGAACCTGACCAAGCTCCTTGCCCTGCGTTTCGAGGGGTTGCAAACGCCGTTGCACTTCCTTCGCAACCGCCAGCTCGGTGCTAATAACTTGTACTTGATTGCCGGCAACTTGTTGAATTACCGGTGCGAGATGCGCAAAATGCGTGCAACCCAAGATGAGCGTGTCCGCCCCCTTTTCGAGCAAGGGTTGCACATATTCTTCTACTGCAGCAAACACTTCTGGCGTGGCAAGCTGAAGGGACTCCACCAAGCGAACTAACTTTGGACAGGGTTGCATTTCAACTTGTACATGGCCTGCTACGCGCTTCGCCAGTTGAAAAAAGGCTTGGCTACTCAGCGTTTTCGGTGTGGCTAAAACCCCAATCACTCCACTTTTGGTATGAATTGCAGCGGGTTTTACGCCTGGTTCAACCCCAATAAAAGGAAGTTGGTAACGCTCACGCAATGTTTTAATGCTAATCATCGTTGCCGTGTTGCAAGCCACCACAATCGCTTTGACCTGCTGAGCTAATAAAAACTCTACCACTGCGATGGAACGCGCCAGAATCTCTGCCTCACTGCGTTCGCCATAGGGTGCGTAGGCGGTGTCGGCAAGATAGAGAAGATTCTCTTTAGGCAAGAGTTGATGAACTTGCGCAGCAATCGGCAAACCCCCAATTCCCGAATCAAAAATGCCAATTGGTCTATCCAAAACGTCTTCGCCCAAGTGTTACCTCAAAATCCATGTTTCAACAAAGTAATGGCGGGAATTATAGAGAAAAGGGTTTGTAAATGGCAAAGGCCTTCTTCAGACAGCAAATTTAATATCGTTGCATGGGGCCAAAAAACGTTAAATATCCTTTCTAGTCACTGTAAAAGCCCTTTTGAAAGCCAACTTACATCGCCCGAGCAAAGTATAAAAGCCTCACTTTTTTCTTAAGCGTCTCGCTTTACTCTCTCATTCATCGAGTGAATTAGGGCAACCTAACGTTTTATTCAACTTAACTACAAGTGATTTAAGGCTCTGTAAATAGTTGTTTTTGGTCGTTTAAATTTTATTGAATTCTACTTTACAGGCTGCTACATTCTATCTACTTAAAAAAATTATTAGCTTACTCTAAATTTTTTTCTAATCGTCTTTTTCACAGGAAAGAGAACCATGCCCCTATTTCAAAAAATATTACAAACCATTGGCCCCCTGTTGCTCACAGGTGTTCTGTTTGGCCAGAGCAGTCAAGCGTTGGCGCAATTAAAAATCACGACAACCACTGGGATGATTGCGGATCTGGTGCAAAACATCGCTCAAGATAAGGCGGAAGTCCAGGCGCTGATGGGCGTTGGCGTTGACCCGCATCTTTATAAGGCAACCCAGGGTGATATCCGAAAACTCGCAAGGGCGGATATTATTTTTTATAACGGTCTGCACCTCGAAGGCAAAATGCAATCCATTTTTGACAAAATGGCGCGCACCCAGACCGTGGTGGCCGTGACCGAATCAATTCCTGAAAACAATCTTATCCGCTATGACCAATTACACGACCCTCACGTTTGGTTTGATGTCACCCTTTGGCAACTTGTGGCGCAGAAAGTGGCGAAAACACTCATCGAAAAAGACCCCAAAAATGCGGCGGTGTATCAGCGAAATCTTGAGCTTTATCAAACCAAACTCGCCGAATTGCACACCTGGGTGCAAACCGAAATGGCGAAAGTACCTTTACCAAAACGCCTGCTGATTACTGCCCACGACGCTTTTGGCTATTTTGGCCGAACTTACGGCTTGGAAGTTACCGGCCTGCAAGGAATCAGCACCGCCGGCGAATTCGGTTTACAAGACATCAAGCAGCTAAAAGATTTGATCGTTAAGCGCGGCATTGAAGCGGTGTTTGTCGAATCCAGCGTCTCGCCAAAATTCATCGAATCTTTAGTCAAAGGCGTGCAAGCCGAAGGCCGTTCTCTGCAGATTGGTGGAGAGCTCTACTCCGATGCATTAGGGCCTAAAGACTCCAGTGCCGCGGACTATTTGGGCATGGTTCGGCATAATGTCAATACGATTCGCGCAGGTTTGCTGGGCAAAGGAAATCAAAATGAATAATACCGTGCCGTTAAAAGTTGACCAGCTGTCGATTCGTTATCACCATAAACCGATTTTAACTGACGTGAGTTTTGCGATTCCCGCAGGCCAAACGGTTGCTATTATTGGGCCGAATGGGGCAGGTAAGTCCTCGCTTTTAAAAGGCATTATGGGCTTAACGCCAATTATTCAGGGCCAGGTCGAATTTTTTGGCAAGCCGCTGAGCGAAAAACGCTTAACCACCGCTTATGTTCCGCAGCGCGAAGAAATTGATTGGGATTTTCCGATTGATGTGATGGACGTGGTGTTAATGGGACGACATGGCCAACTCAAATTCTGGCAGCGACCTCGCCAAGCGGATCGAGAATTGGCAAGGGCGGCCTTGCAGGATTTGGGGATGTGGGAATTTCGCGAACGGCAAATCGCCCAACTCTCCGGCGGGCAGCAGCAACGGGTTTTTTTGGCGCGCGCCCTCGCGCAACAAGCCAGTCTCTACCTGATGGATGAACCCTTTGCCGGCGTCGATGTTGCTACCGAAAAGGCGATTATCGAGCTGTTTAAGCAGCTTAAAGCCAAGGGCAATACGGTCGTTTGCGTCCATCATGATCTCAATACCGTGCGCGAATACTTTGATTACGTTCTACTGATTAATTCACGACTGATTGCCGCCGGCCCCAGCACCGAGGTGCTAACCCAAGAAAACCTCAACAAAACCTATGGTGGACGTCTTTCATTGCTCAACGATTTAACCGAGCAGATGTATCGCAGCCGTTTAGACAATGCACATCAAGACGATTAAATAAAAGGGGCGATTATGAACGACTTTACCCCCTACCCAGAAGCGGCTTTTTTGCAGCAAGCTTGGCAAAACCTAGCCATTTTCTGGTCTTTTGATGACATCAACGCCACGTGGGTGCTGCTGGGCAGCTTATTGTTGGGAATGAGTGCATCGGTAATTGGTGCTTTTGCTTTTTTACGAAAACGCTCATTACTGGGTGATGCCTTAGCACACGCAGCCCTACCCGGCGTAATGATGGCGTTTTTACTCAGCGGCAGTCGCGATGCTGAAATGCTGTTTATTGGCGCCCTTGCCTCTAGCTTACTTGGTTTCTGGTTAATTGATTGGCTGCCTAAAAACACCAAAATCAAGCCGGATGCCGCCTTAGCCATCACTTTATCGTTTTTCTTTGCACTCGGTTTAATGCTACTTTCATACATTCAAACCTCCGAACTGCCCAACAAAAGCGGATTGGACAAGCTGCTGTTTGGTCAAGCGGCTGCCATTACCGCCGAAGACATTCAACTGTTGATTTATGTCACCTCAGCGGTGTTATTGATTGTTGTGTTGTTTTTTGAAAAATTTCGTCTGATTGCCTTTAACCGCACCTATGCAAAAACATTAGGCATTCCCGTCAAATTTTACGAACTCTTATTGGCACTGATGATTGTGCTATCGGTGGTAGTCGGCCTGCAATTGGTTGGGGTGGTGCTGATGGCCGCGATTCTGCTGACACCGGTTGCGGCGGCACGTTTTTGGAGCCACCAACTCAGCTCTCTTTTGATTTTGGCCGCCTTGTTTGGCGCCCTTAGTGCCTTACTGGGCGCACAAATTTCGTATATTGCGCCTGCCATGCCAACGGGACCATGGATTGTGGTCAGTCTGTCGTTGCTGTTTTTTATAAGCTTTTTATTTGCGCCTAAACAGGGGCTTCTCAAACGCTATTGGGACTATCGTCAACTCAAAACACGAGTTCTTGAAGAAAACATCTTACGCACGCTTTACAAGCTGTTGGAGCGTGAACATTTCAAACGCAATCACTTTACCCTGGCCGAAATTACCGCTCTGCGCGCCCTCCCCCTTAATCCATTACAAAAGACGCTCCAAAAGCTAGTCAAACGGCATTACCTAGTCAAACACCAATTGGCTTACGGTTTGAGCGAAGAAGGGCTACTAAAAGCGATCAAACTCACCCGACGCCACCGCTTGTGGGAAAGCTATTTGAGTCAACATGCCGATTTAAATTCCGAACAAGTTCACCAACAAGCCGAGCGGATTGAACACATTTTGAACCAAGAACAAGAGCAACAAATTGTTGCCGAATTGATGGAACAACTCCATCCACAAGACCCCCACGGCTCGCCCATCCCCAAACTGCCGTCGCAAAACCTACAGGAAACCCAATAATGGCCAGCTTGAATCTGAATGAATGGATACTCGATCTCTGGATTCTGGCTACCGCCAGTTTGGTTGCGGCCTCTTGCGCACTGGTTGGGGTCTTTTTAATTCTGCGTCGCCAAGCGTTAATGGGCGATGCCATTTCACATTCTGTGCTACTTGGCATTGTGCTTGCCTATTTACTGTCTGGCAGCAATGCCCTGTGGGTGATGTTACTTGGCGCAATTTTGATCGGCTTACTCACCGCATGGCTTTCCGAGAGCCTCCACAAAGTTAGCCGCTTGCACAGTGACGCCAGCATCGGCATCGTCTTTACCCTGTTCTTTTCGATTGGGGTGATTTTGGTTTCACTTTACACCGGACAAATCGACCTGGATCAGGAGTGCGTGCTTTATGGCGAACTGGCATTTGTGCCCTTTGACACCCTGGTTTGGGGGGATTTAGAAAACGGCATAGCGCTTGGCCCTCGGGCCTTTTGGTTGATTTTAATCGTCTTTCTCGTGGTGCTTATCAGCATTATTTTGGCTTTCGAACGCCTAAAAACGGTGACCTTCCACCCCAGTTTGGCAGTCTCTCTTGGAATTAGCGTTGGATTTTGGCATTACTTTTTAATGACCCTTGTTTCCATGACCACCGTGGCCTCGTTTGATGCCGTTGGTGCGATTTTGGTTGTTGCCCTTTTGATTATTCCTGCAGCCAGCGCCTATCTGTTTGCTCAATCCCTCAAAGCAATGCTTTGGTTTGCGCTGCTTTATTCCCAATTGGCGGTCGGCTTTGGCTATGCGCTGTCGTTCGCCCTCAACAGCTCGATTGCCGCTTCGATTGCCGTGAGTTCCGGCTTACTGCTGCTACTGACTTTACTTTTGCTGCAACTGCACAAACAGGTTCAAAAACGGCTTTACCGCCCCATTACATCCCCCAATCAAACAACCCATCAAGGTGAATGAGGATGAACACCAAAGCGAATCAAAAACGGCAAACGCCCTCGCGCGCTTGGGAAGACTATCTCAAAATCATTTACAAACTTGAATCGAGCGAAAACCTAGGTAAGGGCGTTCAAACCAAAGAGTTAGCGCAACGCCTTGCTGTCTCCCAAGCCTCCGTAACCAATATGCTCAAAAAACTCGCCGAAGAGCAATACATCGACTACCAACCTTATTACGGGGTCAGTTTGACAGAAGCAGGCCGCTTGGTCGCCATGAAAATGCTGCGCAACCACCGGGTACTCGAAACCTATCTGGTTGCGCGTCTGGGGTATTCCTGGGATGAAGTGGATGAAGAAGCCGAAACCTTAGAGCATTTTTTATCGGACAAATTGGTTGAACGAATGTGGCACGATTTAGGCCAGCCAACGCATGATCCACACGGCTCGCCCATTCCAAGCATTGATGGCCAAATCGAACCGGTGCAACTGCAATCCCTCACTGAAATTACCTTGCAGACGCCGGTACGACTTAAGTGGATTAAAAACCGTTCGCCCGAAGAACTGCGGTATTTGGCCTCAATTGGCCTGCACATCAATGCCCAGATTGTGATCAAAAATCAAGCACCCTTTCAAGGACCGCTGTTAATCGAAGTCGATGACCAACATTTTCATGCACTCGACTACCGCATGGCCTTGGCCTTGTTTGTTGAGGCCGAATAAACCCCATACCGTCACCTGCGCCCTTCTAGAGAGAATCGTTCCTCGCGACGACCCTCATTCAAACGGCCATCACCAGGGGCTGTATATCAATGGCATATCTTTCTCAATGTTAATCGCGATGAACAGCGGTTAAGGATCCTTCGTAAAGACCTGTGGCTTTAACCGATAACACTCTACAATCCCTTCGACTTTCGCCAAGCAACTGCCACAGCCGGTTGATGCTCCGGTTAACTTCTGTACCCATTCCACAGATGCCTTTTCCGTATGATGGGGTAAGGATTCGAGAATCTCATTGAAATAGCGATGATGGCAAGTACAAATGATTGGGTTCTCTGCAATCAGCATTTGCACATAATTTTTCTGACACAAGGCTAGGTTCATAAACACCCCATTATTTTTTCCATGCCAACAGACAAGGCGTGACTATCAATGTTAACAAAGTCGAAAAGGTCAAACCGCCAACAATGGCACTCGATAACTGCACCCACCATTGCGAAGACGGTGCGCCAAAAGTAATGCTCTGGCCGATAATATCAATATTCATTGCTAAAACCATCGGCATTAAACCGAGAATAGTGGTGAGCGTAGTTAATAAAACCGGACGCATCCGCTGGGCCAAGGTTATTTGAATGGCCTCAATTTTTTCTACGCCTTCGCTTCGGTATTGGTTATAGGTGTCAATCAAGACAATATTATTGTTCACCACAATGCCCGCAAGCGCGATAATCCCAATCCCGACCATCACGATTCCGAACGGATTTTGTGTCACTAATAATCCAAGCAATACGCCGGCGGTAGAGAAAATAATCGCAGTCAAAATCACAAGGGCCTGATAAAAATTATTAAACTGTGTCAACAGAATCACAACTAACAGAAAAATCGCGATGGCGAAAGCTTTCAACAAAAAGTTACGAGCCTCACCTTGTTCTTCATCTTGACCTTTATAGTGCGTTTTTACGTTCGCGTTTAAGGGCTGTGCCTGCAATGACTGCTTTAGCAAATTCAATTGTTGATCGACCTGTAACTCGGGCAGGACATCCGCTTGCACACTCATCATCCGCTGACCATTTCTATGTTCCAGCTTAGTGGTTTTGGGCTGGGGCTGAAATTCAGCAAAATTGGACAGTGGCACCGGCCCGTAAACGGTCGGCACTTTCAAATTCATCATCTGCTCAAGATTTCGTTTCTCTTGCGGAAAGCGGAGCCGAATATCCAATTCCTCCTCAGAGTCCTCCGGCTGATAAGAAGTAATTCTCAAGCCCGAAGTCAGCATTTGCACTGTGTTGCCAAGCGTAGCAATATCCACTTGATAACGCGCGGCCTGTTCACGGTTGACCTTTAGGCTCCATTCAATACCAGGAAGGGGTCGCGAGTCTTCAATATCAATAAAACCGCCAATCGCTAACATACGTTGGTGGATTTCCTCAACGCCCGCTTTGAGTTCATCAAAATCTTTCCCTGTCAATTCCACCTGAATCGGCTTGCCGGAGGATGGACCATGCTCTTGCTGACGCACCTGAGCTTGAATACCGGGAATCAAGGCAACTCTCTCGCGCATCGCCTTAATCACCTCTTGTGCAGACGGGCGCAAGTGCCAATCCACCAGCTCCAATTGCACTATACCGATCAAATCCGTCGGGACATTTTGCACCTGACTCGCGTCGCTGAAAGTTTTTGAATAGAGCGTTTTATAGACCGGCATATCCAATAGCGCCACTTCGACTCTCTTGACCAATTCATCCTTTTCGTACACAGACAAATCACCACGTGCCTGTACCTGTACCTGGATAAAATCCGGTTCAACTTCTGGAAAAAACTCCACGCCCTTACCAAATTGCGCATAAGAGAGATAAGCCGCAACCATACACAAACTTGCAATTAACAAGACTTTACGTGGATGAGCAAGAAGCGGTGTTAACAGTCGAATATAAGCTCCAGTCCAACGACCCTCTTGCGGAACAGCGAAGGTGACTTGGTTCGCTAAATTATCCGTTTTAGAAAATACCGCCCCAAGTACTGGAATAAAAATCAACGCCATAAACAGCGAAGCGGTCAGCGTTAAAATCACAGTAATTGGCAGAAAGCTCATAAATTCGCCGACCACGCCGGGCCAGAACAGCAGGGGTAAAAACACGCACAAGGTTGTGGCGGTGGAAGCGATAATTGGCCATGCCATTCGCTTAGCGCCATAAGCATAAGCCTGTTTTGGCGGCATTCCATCGGCTATTTTTCGCTGTGCTAATTCAATGGTGACAATTGCCCCATCCACCAACATCCCAACCGAAAGAATCAAACTGAACAGCACAATAATATTCAGCGTGAAACCCATCGCATACAGCGCCAATATGCCGCTTAAGAAGGCACCCGGAATCGCCAGCCCCACCAAAATCGCCGACTTGACACCCAGTGCAGCGATAATCACCAACATCACCAAAAAAATCGCGGTGATAACATTGTTTTGCAAATCACCAAGCAGCGTCTTAATGCTTTTCGATTGATCCTGCATAAAGTTGACACTCAAGGCCGTCGGCCAATTTTGTTGTTGCTGTGCAACCACCTGTTTGACTTCATCAATGGTAGCAATCACGTTGGCACCAATTCGCTTGGTGACCTCTAACACCAAGGCTGGTTCACCGCCAACCCGAGCAAAACCCTCAGGATCTTTATAAGTCCGCCGAATCTGTGCTAGATCGTTAAACGTAACCACTCGACCCTGATGGGTTTTAATCGGCAAGTCCATCACATCCGCAATGTCTTCAATCACCCCCGGCACCTTGAACACCAAACGCCCGGCTCCGGTATCCATAGCACCGGCCGCTACTAATTGATTATTGCGCTGGAGAAAAGCCACTATTTGGTCAAAAGAGAGATGATAGGTTTCTAAGGTCTCCGGCTCGATGATAACTTCCATCATCTCTGTGCGGTCGCCACCAATCTCAACTTCGAGAACCCCACTGAGACTCTCCAGTTCTTCTTTCAGCTCTTGTGCCAGCTGTACCAACTGTCGCTCAGGCATCGCACCGGAGAGTGAAATCGAGATCACCGGAAACAGCGCAACATTAATTTCGTTGATAATCGGCTCCAACGTATCGGGCGGCAGGTGATTTTTTGCTAAATTCACTTTTTCGCGCACATCCAACAAGGCTTGATCGGTATCCGCGCCGGCGGCAAACTCCAATAGAATCGACCCGTAATTCTCAGCGGCAACCGATTTCATCTCTGTCAAGCCTTCGAGCGATTGCAACTCTTTTTCAATCGGTTTAATCAGCAAACGCTCGGCATCTTCGGGTGAAATCCCGTCATGCACCATCGACACATAAAACATCGGAATTGGCACATCCGGCGAGGCCTCTTTAGCGATCGAAAAATACGCAATCGCACCGGCAAGAATCAAAAAAACAAAGGTAAGAACAACGACTCGGCTACGGTTAAAAGCGGCATCAATGATTTGCATAAGGTGAGCGCTCTAATCGGTTGACGATAACGGTTTGTCCAGGCTGCACAAAACCTTGTCCGGTAACAATCAAATCCACCTGTTCCGGTAAACCGCCAACAAAAATACCATTTTCTGCCGCCTGCACGAGTGTGACTGGATAGAACTGCACCTGGTTATCGGCATTGACGGTTTTCACGCCCATTTCACCACGATCATCCAAGGTGAGCAGTGCTGCCGAAATAAAATGGGCGCGCTCTTGTGTTTTAGGAATCTGCGCCGTCACGCTAATCCCGCTTGGCGTTCCTTCAGTTTGCTGAATCAGAATATCTACCAGAAAAGTTTTGGTGTTTTCGTCGGCTTCGGGGGCAATAAAATGAAGGATTCCCTGCAATTTTTGTCCGGTTGCCAAAACCACCTCGACTGGATTACCAAGTTTAAGATAAGGGTATTGCGTCTGCGCCACCGAGACGCGCGCCAACATTGACGACGTATCAATCAATTTAAACAAAGGATTACCTTTAAAAATATAGTCGCCCTGCTCGACCCTTTTTTCCGCAATAATGCCCGAAAATGGCGCTCGCACCGAAAGTTGTTCAATCTCTTGCTGTAGGATTTCTTGAGCGGCTTTGGCCGCTTCATAAGAAGCTAAAAACTCATCAATCTGCATCTGTGCGCTAAAGCCTTTGCTTTTCAGGTTTTGGTTCGCCTCATAACGATTCTTCGCTTCCAAGGTTTTGGCTTTTGCCTGTTTAAGCATGGCCGCACGGTCTTCGATACTTAGCTTTACCAAAAGCTGCGCCGCTTCAACTCGCTCACCTTTTTCCACCATGAACGTTTCGACTTTACCGTAAGTTTCCGCCAACACTTGAGTAGAGCGAATCGGCAATAGATCGCCATAAGCCTGGATTGAACTGGTCACTAATTGCGCTTGCGAAGGCACTACCTCAACGGTAACCAAGGGCTTTTTCTGAACAACAACCGCCGTCGATTGATGCCCAGACGGATTCCCAAGAGCCATCCACACAATCAGCAACAGCAATAAACCAATCGAAATCGTAAAAGAGTGTTTCATAAAGTGATCCGTTATAGACACAAGCTTAAATTCTGCAACCAGAATAAGCAGTTCAATTTTGACTCGCAATAATGCGGATACAAAAAAAGCCCTGTTGACAACTCAAATCAACAAGGCTGCTTTCAGGGCAAGGGCAACAAAGCCTCTAGGTCAAATCGAACACAGCGGTTTTGCTTATCCAGCTCGGCAACAAAGCGCGTTATCGGTAAGCTGCACAAGCCAGTAGGCACACGGCGGGTTCGTAAATTGATACGTTAGATTAATTTTTGCCGCTCATGGACACGTGATAATGCGGATCTTCCGACACATTGATTTCAATTAAATCTCGTGCATTATGCAGCAATGTCTGACACTCCGGACTCAGGTGCTTAAGCGTTAATTTCTTACCTGCCGCTTTGTATTTTTGCGTTAAACCTTCAATCGCCTCAATACCGGTATGGTCATACACACGCGAATACATAAAGTCAATTTGCACGCATTCTGGGTCTGTTTTTGGATCAAAATGGTCAATAAAATTTTGCGCCGATGCAAAAAACAGTGGTCCTTGTACCTGATAAATCTTGACCCGTTTCCCTTCAACCTCTTGCTCAGTAACGCGAATAAAAATTCGCTGCGCGTGTTCCCAAGCAAAGACCAGCGCAGCAATAATGACTCCAGCCATCACCGCAATCGCCAAATCAAAAATCACCGTTAAGCCCGTGACCAACACCACCACAAACGCATCGGCCTTGGTCATACCGCGCATGATTTGTAAGCTAGACCAGTTAAAAGTGGCAATGACCACAAAAAACATCAATCCTACTAAAGCCCCAATCGGCACCATCTCAATTAAAGGTGAAATCGCGACAATCATTACCAACAAACCAAACGCAGCCGTAATGCCCGACAAGCGACCGGTACCTCCAGATTTTACATTAATCATCGACTGACCAATTAACGCACACCCTCCCATGGTGCCAAAAGAACCGGCCACACAGTTCGCCGAGCCCAACGCAATACACTCTTTGTTGGCTTTACCGCGCGTTTGCGTTAAATCATCAATTAACGTCATGGTCAATAAAGACTCAACCGAACCAATAATGGTCAAAATCAATGCATAAGGCAGAACAATCCACAAGGTTTGCCACGACCAAAACCCCTCCGGCAAACTCAAAAACCAACTTAACCCTTGAAAACCGCCCTCGGTACCATCCCCAAAAATCAACGAGCTTAAGGTACCAGACACCTCGGCTTTATCGCCAACGGTAATCGCGTTCAAATCAAAAAAGGCAACCGCAGCAGCCACCAACACAATCGCGGCCAAAGCCGAAGGCACCGCCTTGGTTAATTTGGGCAACAGATAAATAATTGCGAGAGTCGCCGCAATAATCGCCACCATCATGGTCAAAGCATCCCCGCTCAGCCACTGACCCTCTGTATCCTTAAATTGGCTAAACTGCGCAAACAAAATAATGAGCGCTAATCCGTTCACAAAACCGAGCATGACCGAAGTCGGCACCATGCGAATAAAGCGCCCCCACTTCATTATCCCGATAATAATCTGAAAAATACCCATCATAATGACCGCAAGAAACAAGTAAGCCGCACCATGCTCCATCACTAAATGCATCATCACCACCGCCAGCGAACCCGCTGCGGCCGTAATCATCCCCGGACGACCACCAAAAACAGCGGTAATCATGCCAACAATCACCGCCGCATAAAGACCCACCAACGGATGCACCCCTGCCACAAAGGCAAAAGCCACCGCCTCGGGCACCAAAGCCAAAGCAACCGTAATCCCCGACAAGGTTTCAACTTTATAAGTTCGCCAATCAAAAGGCTGACTTGGATTCATGAACACTCCTTACTTTCCCAATCAAAAATGGGCCAAATTATAACGTAATCCAGCTAAAATCCTCCAATCATTCAAAAACTTACCTTAAAAAGGAGCAAATTCATTATGTGGATTGAACACATCGGCACCATCGGGATGATCGCCGCTATCGTCTTAATCGCCGCCCACTTTGGCGTACATTTCTACTTCAAATGGCAAAAACGCAAAAAACAAAAAAAGACAAAATTCTTGGAATAACGAAACAAGACTTGTCCCCTGTTTACTTAGGATTTAAGACCAATCTTTATATATCTGCATATACGGATAAAATGACTTTACTGATCATAATAAGGTAATGCAGATTTCTAAGCCGCCCAAGCCCCTTTAAAGGAAACACCCCCACGGGCGTGGGGAAGACCCCCCAGCACCACCCCTAAAGCACACTTCCACAGAAACACCCCCACGGGCGTGGGGAAGACTGTAGTGACTTGCTTGTGTAAATCCTGTGACCGGAAACACCCCCACGGGCGTGGGGAAGACGCTGGAGACATAGGTAAGATTACGCTAAAAGAGGAAACACCCCCACGGGCGTGGGGAAGACGTCAATGGGAATTACTACAGGCTGACTTTGAAGGAAACACCCCCACGGGCGTGGGGAAGACTTCTATCCATGGCCCCCCGAATTCTATCTGCGAGAAACACCCCCACGGGCGTGGGGAAGACGCGAGCTCGATGTCTTTTGCCCATACTGCGATGGAAACACCCCCACGGGCGTGGGGAAGACATGCATGACCAAAATTGCTTTCTTACTCTCACAGAAACACCCCCACGGGCGTGGGGAAGACCGTTGTTCTGCTCAGTATCAGAAGAAAGATAGAGAAACACCCCCACGGGCGTGGGGAAGACAGGTGAGTAAATTTCGCATCCATCTAAACGATGGAAACACCCCCACGGGCGTGGGGAAGACCAATTTCCCAATCTCTAATGCTGAATGCCATTAGAAACACCCCCACGGGCGTGGGGAAGACAAGGCGAGTTGCTTAAAAACACCGATGCCCAGAGAAACACCCCCACGGGCGTGGGGAA
>JAFGXP010000017.1 GCA_016936535.1 Thiotrichales bacterium | reverse complement strand
TGCTTGTGCACCGCGCCATTCGTCATGTTTGGAGCAAAATGCCGGTTGAAAATTTTGCTTATGATGAACTTAAAATGGTGGAAATGGGTCAGCATTGTTCGGATACCGAACGTCGCGCTGATGAAGCCACTCGTGATGCCGAAACCTTCTTAAAATGCGAGTTTTTGTCGCACCGTTTAGGGCAGGAATACGAAGCTGTGATTACCGCGGCGACAAATTTCGGCTTGTTTGTGGAGCTGGATCCATTGTATGTCGAAGGTTTGGTTCACATTACCGAACTCGGTGATGATTATTTCCATTACGACAATGCACGCCACTGCCTAAAAGGGGAGCGTACTGGTAAGGTTTATCGTCTGGGGGATCGCATTCGCGTTCAGGTGGCTCAGGTTAATTTGGATGAGCGTAAAGTCGATTTGCGTTTTATCGAAAGTCTGGGCGATTCCATCGAGTCAATTGAGAATGATGTGGATGAGGAAGATTTGGGACAAGATGCCAGTTCTGAAACCAGTGATGATCTGAAAAAACCGCGTAAAAAGCGTTTCTATCGTAAAAAACGCGGTCCGAAAGGTGGTAAACCAAAGGCGAATGCGTGAAACAGGAACTGATTTACGGGTTGCATGCGGTTGAGCGTTTTATTAAACAAGCCCCGCAGTCGGTTTTTAAATTATGTGTGATGAAAGGGCGCTTCAATCCTCGGCAACAGGCGCTGCTTGATCAAGCTCGCGCCCTAGATTTACCGGTTGAATTAGTCGCCAAAAGCGCCTTCAATACAGTGGATGGCAATCATCAAGGGGTCATGGCTTGGGTTGAAAAGCAAAAAGATTTAAGTGAACCTGATCTGCTGCAATTGGCAGAACAGACCACGAATCCGTTGTTTGTTTTTTTGGACGAAGTACAAGATCCACATAATCTTGGCGCCATTTTACGCACAGCGGATGCGGTTGGTGTAACGGCTGTTGTGATTCCCAAGAATCAATCGGTTGGAGTCAATGCCACGGTGCGCAAGGTGGCGTGCGGTGCCGCAGAAACGGTTAAAATTGTTGTGGTGACTAACCTTGTTCGCAGTCTTAAAAGCTTGCAAGAACAGGGCGTTTGGGTAATTGGTTTGGCCGGTGAGACAGATAAAACGCTTTATCAACATGATTTTAACGGACCCATTGCCTTGGTTTTAGGGGCGGAAGGTACGGGGCTACGACGCTTAACCCGCGAAGCCTGTGATCATGTCGTCGCTATTCCGATGATGGGCGCGGTTGAAAGTTTAAATGTCTCCGTCGCCGCAGGCGTGACACTCTACGAAGCCTTCCGCCAGCGTCAGCTGAAACCGGATAATTGAACGTTTTTTTGACGTTTCCTATTGCTCGCCAGAAAGTTTGTTCGGCTTCTGGCGGGCAGTTCTCTTTTTTGATTGCCTATAACAAATAAATGTTACCTTGATCATCGACTCGGATCTTGACAGGCGTTAGATGTTCTCCCCAGCAAGGTCCTTCAATACATTCCCCATCTTCAATCCGAAAAAAAGCGTCATGCACAGAACACTTTAAAGTATTTTCAAACGGGTTAACGTCAATTTTATAAGCTTCGTTTAAGGGTACGTTCTGGTGAGGGCAGTTGTTTTCATAGGCTTTAGCTTCTTCATTGTGCAAAATTAAAATCAGGCTGCCTCGATTGTTGAGTTCGATTACCGTAGCTTTGGCCTTACTAAGCTGTTTTAAATTGGCAATCGGCTGGTTGCGCGTTTTTTGACTTAGAATGGCATCCAATCCCTGCTGTTGAATTTTTTGTGCAGCGAGCGTGTTCGCAAAAGCACAAGCTTCGCTTAATTTGGCTCCTCTCACCAATTGATCAATCAAACCGGCATTAAACGTATCACCGGCTCCCAGAGTATCAATAACAGGATGAACGGGAATGGCGGCCAAGTGTTCAACCGGTGCATTAAAGGCTTTATACCAAACGCCCTTGGCACCCCAAGTGCAAACCAGTTGACTATTAGGTGCGAGTTTACTCATTTCATTAAGCAGCGCTGCGCCATCCTGAAAACCTTTGGCGGTTGCGTAATGGTGGGAAAAAATCAGCAGATTGGCTTGGTGAAACAGGCTTTCAATGTTTTCACGCGGTTTTTCGATTTCTAAAGAAATCGGCTGCTGGTCTAAGAATGTTTTGCAGATTGCGAGCATTCCTTGCAGATTTTCAATATTTCGCCCTTCAAAATGCAACCACTCGTAGTTTTCGATTTCGATTTTGGCGAAAAACTCAAAGCTCACTTCGGGTAAGTCACGAAAATGAACAATAGTGCGGCTGCCGTTGTGTGCGTTAAGCGTCACAATCGAATGGGGAGTGCTGCCTTGAATAAACTTTTGGATATGGGTGCAGTCTAACCCGCGTGCTTGCATGCCATTCAGCAACTGCTTGGCCTGTGCATCGGTAGCTGCAGTCGTGCAGATTGCGGTTTCATGTCCCAATTGTTTGAGCACATAGAGCGTATTATTGACGTTTCCCCCGAGCTGATGATGGCGACTCAGTGCTCTTACTTCATGATCTTCTTTTGGGTGGCTTTCGACCGTCAGAATCGTATCTAAAACCGCATTACCAACTGCTAAAATTTTGGCCATTTCGTGTCCTTCTTTGCCCAAGGTGAAAAAAGTTTGCTTATTTTAGCACAAGCCAATTTCGTACAAATTATCGACAAAAAAAGCGCGTTAGGCTTGACAAATTGAAAAGTGAATAAAATCGTTTTATTTGCTTGACAAGTTTTTCAAAAGACGATTTATCTACAAAAATATTTATAAATTTTATTCTATAAGTTATTGATATTTAAGTTAAAAAACTGTTTTTATTGCTTTTTTTAGGTTGGGTATTTAGGGGCGGGGTTTTCCACAAAAACTGTGGATAACTTTGTGAGTAATTCTGAAATAAGTGGTCAAAGTGCTTGATGCCACAAATGTGTTAAAGCACTGATTAAATTTTAATCAGTTATAAAATTGTAGTCACAGATTTCACCGCTTTAAAAACTTGATGATCGCACGATGAAATTCGACAGGAAAGATTTCATACTCTAGTCATTCTTTATGCTTCAATAAGATAATGCAATAACGAATGTAATCCTTTATTGAGTTAAAGCGGCTACAATCAAAACTTGATTAAGGATAATTAAAAGACGGTTCTATGAAAGAAGTAAAGTCAAGCTTCCATGTCAGTTGTAAGAATTGTGGTCTGCAAAAAGTCTGCTTCCCTACTGGGTTGAATCGCGAAGATGTTGAGCGTTTAGACAACATTGTTGATCGTCGCCCTCCTCTGAAAAAAGGAGTCCATCTGTTTCAGGCTGGTGACAGTTTTAATGCCCTCTTTGCAATCCGCGCCGGTGTGATTAAGTTGTATTCGTTTACCGATAATGGCGAAGAAATTGTCCATGGCTTTTATTTACCAGGCGATGTGCTTGGAATTGATGCTCTTGGAAGCCGTATGCATCAATATAATGCCATGGCGCTGGACACCACCAGTGTGTGTACTTTGCCCTTTGAAAAACTGAACGAACTTTCTGAAAACATTCCAAATCTTAGTCAGCAAATCTTAAATGTGATTAGCAAAGAAGTCTTGGATGGTCGTATGCACTCAGAGCTTTTGATTCGGCGTAACGCAGATCAGCGGGTAGCTCAATTTATTTACAATATGTCTGAGCGCCATCGTCATCGCGGCTATGCAGGTTCCGAGTTTCGGTTAAGTATTCTCCATCGTGATGTGGCCGTTTACTTAGGTCTAACCCCTGAAACGGTTTCACGAATTCTGGCCAAATTTCATGCGGATGAGATTGTTACTTGGAAGAAAAAAGAGGTTTTTATCCATAATATGCATCGTTTGCAGGACGTGATTGGCATGCATCACGAATGCGAAAAGCAAACGATTGATCGCTAAAATGCTTTGAAAACAGTGCTTTTAATGCAAAACAAGCTTTTATAGAATTGTCTTCTATTTACTGATCGAGAAATTTATTGTTAGGCAGAATGACATAACCCATCAGCGTTTTTTAAAAAATGATTTGGATCAATTTTTTGTTAGATGAGTGAATTTCGTTCTACTAGAACATAATCAAATGCTTATTTTTTAAAATTGATTCAGGTATAGTTTGCGTAATTTTTAGAACAAACCAATACCAAATCAAAGGGGACTTTAATGTCAAAAAAATATGCAAAATTGCTGGCAGCAGCGCTTCTTGGCAGTGCTTTAGTTGGATGTAGTGCAACACCTGAAGTGGCTGATAATTTTGAACCAAAAGCAACTGAAACAGGAGCAAATGCAACGGGCACCGGTGCTGCCGATTCAAACGCTAATCGTAATGCTAGCGACCTGAATGGTGCTAAAAATTCATCTATGACAGCAGCGATGTTGCGTGATAAGGTAATTTATTTCGATTACGACCGTTCAGATGTCAGTGCAGAATACTTTGATATCGTCAAAATGAATGCAGAATATTTGGCGCAAAATGCCGATGCTAGAGTGACTATTGCTGGTCACGCTGATGAGCGTGGCTCACGTGAATACAATCTGGCTTTGGGTGAGCGTCGCGCGCTTTCTGTTAAGGATGCACTAATGGCTCAGGGTATCAGTGCAAACCGTATCAATGTCATTAGTTTTGGTGAAGATATGCCGGTTGATGAAGCTAAAAACGAAATGGCTTTTTCTAAAAACCGTCGCGCTGAATTTAACTATTAATGAGCTGCTAAAGCGAATGCGCGCTTGCGGCGATAGGCGAGTTTATTTGCTGAATCTACCTGTAAGTTCCACTTGCTTAACGACCCTAGAAACCTCTCTTTCGTAATGAAAGAGGGGTTTTTTTATCTTTTTAAAATACGCTAAAGGTTTTTCATGTCCAATCAAACCCCTAAAGTCCATCTTCTTAATGCGTATCAGCCGTGCGCTTTTTCGGTTGAATCGGTTTATTTGCAATTTGACTTAAGGGCTGAGCACACGCGAGTCATCAATCGGATGCAGATTCATCGCCTTGCTCCAGGTGCTTTACGTCTGGATGGCGAAAATCTACAGCTTGAATCGATTCGGTTGGATGGCCAAGAAGTGATGGCCGACTGTCAGCTAGATGAAACTGGGTTGAGCTTGGAAACGGAAAAGCATGCATTTGAGTTAGAAATCGTCACTTGGATTCACCCCGAACAGAATACGGCGCTGGAGGGACTGTATCGCACTAGCGGTAATTACTGTACTCAGTGTGAGGCAGAAGGGTTCCGTAAGATTACTTACTATTTTGATCGGCCGGATGTGCTTTCAGTATTTACGACCAAGATCATTGCCGATAAGGCACAAAATCGTTTTCTGCTTGCCAATGGAAATTTGATTGAATCGGGTGAGATGGAGGAGGGTCGTCATTATGCGGTCTGGCACGATCCTTTTCACAAGCCCTGTTATTTGTTTGCGTTAGTGGCGGGCAATCTTGAAAAAATGGCCGATACGTTTACAACAGCGGATGGTCGAGAAGTGCTATTAGAGATTTACGTTGAAGCCCGCAATTTAGAAAAGTGCACCCATGCTATGGCCTCGCTGAAACGGGCAATGCGTTGGGATGAGCAACGTTTTGGTCTGATTTACGATCTGGACCGTTACATGATTGTGGCGGTGGACGATTTTAATATGGGCGCCATGGAGAATAAGGGCTTAAACGTTTTTAACTCCAAGTTTGTCTTGGCAAACCCCCAAACTGCTACCGATACCGACTATGAGGGTATTGAGGCGGTCATTGCGCACGAGTATTTCCATAATTGGACCGGAAATCGCGTGACCTGTCGTGATTGGTTTCAATTGACCTTAAAAGAAGGATTGACCGTATTCCGCGATCAAGAGTTTACTGCCGACATGCTTTCGCCAGCGGTGAAGCGGATTGAAGATGTGAAGCATTTGCGTGCTTATCAATTTCCAGAAGATGCTGGGCCAATGGCTCATCCGATTCAGCCGCAATCGTATATCGAGATGAATAACTTTTACACCATGACCGTGTATGAAAAGGGTGCGGAAGTAGTAAGGCTTTATCAGACTTTACTGGGCCGAGATGGGTTTCGTAAGGGAATGGATCTCTATTTTGCCCGACACGATGGTCAAGCCGTCACTGTGCAAGATTTTCGCCAAGCCATGGCGGATGCCAATCAGGTGAATTTGGATCAGATGCATCATTGGTATGTGCAGTCTGGAACGCCGTTATTACAGATTGAGAGTCAATACGATTCTACAGCCAAAACATTGACACTGCGTTGTCGCCAATCGCTACCGAATGCGGTGGATTTCCAGCCAATGTTGTTACCGATTGGTTTTGGCCTATTGAGTGCCGCAGGCGAGCCTTTGGTGCTCAAGCCCGCGGCAGAGTGTGCCGAGCAAGTGTTAATGCGTTCGTCAACCGATGCCATTTTGCAGATGACGCTCGCTGAGCAAAATTTTGTGTTTACAGATCTTGCAACAGCTCCTATCCCGTCATTACTGCGTCAATTTTCTGCGCCGGTCAAGTTAGAGTACGCCTATACCGAGGCGGAATTAGCACTGCTCGCTGCGGCAGATGAAGACAGTTTTGTACGCTGGGAAGCGATGCAAACTTTGCTGTTGCAGACCATTCAAAACAAAGTATCTGCTCTTGAACAAGCGCACTCTTATGCGCTGCCGGAGCAGGTGTTAAACAGTGCTCGGCAATTGCTTTCGGATACCCAGTTAGATCCTGCCTTGGTTGCCATGGCGTTGAGTTTACCGGACATCAGCTATCTCGCCGAGCACTATGTAATTGTGCCGATTGATGCGCTAACGCAAGCTCATCGTTGGTTACAACAAGCCTTAGCTGATGCCTTGGCGGAACACTGGCTGAAAGCGTATCAGCGTAATCAATCGGCGCAAGTTTATGCTTACGACAAGGTACAGATTGCCCAGCGACTTTTGAAAAATTGCGCACTTGGGTATCTTGGCTGCCTATCCGCCCAGCAAGAGTGGGTTTGGGCGCAATATCAAGCGCAGCAGAATATGACCGATGTGCTTGCCGCTTTGCGGGTGCTTTTACAAAATGATCATCCACTGACAGAAGCTGCCTTAGCCGATTTTTATCAACGTTGGCAAGGGGATAATTTGGTGATTGATAAATGGTTTGCCTTGCAGGCTGAGGCGCAGAGTTCAAGCGCTTTGTCGCGCGTGAAAGCCTTATCGCAGCATGCCGACTTTACGTTGAAAAATCCGAACCGTGCTCGCAGTTTGCTTGGGGTGTTTGCGCGTTTAAATTGGCAGGGTTTTCACCAAATTGAGGGTGAGGGATATCAATTTGTTGCTCAACAAATTATGCAGTTGGATGCACTGAATCCACAAATTGCCGCCCGTTTATTGGCGCCTTTCAGCCACTGGAAGCGTTATGATGTGCAGCGCCAGACGATGATGCAAGCTGCGTTGCAGCAAATTCTACAGCGTCCTGGTGTGTCGAAAGATGTGTATGAAATTGCCGCTAAGTCTTTACAGTAAGAAGGGAATGCGGCTTAAACAGAGAGATAAGATGCCAAATTTCTACTCAGTACCGATGATTGGACTGCTTCTGGCTTTGAGCTACACACCGGCAAGTTTTGCCTTCAGTTTAGGCGAGCTGTTTGGTTTTGGGGAAGAGAAGCCGACTCGGCCTGCAGCACCTACCTCAACCGATTCTGCGGAGGCTTCCCTAAAGCAGATTGATCAAGAAATTTTGATTTTGCGTGCCGAATTGGCCGTTAAAAACGGTGATCAAAATGGCTTGCGTCAACATTTGCAACAGCTGGAAAAATCCGGTGTTCTTCCGCAATATCAGGCACGCTATGAGCAGCTGCGCCAGAGACTGGGCCCGACATCAACGGCGACCGAAGCGGGGGAAAAAGGAGCCTTGCCAAAGCTATTGGAGTTTTTCAATTTTGGCGGTTCCATGCAGACCTTTCAGATTAATCTTACCGATCCGAATACCGTAATTGCTTTGGTTTTGCCGCAAAGTGGGTCCTACCGAAATGTGGGGGCTGAGTTGGTTCAAGGCATTGAGGAGAGCCTGAAGCGCTTAGGATTTCGTGGCCGAATCTTAAAATTTGATACCCAAGCAGAGTCTAGCGTTTATGCAATATGGCAGCGTTTGCAAACCTATCAACCTAACCTCGTCATCGGTCCATTGCGTAAAAAACAGATAGAAGATTGGCATCAAATGCAGACTGGCGTGCCCACTCTTTTTCTGAATGACGCGCCCATGCCATTTGCGGGTAACGAACGTTCATTGTCGCCTTCGCGCAGCGGTGGTTTGGTACGGTTGATCAATCGCTTAGAAAGTCAAAATCATCGTCAGATGTTGGTTTTAGCGCACCTAGATGAGAAAACGCAGCCTTTATCGAACGTTTTACAGCGCTATAACCAGCAGAGCCAAGGCGTACAGTTTGATGTTCAGTCGGTAAGCAAAGGGGTCGATCAGGCTTTGGAACAAGGTTTAGGATTGCATCAGTCTGCCGGACGTGCTGCGGTTTTACAAAAACATCTAGGCCGCAAGCTGGAGTTCGCTGCACGAGCGCGGCAAGATTTGGATGGGGTGATCAGTTTACTGCCAGCACAAGAGGCCGTCCAAATCACGCCTTATTTACAACTTTATCAGCGCGAAAATTTAACGCATATTTGGTACAGCCCACAAGCTCCCAAGCTCAGCGATCTCACCTTACATCGCGTGGATTGGCAAAATACCGAGGCGTTTTTGCCGGATTACCTCTTTCACGCCTATCAGCAAACTACAAATCTTAGGCCCGAAACTGAAAATGGCATCTTTTATGCTTTGGGTACGGCAGCGGTTGAAATTTTGCCTTATGCCGAAAAATGGAATCAACAAACTTGGTTGATTCAGACCCAAGTTGGGCAAGTGCAAACTCAACCAGCCGGAGCCTTTGTACTTTTGCCTTCTGTTTATCGTTTAGACTCAGGTAAGGTGCAGCCTCTGACCACCCCGTAACGGGAGTTTTGATTAAGGATGCAACTGTGGCCAGCCCCAACGACGTAATTGATCCCAATGATCTAGACAGCATTGATGCGCTTTTGGATGAGGCGGAAAAAGGTGCTGGCCTGGATTTACAAAGTTTTTCGAATGACTTTGAGTCTGCGCCGCGCAAACCCGCTGTCGAAGCGTCGAGTTCGCCTTCAGTTCCCGGTGTTCAGAAGGGCACCCAACCCAATCCTGGGTCGGTAGAAACGGAGATTGAAGCGTCGCGTTTTGACGAGAACGCTCGTCTTGCCGACCTAGAGAGTTTAGACGTTGATCCTCTTGAGCGCACCATGGCATTAAGTGAATCAATGCCACTCGACAATAAGCCGCCGTCCAAACAAGCCCTTGCAGCAGCGAAGATTGATGATCCTTTTGACCAGATCACTCAAATTTCACAAAACACAAACGCTCAGGCGAGCGAAGATTTGGCGGTCGAGCAGGAAAATTCCGACGACGCATTTACCGCGCTTCTTAATGAACGAACCTTGAAAAATCAATCCGCTCGCAAAGCCGCATCGGGGGCAGAAATGGATGCTATTAAAAAAGTAATTATTCTATTTGGAACCGTCTTGATTGGGTTGATGTTGATCGCCATTGGCGTGGGCATCTGGGCGGCGTTATCAAGCCAACCGGCGGCCAATAACGAAGAGAGCCTGTCAAGTTTGCAAAGTCTGCAAGCCGCCAGTGAACAGAGTTTGGCACTGGGTAATGGTTTACAAACACAGTTGCAAGCGGTTGAAAAAAAACTGGATGCGTTAAATTTTCAGTTAGAGCAGCTCAGTACCGATCTGGCTGAACGCAGTAAGGCAAGCGTGGTTTCGCCGGTTGCCTCAGCCCCCATCGCGCTCACATCGAGTAAAACCGAGAGTGCCAAAGCGGTAAGCATGACGCCGGTGGCTTCTAGCAACACCGATCAAAATTCTCAGTGGCTGAAAAAAATTGACGGCTTGGGTTATCGTTTAACGAAAACGCAGACCACTGTCGATCAAATGCGTCAGCAATTGGTGCAATTAACCGCGCAGCAGCTGCAACTTTTGCAATCGGTTAAAGAGGTTGAAAAGCAACAATTGTTAGCTGAAAAGCGTCGTCTTGACGCTCAGCAGCAAGCACAGAGCCAAGCCGATGCCACCAAGCGACAAAAAGAGCAAAGCCAATATCGTTATCAAACGCCGGATAATCGGTTTGAAAACCAGGGAATAACCGATTCTTATCCATGAGGAGCGTTGAGTATGGTGCGCAAACTTTTTACCATCTTGGCAGGGTTGGCTTTAGCGGGATGCAGTCAAAAACCAATTCCTTGGGTCAAGCAGCAGTCGATTCATTTGGTGGAGCAATTGGGTTATGAGCGAGATCGCGGTCCCTATGTTCAGGTGCCAAATTATTACCGCGATAGCAATCAACCTGAAGCAGAAAACGCCGGTCAACGCCGTTATTTGAACGAACCCGCTCACCGCACCGTGTCTGAATGATTTTTTAGTTAATGATTTGGCTGAGAAGCCGTTATATCAATTCGTATGGCAAACTTACAAGGAGACTTAATATGAAAAAGTCATTTTTATTAGCCAGTTTGGTATCGACCTTGGCGTTAGGCGCAGTCGGATGTACCTCAGCGCCTAAAACCGCAGATACACAAACACAAGATTGTTGTTCACAGTCCGATTCAAATCCAGTGACAAAGATGGTTTCAGCACCTGCTGCGCCAGAAACACAGAAATCGGAGCTCATCAAAATCAGCGGAATTGGTTATGGTGCAGAAAGTACTTTTGCCAACTATACGCCGGGACAACGTCGTTTAATGGCCATTCGCGCCTCTAAATTAGACGCTTATCGCGCTTTGGCTGAACAAATTTCTGGCATCCAAATTGACAGTAATACCTCGGTTTCGACACTGACCGCCAAAAATGACTCTTTCCGGGCGCGGATTAATGCCGTGGTGCGTGGTGCTCGCGTTGTCAGTGTTACGCCCATGGCAGATGATAACTATGAAACGGTTCTTGAAGTGTACGTTGATAAAGCGTTTTTTGAAAAGGCATTTGTTTACACACTTGAGGATTCCGCTGCCGCCGATGCGGAGAGCCTTTATCAAGTTCGCACTTTTCAATAGTGGGTGAGTCAGAGGTGTTATATGCAAAAGTCCACTTTACAAATTGCGGTATTCAGTGCATTGGTCGTGTTTGAAGGGGTTGCGGTTGCGGCCAGTATCAGCACAAGGGTTCGCGTGCTAGAAACCCAAAACGGTAAGCAAGATCAGGCCTTAGGGCAGCTTAAAGAAACGCAGCAGCAACAGCATCAACAGTGGCAAGAGACGGATAATCGAATTCAGCTGCTTGAGCGTAAAGTACAAGGTTTGGATCAGCAGTTACAAAAACCAAAAGCAGCCGAAGAGCCGGCAAAAAAGCAGGGAGATAAGCGTTACGCTTATCCCTAAGAGGCTGCCGTCGTTTGATTATTCACGTCTTGGGTCATTAAGCAGATAAGGATTTTGTGAATCGAGCCTGAAAGAAAGGCTTGGCTTTAGTAAAGCTCTGTTTAATAGACTGCACCTTGCACAAAATGTATGGCAACCAAATCTTCGAATTGGAGGTTTCTCTAAAATTTAATGCCTCTTAGGATTTATTGCCACGCGCCAATTCAATTTCTTTTGCCTGAATAAAGAAAATCAATTTTCGCCGGTCTTCTTCGCTTAAGTTATCGTACTGCAGAGCGACTCGCTGACGCTGACCATCCTGAGCAGGCTGGGTCGTAATCACGCTGGCGCGAACCAAAATCGGCGCTTCGTTTTCCAAGGGTTGCATTAACAAATCGACCTTGTCTTCAGGGTGGATAGGCCCTGCGATGTCGAGTGCAATGCCATTGCCGCTTAAATTCACTGAGCGAACAGGGATGGCTTTCGCAATCTGTGTTGTGTCCATGGTTTCGATTAAAAAATTCAATTTACGATTCAAGGCATTTAACGCATTGGCCAACAATTCACTGCGTTCTTGAATGGCGCCAATCGCTTGCTGAATTTGCTGATCAAGATCGGAAAAGTCTTGCATCATCTGCGATTCAATATAACTGGCTTTGGTGCTCTCTGGAAAAGGGGTTTGCGCTAAGCGCTCAGCCGGGATGATGCGATAGCTGCAGCGGAGATTAACATCAATACGAAAATAGGATCTTTGCCCGGCTTGGCTCATGCTGGTTGCTCTCTTTTGAATTCATCGACCAAGGTGCAAAAATAGGTTGTAACGACAGACGGTGCTGACGATTCATCAAGCCTTTTGCACTTAGTGGTTAGTTTACGGATTTCTACGGATTTGAAAAGCAAGTATTGGGCCGTTTCAACGATAATCAGGCTTTTCCGAGCGGAATGCGCAGAGGGTTTGTCCCTTTCTTTGTGGCGCCACGAGATGTGTACAGATCAGGGGTTTTGGTTTGGCCAGTGTAGAGCTGCAGAAGATGTTGATTGATGTTATTCAAACTTTGAATAGTAACGCCATTGGTTTGATTAAGCTGGTAGCAACGCTCTATAAGCGAATGCAAATGTTGAATCTGTGTTGCCAGATCGGGTGGCAGGGCTGAGGCTTGCGCGAAAGCCAATAATGAATTCAGCTCAAGTGGGTGTTCTGGGTAGGTTTCGCCCCAAAGTTGACGCTGCCGTTCAATCTCTTCGGCCAAGCGCTGTTTTTGTAAGCTGATTTGTTGCAATTGTTCTGCCGATCCTGTCCGCAAATGTGTCGCTTCTTGTTCCAGTGCCCCTAAAAAGGCCTCTAAATGCGGAGTTAGATGCTGGACGAAATCGTCAATCACTTTGTCAGAGGGGCGAGCAGTCAAGGGCAGCATTCTCTTAGGTTACAAGCGGAAAAAAAGCGTTTCTGTCTGCAGCAAACGATCGGCAATCTTTTGTGCGTTCACTTGGTAGCTGCCATTATTGATGGCATCACGTAGCTGAGCAATTCGCTCTTGGTGACCGTCAGGGACTCCCTGAGCTTTCTGCTCAAGGGCACGTAACTGGCCTTGCATGTCTGTTAGGGTAACACGGTCCTGCACATCGTCGGTTTTGCCAGTGTTGACTGCCGCTGGATTTGCAGGGTCTGTCAGGCTGCTTTTATTCAGTTCGCTGGTGCGAGTATTTACAGCGGGTGAATTGAGGTTTTTGATGTCCATTTTGAGTGCCTCTTCTAAATGAATGGGCCAAGTTATAATCAAGGTGGCCACTTTAGTTTTCCATAAACGCTGTAACGGCAAAGAAAAAAAGAACTTGAGCCGAATTTAAAAAAATTTTACTCGTTGCGATTAAATCTACCAAGCTCGCATTCTAAAGAATCTTGGCGATGGAAGAAAGCGCATCAAGGAATATAGACCGTGTTTGGAGCAATAACTATGCCTTTAAGGGTTTTTTGCGATTGGTTATTAATGATCTCCACCTGTTGTTCTTTGACACCATTTTCTAAAGCCGTCCCTGAAGTGCGCACTTCAACAGCGCCGAAATGGGTGATGATAGTCACTTTCTGCTGTTTAAACACCCAATAAGGCGGTTGCAAATCACGAATCTTAAGAATGGTTTGTGCACCAAGTGCGCGCTTGGTACGCATTCCAATCGCAGTGGTAATTGAATGCACGCTTTGCGCCGGTTCTTGACGATAAGGAATCAGCACTTCCTGTAAGTCCTCTGCCGTTAAGGCGGTGTTCTTCAAAACGGCACGACGAGTCATGACAACGTTTATTTTTCCGTTGACGTTAGCAGGAATGTACACTTGCCATTTGGGTGAATCACAACTTACGCCAAGTGTCATGCGTCCAGCATAAGCATCCGGATTGCGGTCGTGAATTTGGAGTTCGGTCTGACAGGCCGGCAACTTAAGGGTTTCACTGAGTGCGCGTAGTTCAAATTCGGGTTCATAGAGTTGTTGGTGAGCTTCTTGCTTTGCCACTTTTTGTTTGAGATAGTTCAATAACTTTTGGTGAATTTGCTCGGCTGATTGAAAGGATTGAGTTTGTGCTAAGGCAGTCCCAGAGCTGAAAAGCAGCAAAACGGCCATCCAGACGTTGGGTCTGAAAAAGAGGCAATCATCGTGAAAAAAGCGCGCTAAGAGCAAGTACGGCATAAGACCCTTTTAAAAACAGAAAATGGGTTAAGACAGGGTTTTTATTGTGCCTCGATGCTGGGCATTTGGCAAATTGCACGCCACTACCGCTGCAGGCGACAAAGACAGGAGAAAAAAATGGCGAACTTTTTAAAAGGCGTCGATCAGCGTACCAGCTTGGCCGGTATGAACCGGATGGAATTGTTGCTGTTCACCATACGCGGCAAGCAGTTGTTTGGCATCAATGTTTTTAAAGTTCGCGAAGTCATTCGCACACCTGCCATTTCACCCGTGCCCAAATCGGATCCAAGAATTGTTGGCGTCTCAGACATTCGTGGCCAAACCATGCCGATGATTGATTTGGCTAAAGCTTTGGATTTACCGGCAATCGACCCTGAAAAATATGCGGAAAGCTTAACCATCGTCACCGAGTTTAACAGCTCGATTCAAGGTTTCTTAGTTGAGAATGTCGATCGGATTGTTCATCTGCGTTGGGAGGACATTTTACCGCCGCCAGAAACATTGCAAAACGTCAACTATTTGACGGGTATAACCCGTGCTCAAGAACAGTTGGTCGAAATTGTGGATGTGGAAAAAGTGTTGGTCGAGGTGTCGGGCAGTAAGAGTGATGTTTCAGAAGATTTTATTCGACAAAACCTAAGTAAAACCCAAGGCAAAAACTACTTTATTCTCTGCGCAGATGATTCTGCGGTTGCGCGCAATCAGCTTAAAACCATTTTGGACAGCATGGGCATTGCCAGCAAAATTGTGAATAACGGCAAGCGTGCTCTTGAGATGTTGCAAAAGTGGGCGCAAGAGGCCGAACAGGGTATGGGACCGCCACTCAGTGAGCGAGTATTGATGGTGATTTCTGATATTGAAATGCCCGAAATGGATGGATATACCCTGACCTCCAGCATTCGTAAGGACGAGCGTTTGAAATCAATGTATGTGGTGCTGAACTCTTCGCTCAGCGGGGGGTTTAATGACAAACTAACCGAAAAAGTCGGGGCCAATGTTTTTATTTCCAAATGGCATTCGGATCAGTTGGCGCGGGTGATTGTGTCACGAATTGAACAAGTGACCGCTACCCTATCGGCACCGGGCGTTTGAGCTTACAGGAGTGTCGTCTAGATGTGTTCAATTTTTCATTGGTCTCTGTATTTTCGAGCTCCCTTGGTTTGGCTAGGGTATTTGAGTCTTTCGATCATTTTTTTGGGTCTAAGTCAGGGGGTGCAAGCAGACGATTTTCCGGATTTATTTGAAACAGAGTCACGCAGCGTCCAAAGCTCACAAAAGTGTCTGCCAGGTGTTGAGTACCAATATGACGCTGAAGGGCGGTGTATTGCCCAACCCCGTCTGGAAAACAAGCCGCTGGCAGACGTAAAGGTCCAAAAGCAAGCTATGCGTTCTCCAATCGCCAAAACGGATTGTGTCCGCAGCCTTGGGCGCGCCTCGGTTGAGGCAGGGGATGAACGTTTTGCTGAAAAAATGGCAATTCGTGATGCGTTAAAAAACGCAACCATGCAGCGTGACCTGTCTGTCAACAGCGACATTACCATGCAAAATCACACGCTGACTCGGGAGACTTCACGATTTGTCAGTCGTGCACGGGTTAAAAATTACACGGTGTTGCGAGCAGGGCTTGAAGAGGCTGAAGATCGTTTTGGTCAAACGAAAACCGGCCCTTTGTTGTATGAAGTTGAACTCGAAGTGTGTTTAGGGAGTGAAGCGAACCAGTGCCCAGATTTATTTGGCCGTCAATACAGTCCGAAAGTTTTGATTGCCCCCTTAGCGGTTGAAGATATCGCGGGTAGCAACGATTTAAGCAATTTGGTCAATGGTTTTACCTTAGAACTGCAAAGACGCTTGGCGAATGCCGGCCAGCAAAATTTAGGCTTGTTAGGACAACAAATTGATTTGCAACCCAATCTGACCATTGCACCGAATTTGAATCCAGCCTTATTGCAAGATCTGTACAACCAAACAGGCGCGCAATTTATTCTGCTAACGGTGTTACGTTCTGCGCAGGCGACAATGCCAGATAACGGTTTGGGCAATCAACTCAAGCGTTTCTACGATTGGCAACTGGCTGCTGACCAGCGCTTTATTGAACTGGACTGGTACTTGGTCGATGCATTAAATGCCCAATTGTTGCATCAACAGCGCCAGGGATTAGAGGTGCATGGCAAGACTCGCGTTGGACGAGAACGTCCCTTTGCTACCAGTGGTTTTTTTGCCACCGAGACTGGTCAAGCCTTTGATCAACTCCTGAATCAACAAGTGGCCGCAGTCCAGCAACAGCTACGGTGTCAACCGCTTGAAGGTGAAGTGGTTGAGATTCGCGATGGCAATTATTATTTGCTGCTTAATAATCAAAGTGGCGTGCAGGTTGGCGACGATTTAGCGGTGCATCATCGCTTAGGCATGCCGGTACAGTTTGCTGGACGAACGCTCGGCGATGAGCGTCGTCCGGGCGCTTTTCTCAGGGTTACGGCGGTACATGCCGAATTTGTCGTCGCCACACTGACGCAGCAAGCCGATCAAGCGCTGGTGCAAATTGGAGACCGAGTCAAGCCTTGGTAAGATGCACTTTCCTTTTTCTTCCCCGCTGCCGTAAAAGACGTTTACGGCGGCAATCTTTACCGCATTGAAGATTCAATGACCTCTTTTTTACCCAAGCCGCTTCTTGTGACTGCTTAACGCAAGTTGGCACCGCCTTTGCTTTAATTTTTTTAGGTACCCTAATCGTTATCAAGCGCAGCTTCAGGAGAAAACGATGGCAGAGTCTATTTTTGGCATTCACGAACACGCTTTGCAAGTTCGCACGCAGCGCGGGCAAATCTTGGCCAGCAACTTGGCCAATGCCGATACCCCTAATTTTAAAGCGCGCGACATTGATTTTCGTGCAGCCTTAGCCCTGCAGCAGGATGCTTTTCACAAAGAAAGCTTACCCATGCAGGCCACCAGCCACCGTCATTTGGCGGGTGACACGCTTTTAAGTACCCAAGATTTTTTGAAATACCGCCTGCCGACTCAGCCGTCACTGGATGGCAATACGGTTGAGGCGCACATTGAAAAAGCGCAATTTATGGAAAATGCCATGCAGCATCAAGCGACCTTAGAGTTTATTGACAGCCGCATCAGCGGAATTCGTGGCGCTTTGCGCGGTGAATAAGCGCTCAGATACGATGATGGTAAACCGATAAGGAGAGAGCATGTCTTTGTTTAGAGTTTTAGATATTTCCGCAACGGGAATGCATGCGCAGACCGTGCGTTTGAACACGATTGCATCGAATATGGCTAATGTGGACAGCGTCAGTTCGAATGCTCAAGAGACCTATCGTTCAAAACAACCGGTATTTGCAACCTTGATGGAAGATGCGCTCAACCAACCGGCATCCGGTGTGCGAGTAAAGGAGATTATTGAGAGCCAAGCCCCTTTGCCGATGGAGTACAACCCGAACCACCCGATGGCAAATGACGAGGGGTACATTTTCCGGCCAAACGTCAATATCGTCGAGGAGATGGCAAATATGCTTTCGGCATCGCGTTCTTATGAGAGCAATATTGAGGTAATGAATACCTCCAAGCAGCTTCTGCTGCGTACCATTCAGCTGGGTAAATAACCCACATTTTTAGGAGATTCTCTCAATGGCAGACTTTAGCATTACGACCGAAAAAAACGGTGACTATCTCAAAGCCATGCAGCAAGCTGGCAACAGCAAAGCGGCGGCACCGAGCCAAGTGATGGGGCAACAAGATTTTTTGCGTTTGCTGACGATACAGTTGCAAAATCAAGACCCTTCCAAACCGATGGATCCTACTAATTTTGTCACCGATTTAACCCAAATGAGTCAGCTGGAAGCGACTGTCAAAATGAATGAATCGATTCTGGCAATGACCAGCAGCTTTCAGAGTATGCAAACCATGCAAGCCGCATCGATGATCGGCAAAAATGTCCAAGTAAGCGGCAATGATTTCTCGCACACTGCTGGCACGACTTCGCCGTTTCGTTTGAACTTGACTCAGCCACTTAAGGATGTATCTGTGGTGATTGGCGATAGCAGCGGAATGGTCAAACAGTTGTTTTTAGATGATTTGGCGGCAGGCGAAAAGGGCTTGAATTGGGATGGAAAAAGTGAAAATGGCATCCTGAATCCTTCTGGGGTTTATAGCCTGACCGCTTACGGTACCGATGAAAATGGCGAAATTCAGATGATTGAAACCATTGTGCCATCGCGAGTCAATGCGGTTGCTATCAACAGTGACAGCTCGGTTACCGTGACCCTTGCTACCGGTGAAAGGGTTGGTATGGATAAGGTTCGTGAAATTAGCGGCTAAACGGTTAAAACGGTAAAACTTGGCCTTGCAATTGCTTAACACTCTTTAAGATTCAATTTACAAATTTCGCAATTTTACGGCCTCAGCGTGAAACTGAGGTCTTGCACACACAAGGAGAAACATCATGGGTGTCGCTTACGACTTAAACGCACTGAGTGGAATTAACGCAGCTTCAAACGGTTTGGGAGTGATTTCGAATAACCTGGCGAACTCCCAGACGGTTGGCTTTAAAAGCTCGCGTGCGGAATTTGCCGATCTTTTCTCAGGCGCGCAAACGTCACCAGGAAATGGGGTGCGCGTTGATTCAATTACCCAAGATTTCAGTCAAGGCACGATTGCAGGCACTGGTCGTGAATTGGATATGGCGATTGATGGCGAAGGCTTTTTTGTGCTGCAAGACATCAGCGGTCGTTATGACAACATCTATACTCGAAACGGCTCTTTTAAACTGGATAAAGACGGTTTTCTCACGGATCAAGGTGGGAACAAGGTTTTGGGGTATAACTTAAACTCAACCCTGTCAACAGAGACCAATCCGGTGTTCGATACGAGTTTGTCGTCAATCGATTTAGATGAATTAAATAAAACACCGAAAGCCACCGATGAAATGAAATTTGATATCAACTTGAATGGCGAAGTGGGCGTGAATTTTGACCTAGGTGGGATTAATGATGGTACCGCTGCAACCGACAGCTCGGTTGGATCAACCGGCAGCTTGCAGCAGTTACTGTTCCCAGAAGCGCTTGCGGGGCCTTATGCAGGCTTCCCTGATTTTACGACCAAAAAACCCATCTACGATAGCTTGGGTGGTGAGCACAGCTTGAATGTTTCTTACTATAAGCGTGATGTCGTCGATCAAGCCGCTTCAGCGACCAATGCGGATGGCGATCTGGTCGCTCCGGGCGCGGGTGTCAAATACACCTCTTGGTTGGTGCAATATACCGTAACGGATGCGCAAGGTAAGATTACCGGCCATTTAGCCAACCCAGACGGCACGCCAAAACCCGATAACGGGGCTGGGGTTCAAGCCGCTGGCCAAGTTTATGAGTTGCGTTTTGACACCAATGGTCAATATTTAGGGGCCTATCAACCTGTCGATTATAAAGCGGCAGCAGGCGACCCTAATCTGGCAACGGGCGCAGCGAATAAAGATTTGCTTAATGCTGCGCTAACCGATGACCTTGCTGTCGATTTAAGCGATGTCGCTGGCTGGACCAAAGTCGGAACGCCTACCTCTGGCCAACCAACTTTGAATTTTGTAATTGATAATCCGCTCACTGGGGCAACCGATCCACTGGGTGGCCCAACCACGGTAGCCAATAACTTCCAAATTTCGTTGGATTTTAACGATATGACGCAATTTGCTGGCTCTAATAACCTACGAGGCGTGACGCAAAATGGGTATTCAACTGGGGACTTGATTGGTTTGAATACCGGTTTGGACGGAGTGATTGAAGCGCGTTATTCAAATGGCCGTTCGGTACCGGTCGCCCAGATTGCCCTGGCGAATTTTACCGATAAAAATGCCATGACCAAATTGGGCGGTCAAACCTATGCAGAATCCTTTGGGTCTGGAACTGTGCAATTAGGAACCCCTCAGAATGCCGGCTTTGGCTCAATTAATGCGGGTTCTTTGGAATATTCCAATGTGGATGTGGCGGGCGAGTTGGTCAATATGATTCAGACGCAACGTACTTACCAAGCCTCTGCACAGGTTATCTCAACCTCGCAGCAGTTAACGCAGACGATACTTCAGCTTTAATAATGTTAAAGCGAGCAATCGAGCCGGCAATTTCTGCCGGCTTTTTTGTTTGTCACTTCTCTTCTATAAGTTGGCACGGTGCCTGCTAAGGTTAACCGCAAAGGCGCTTGCTTTAATCTTTTCAATACTGACGCATCGTGTCGCCAGTCTAAGGAGCAACAAGATGGATCGGATGTTATATGTCGCCATGAGTGGGGCCAAAGAGGTGATGTTTGCCCAAGCCAATAATACGAATAACCTTGCCAATGCCAATACCGACGGTTTTAAAAAAGATTTCAATATTTTCCGCGCTCAGCATGTGGAAGGGCCTGGACAACACAGCCGAGCCTATGCATTGGATGAGAGACCCGCGACCGATTATTCTGCCGGTGCCATAAAAGTGACAGGGCGGGATTTGGATGTGGTGACGCACAATCGCGGTTTTATGGCGATTCAAACGCCACGCGGTGATGAAGCCTATGTTCGTACGGCCAGTTTACAAGTATTGGAAAATGGCGATTTGGTCACCGTTGCGGGTCACCCCATTCTGAATGAAGCCGGTGTGCCGGTGAATGTGCCGCCCTATAAAAGCATTGCCATTGGCGACGATGGCACCTTGTCATTTGTGCCTGCGGATGGGCAAAGCAATCAGCTGGTCGTTTTGGATCGTCTGCGCCTAGTCGAGCCGGATGTTCAGCAGTTATATAAAGGTTTGGATGGTTTGAGTCGCTTACGTGAAGGCGCCGCAGAGTTGGGGCAGGCCAATATTAGCGTGGTGAGTGGTGCTTTAGAAACCAGTAACGTCAACAGTGCAGAAGCGTTGGTTGAAATGCTGTCATTGCAACGTAAATATGAATTGCAGGTCAAGATGATGGAAACCAGTAAAAACCACGCGCAAAAATCCGACTCGCTCTTGTCCGTTCGTTAATTTTAAGGAGTTAAGACTATGAATCATGCGCTCTATATTGCCAAAACCGGCCTAGAAGCTCAGCAGTTTCGTTTGGCAGCGATTTCTAATAACTTGGCGAACGCCAATACTTACGGATTTAAAACCGGACGAGCCGAGTTTAATGATTTGATTTATCAAAATGTTCGGCAGCCAGGAGCACAGGCTACGCAGGATGAAGCTAATACTCTGCCCTCTGGTTTGCAGTTGGGAACCGGGGTCAAAGCGATTGGGGTGCAGAAAATTCACACCCAAGGCAATATGATGGTGACCGATAACCAGTTGGATTTGGCCATTGAAGGCAAGGGTTTTTTTCAGGTGTTGGATCAAGAAGGGAACTTGATGTACACCCGCGACGGCTCCTTTGAGGTCAACCAAAATGGTGATTTGGTTACCTCATCCGGTTTCTTACTGGAGCCCAATATCAATATTCCGCAAGACGCCACCGAAATTTCCATTACCGGTGATGGCGCAGTATTTGTCTCGCAGCCTGGTAATGTGCAGCAAAATCAGGTTGGACAGCTTGAATTAGCGACCTTTATCAACCCCGCCGGTTTGGAATCGCTGGGTAAGAACTTCTATGCGGAAACCACCGCCAGTGGCGCGCCTAACATTAATAATCCGGATACCGCTGAAGCCGGTTCGGTTCTGCAGGGTGCGCTCGAAGCGTCTAATGTCAACACGGTAGAAGAACTCATTGGCATGATTGAAGCGCAACGCACCTATGAGATGAACTCCAAAGCCATTTCCGCTGCCAATGGCATGATGCAATACCTCAATAACAATACCTAACTCTAACGTGAAAGAGGAGGCGCCATGACGCTGCATTCCATAACAAACCGATTTGCCTTAGTCGGGTTGGTAATCTTAACTTTGAACGGTTGTAATTCAACACCAGAGCGCCACCAAACGCTCAACTATGAGCCAACTTATCCGGTCAATATTCCTCAGCCACAGCAACCCAATAATGGTTCACTCTACCAAGTTGGGGCCATGACCCTTTTTGACGATGCTCGCGCGCATCGAGTTGGAGACATCATTACCATTGCGTTGGATGAACGTATGTCGGCCAATAAAAAAGATGAAGCCAAATACGATAAATCCAACAGTCAAGATTTTGGCATCAGCGCACCAATCAGTGTGACCACCCCACGGGGAGCGCTGGGGAATGTCGTTGATGCGGTCACATCGCCAGTAGTTGGTCTAGGGCTGGGCTATGGTTCAAACGGTGCCTTTGCCGGTAAAAGTGATGTGAAGCAAAATTCGACTTTAAGCGGGTCCATTGCCGTCACCGTGGTTGAGGTGATTCCGAATGGTAACCTGGTGATTCGCGGAGAAAAATGGATTACCTTGCATGACGGTGACGAAGTCGTCCAGTTTGCGGGGATTATTCGTCCCGAGGACATTCAACCGGATAATACTATTTCTTCGACCAAAGTCGCGGATGTTCGCTTGGTTTATAAAGATGTCGGTATGACCGGCAATACCGCACGGGCTGGGGCGGCTACGCAATGGTTGAGCAAGTACTGGCCTTTCTGATCGTTGATTTCAGAAGCTGGCGCAAAGTTTGCTGTTGTTGCTTGAAAGAAGCCGATTGATGGTCTGCAAAAGCAGATTCGGAGGAGTTATGGTGCATTTAGGTAGATGGTTACTGATTGGATTGATGACCTGGAGTTCGTTTAGTTATGCCGAAAGGGTCAAAGACATCGCCAATGTTTCTGGGGTGCGCGCAAACCAGCTGGTCGGCTATGGTCTGGTTGTTGGTTTAAACGGTTCGGGTGATAAAACGCCTTTTGCTGAGCAAAGTCTGTTGAGTATGCTCAGTAAATTTGGAATCAAAGTGCCGGATGGCGTCAAAACCAACGCTAAAAACATCGCTGCTGTGGCGGTTCATGCCGAATTGCCCGCCTTTGCGAAATCAGGCCAACGAATCGACATTACCGTTTCCTCGCTGGGCAATGCGAAAAGTCTGCGTGGCGGAACCTTGTTGTTGACGCCCTTAAAAGGGGTGGACGGAAATGTCTATGCTCTGGCACAAGGCAATTTGGTCGTCGGTGGATTGGATGCCAGTGGTGCCGACGGCTCGCGGATTACCATTAATGTGCCCAGTGTCGGGCGGATTCCGAATGGGGCGATGGTTGAGCAAACGGTTAAAACCGGCTTTGAGTTGGGTAACACCATTAAGCTAAACCTGAAAAACGCCGACTTCACCACGGCCACCAATTTAGTCAACACCGTTAACGAGCAGTTGGGCGCGGGAACGGCTCGCGCATTAGATGCTGAGACCGTTGAAGTGATGGCCCCGCGTGACCCCAATCAGCGGGTCGCCTTTTTGTCGCTGTTGGAAAACATGGAAGTGGCGATGGGAGATGCGGCGGCGCGGATTATTGTTAACTCGCGTACGGGAACTGTCGTTATCAGTCAACATGTCACTGTTAGCCCAGCGGCCGTCACCCACGGCGGTTTAACCGTTAAAATCAGTGAGGATTTGGAGATTAGCCAACCCAATGCACTGGCAGGCGGAAATACTGCCGTGACGCCAAACAGTGGGGTTCAAGTCGAGCAGGGCAGTGGGCGGATGTTCCAGTTTCCGAAGGGCGTCTCATTGAACGATATTGTGCAGGCGGTAAATAAAGTTGGTGCCGCCCCAGGCGATTTGGTGGCCATTTTAGAAGCGCTTAAACAATCTGGGGCACTCAAAGCGGAATTGATGATTATTTGAACGTGAGTGGTGTCTTGAGGAGCGAAACATGAGTGATAGGATTACGCTGGATGTGGCCAGTGACCGTTTACAAAACGCGCGTCAGCAGGCATTGAATGTGGCGGATGCAAAGGCATTCAATGCCTTGCGCGCCCAAGCGCAACAAAGTCCAAGAGAGGCTTTACGGCCTGTCGCAGAACAATTTGAAGCACTGTTTTTGCAGCAAATTATGCAACAAGCGCGTAAGGTTTCTTTTGACGAGGGTTGGTTGGACGGTGGACAAGGGGATTTTTTTAAAGATTGGCACGATTCGCAATTAGCACAGAATTTATCGGCTAAAGGTTCTTTGGGCTTGGCCGATAGTATCGTAGAGCAGCTGGCCCCCAAAATTGAACAAATTTACAGCCCGCAAGCGTATCATCAGCTGCGTGCCGAGCAGGCCGCAAAACAGCAAACAGAAGACACCGCTGACAAGATTCTAAGCACGCAGGGCCATTTAGCACTGCGCGCATTGCCATCGCGCTAACGATTGGAACGCTTGAGTGGAATGGGTATTCTGGAAGAGAGGAAAGACCATGGCAGATATGTTGACCATCGGCGCGCAAGCCGCCAATACGTTTAAGCGTGCCCTGGATGTTACCAGTCATAACGTGGCCAATGTGTCCACCGAGGGTTACTCACGACAGCGTGCCGAAATTAGCAGTAATACGCCCACGGTATTTGGCGCGGGTTTCTATGGCGGCGGCTCGCGAGTGGATTCGATTTTACGGATTCAATCGGACTATATTCAGATGCAACTGAACAGTGCCAATGCTTCCGTTGCCCGTTATGACCAGCAGCTGTCTCTCGGCAAGCAGGTGGAAGGGGTGATTGCCAGCAATGATGAAGGTGTGCAAGCGTTTATGCAGCGCTTTTTTGATAGCCTGCAAGAGGTCGCCAACAATCCAACCTCTCTGACCAGTCGCCAGTTGTTGCTTGATCAAGCTGATAGTCTGCAAGCCCACGTCAATAACATCGCTACGGTGCTCGACGATACCGAAGCGCAACTGAATGGCCAAATTGGCGGTTTGATGACTGAAATTAATGAGCGTCTGTCGAGCATTCAGCAAATTAATCAGCAGGTAAACAGCAGCTTCAATAATGGCGTTCAGCCCCCCAACGATCTTTTGGATCAACGCGATCAAGCCATCTTAGAGCTCAGCGGTTATATTGATATTAAGACATTCCCGCAAGCCAACGGCTCAATTGCCATCTATACCAGTTCAGCCAACATTCCCTTATTGGTGGAGAATCAGCTCGCGCAAATTCAGGCTGAACCGAGTCCGTTTCCGTTTGAAAATCGTTTGGAAATCTATCTGAATACCGGTGGACAAAAACACCTGATTAGTGATCGGATTACGGGCGGAGAATTAGGCGGTGTGCTAGATGTTCGTAATCACCTGCTGGATCCTGCTCGTAATGAATTGGGGATGACTCTGAACGGCTTGGTGGCCAGTATGAATTGGCAGCATTATCAGGGCTATGACTTAAATGGTGAATCTGGGCAAGCGCTGTTTGAGCCTCTGAATGCTCAAGTCATTAAAAGTGCCGAAAGCTTGGCGGATGGTTCGCAAATCAGCGTCCGTTTTGCTCCAGATACGACTGGCCTGACTGGTTTAAATGGTGCCCCGCCTTTTAATGCGCTTACGGAGCCGGATACCTACGGTGAAAAAAATGCCTATTTGGATCGGGCGCTGCAACAGATTGGCGATTTTAAACCACGTACTTATGAAATTCGTGCTACCGGTGCCGGCTACGAATTTTACGATTATCAAACCGGTGAGTCGTTGGTTCCCAGTGCAGTGAATGGATCGGTTTATCAAGTGGACGGTTTAGCGTTTGATTTCAGCACGCATCCAAACAACGATGGCGATCGCTTTTTGGTGAAGCCTCATCAAGATATTTTGCAGCAATTTCGCACGGCTTTGAGCGATCCGCAGCAGATTGCGGCCCGCGGACAAAGTCCTGTAGATTCCAATAATGATGGTTTTTTAGAAGACGAAGTGCCAGCTCCAGCTGCCTATGGTGACAATGTGAACAGCGCAAATATGGCTGGGTTTGCTTCGCGCAAACTGTTGTTAGCCGATGACAATGATCAACCCAGTGTCACGCTGTTGGGTGGCTATTCGCAAATGGCAGCCAATGTCGGAACTTATGTACGTGGTACCGAAATTCAACTCAGTGCGCAAGAGAATGTCTATCAGCAGATGTTCAACCAACGTGAATCACTTTCTGGGGTGAGCTTGGATGAAGAAGCGGCAAATTTGATTCGTTTTCAACAAGCTTATGAAGCGTCGGCGCAAATTATTGCAACCTCGCAATCCATTTTTCAAACACTGCTTGGCGCAGTGAGAGGGTAGTTGAATGCGTATCTCAACCCATTTATTTCATACTCAAGGTTTGCAGTCGATTCAAAATCATCAACAGTCGGTTTTGGATGCGCAGTTGCAGTTAAGCACCGGAAAAAAAATCAATGCACCGAGTGATGACCCGGTGGGTCTAAGCCAAGTGCATGCGCTGAATCGTACTTTGAGCACCATAGATCAGTTTGCTAAAAATGGCGACTATGCCAAATCTCAGCTTGAGCAAGAAGAAACTGCGATTAATGATGTGATTATCAATGTTCAGCGTGCTCGTGAATTGGCCATTCAGATGAGTAACGACACTTACAATGCCGGCGATCGTCAAGCCACAGCCAAAGAAGTTGAACAGATTATCCAGCAGCTATACAACCAGATGAATTACACCAACTCTGATGGTGAAAAACTGTTTGCTGGCGGCAGTGTGAATGTAGAACAGGCGTTTATTGTTGACCCAAATAACCCCGATTATTACGCTTATGTGGGCAGCCCAAATGCCGATAATGGCAATCCGGCAACCACGGTGGCCGATCCCCTAGCCAACTACGGCGGCCGTTTTGTGCAAATCGGTTTTGATGGTGATAACCAATTGCCGCCCAACGATCAAGGCGATCCGAGTCGAGTCCGTATCACCGACAGCGGTGACAAGGTGTTTGGAATTGAAGGGCCAAATCCCTATGATTACCAAGGGTTAGGGGTTGATCACAATATCCTCAATGTGTTAGTAGAATTTAAAAAAGCGCTGGAAAGTGGCAATCCTCCCCCGGCTGGCGTGATTGAGGATATGGATGCTTCCATTGGACAGATGACTCAGGTGCGCGCCGAAATTGGTGGCCGACAAAATCGGATTGAAGCGCAATTCGATGCAGGCGAGTCATTTAAGGTGGCCCTGGAAGAGCGCCGCATCAAATTGGAGGATGCGGATATTGTTCAGGGGGTAACCGATTTGACCCAAAGTCAAAACGCTTTGCAACTCGCGCAACAGGTCTTTAGTCGCGTGAATGGTATGTCGTTATTTGATTATTTGCGTTGATTGTGTCAATTCAGCGGTGCAGGCGTGAGTGACAGAATGAAAACCGGATAAAACCGGATGTAGGTTCAAGAAGTTGGTATCGCTTTTGCTTTAGGTAAATTCATCGGTTTGCCGGAGGCAAAAAATGAGTTTCACCAAAGGGGTCAACGGAGGCGCAATCATCGGCAGTGGCATTTTGCTGTTAGGGGCTTCTTATGTCACTTCCTTTCATGGCTGGTTGCAGAAACAACCCGTGGCCGATTTTACCAATCAAGCACAGGCTGTTTTGCCAATAGAACAGCGTACTTCGTTTCGCGTTTTAAGTTCACCAAACGCACCGTCGCCAGAGATTCAGTCAGAAGCTCCACCAGAAAATCCAGTCACTTCTTTGCCTGATCTTAAAGGTGAGTCAACCCTTGGTAATCCTACTCTGCCGGAACCCAATAAACGGGTGCCGACATTTTTAACCTTCACCTTGTGGCAGCCCTGGTTGAGCGCATCCGAGACCTTAGCGCCTGAGCCAGACCTTGAACCTGAGCTAAACTTTGAAGCTGAAACGAAAAAAGTTTCGGTGTCCGAGACAGTCAGTCAGCCAGTTTTGTCATCGCTTTCATCTCCCGAGATAAAAACCATTGCCGCGAATCCAGAGTCTGCATCGGCTTCAGTTTCTAAAGCACCGGCCTCGATTACGGTTTCCAGTCAGGCAAAATATCTTCTGCTTGAGTTTCCGGAAACTTTAGCGCAGGTTGGGCTTATTAAGAAAGCGCTCGCCAATTTAATGCTCTCGCCAACCGAAGCTAATGCGACCGATTTATTAAGCAATCGAAAATTCTCCCTGCTCAGTGAGCCCTATTATTACAATCGCATTCTGGATCGTTCCGGTCATTCGATTCGCTATCCGGCCCAGGCTTATGAGTACAGCAAGGTGCTGTTACGTGAGCAGGCAAAGTGGATTGAAAAAGAGCAGCAACGCGTGTTACAGCTGCGTATTCCTTTAAGCGACAAGCCAATGGCACGTTTAACCCCGCATTTTGAGAGTAAGCAGGCCCTGAGCCGATTAGAACATTATCGAGACCTTGCCGCCGGTTATGCAGAAAAATACCAAGTGTCTCTCGCCTTGATTTTGGCGATTATGCAGGTGGAAAGTGCTTTTAATCCGCAGGCCCGCAGTCAATCGAATGCTCTGGGTTTAATGCAGATTAAAGCCGATGCGGCTGGACGCGACGTCTATCGACTACTGGATGGCGAAAATCGTGCACCAACCGAAGCGGAGTTGTTGGACGAGGCCAATAATATCCGGATTGGCACAGCCTATTTGAGTTTGCTGCGCGATGTCTATTTTGCCCAGGTGCAGAATCCGCTCAGTCAGGAAATGCTGATCGTTTCCGCCTATAATGCCGGTTTAAATCGTGTTTTTGCTCTGTTTGGCGCGACCCAAGAGCAGGCACTGGCGCAGATTAATCGCCTGAGCCCAGCTCAAATTCGCCACCGATTGCGTCAAGAACACCAGACGGAGGAAGCGCGTCATTACTTGGAAAAAGTTTTAGCGGTGAAACGCGGTGCTTAAGAAAGGGCAGAATCCATTCTGACGCGGGAGGCAATCGGGATCGATTCTGTGTTTTTAACGTTGGGTTGCGAATCAAAAAGCGCCACTTGTTGCGCCTCGCGTTTCAATAGAGATGTTTAAGGTTCGACAGCGGTAAGAAAAAGCGTCGCTATACAAGCGCGAGAAATTGGGCGTCTTTATAAAGGGTTGTTAAGGGGTATTTAGGATGTCAATCGTACACTATCAAACCGAACAAGAGGCCTTTTGGGCCGGTGAATTTGGAGATGCGTATCAGCAGCGAAATCAAGGCGAGGGCTTGCTGGCGAGCAATCTCGCGCTCTTTAGTCAAATGTTGGCCCGAACGCATCACTTGACGTCCATTATGGAAGTTGGCGCAAATATCGGCTTAAACTTGCGTGCTTTGGCTGCCTTAAAACCGCAATCGGCTCTGCATGCGATTGAAATTAATCCGCAAGCGGTTACCAAACTCCAACAAATAGAGGCGATTGATTCGGTCTTTGCCGGTTCGATTCTGGACTATCCCGTTACTCAAACGTTTGATCTCATTTTTACCAAGGGAGTCTTGATTCATTTAGCACCCGAGGTACTTTCTCAGGTTTATCAAACGCTGTATCAAGCCAGTCGGCGCTACATTTTATTGGCGGAGTATTACCATCCCACGCCAGTGGAAATTGCTTATCGTGGACATCGCCACAAAATGTATAAACGCGATTTTGCTGGAGAAATGCTGCAGCAATTTCCGTCTTTGCGATTGGTGGATTATGGTTTTTGTTATCGTGGTGATCCAAATTGGCCGCAAGATGACGTCAACTGGTTCTTATTGGAAAAAGGGTAAGTCGTGAAGGTGGTTTTTCGCACCGATGCCTCCATTCATATTGGCACCGGTCATATCATGCGGTGTTTAACCTTGGCCAAAGCCTTGCAAGAACAAGGGGTTGAGGTTGCGTTTATTTGCCGAGCGCACCTTGGTCATTTGCTGGCTAAAATTGAACAAGCGGGATTTGTGGGTTACAGCTTGCCGATAGAATCAGACGTGGCACACACTGAAAAGGTTGCAGAGGCTCTGACACACGCAGCTTGGTTAGGGGCCACTCAGCAGCAAGATGCCAAAGCCTGTCAGTCCATTCTTGAACCACTCCATCCCGATTGGTTAATTGTGGACCATTATGCGTTGGATGCGCACTGGCACGCCATGCTGAAACCTTTTGTGGGTCAATTGATGGTGATTGATGATTTGGGAGATCGAAATCATCTTTGTGATCTTTTACTGGATCAGAATTACGGCGCGACTGTGGAGAAATATCGCCTTCGCGTTCCAAAAGCCTGCAAGATTTTGGCGGGGGTGCAATATGCGCTCTTAAGGCCAGAGTTTGCCCAGTGGCGAGCATTCAGCTTGCAACGCCGAACTCAAAACGCGGTTTTAAATCATCTGCTGATTACCTTAGGGGGCGTGGATGCCAAGAATGACACCGGCCTGATTCTACAAGCCCTGGCGCGTCTTCCAAGCAATCCCTTGGCCGAAATTACGGTAGTAATGGGGGCAACCGCACCGCATCTGAACAAGGTAATTCAACTTGCCAAGGCGATGCCGATCAAAACCCTTGTAGTAGTTGATGTTGCCAATATGGCAGAGCGGATGGCTCATGCTGATTTAGCGATTGGTGCGGCCGGCGCGACCACGTGGGAACGCTGTTGTTTAGGTTTGCCGACGATTCAGATGGTGATTGCCGAAAATCAACGGCTCATTGCTCAGGCTTTGGCGCGGGATGGGGTGGTGCAGTTAATGGAACACGTCGATCAACTTGCCGATTTGATGCCCGATGTGCGAGCGAAATTATCTACTCTAAGTGAAAAATCCTCAAATCTTTCCGATGGCTTAGGCTGCGTTCGAGTGGTTCAAAACATCCTGGAGTCAAGCCCATGAATCTCATTACCCCACACTTTGGTGAAGTCACCTTGATAAACTTTACCGAGCTCTCAAAAGAAGACGCTTTATCGGTGCTCAAAATGCGCAATCATCCAGAGATCTGCAAATGGATGTATCACCCGGAAGCGATTAGCGAAACGGAACATTTCCGGTTTATTGAATCTCTGAAAAAAGATACAACTAAACACTATTTTGTTGTGAAAAAGGTCGATGCTTTTATTGGGTCAATTAACTTCACAAAAGTTGATGATATGAAAAAAACCGCCGATTTCGGACTCTATGCCAATCCGTTTTTCACATTGACCGGAGCTGGGCAAATTCTGGAAGAAGCAGCAACAAACTATGCAAGCCATACTCTTAATTTAAACGTTCTAAACCTAGAGGTGTTTGCAAAAAATCAACGAGCTATTGCGTTTTATCAAAAAAATGGTTTTGTTCAGTTAGGGATTAAAACAATCAATCATCAGTCTGTTTGGTTTATGCAAAAAGTTATTAAAGAGAATTAAGTGTAAATGTCTGAATTCAAAATTAATCAGCGCCCTATTGGGCGAACTTACCCTCCTTATGTGATTGCTGAAATGTCGGCAAATCATAATGGCAGGATCGAAAATGCTTATAAAATCATCGAGATGGCGAAGCGTGCTGGAGCCGATGCCGTGAAGCTGCAAACCTATCGCCCCGACACCATTACTATGGATATGCGCACGCCTGAATTCATGATTGAAGGCGGCTTGTGGGGTGGGCAAAGTTTGTATGAGCTCTATGAGAGCGCCTATATGCCCTGGGATTGGCATAAACCCTTGTTTGATTATGCCCATCAAGTCGGCATCACAATTTTTAGTTCGCCATTTGATCACACCGCCGTTGATTTATTGGAAGATTTAAATGCCCCAGCCTACAAAATCGCCAGTTTTGAGGCCGTCGATTTGCCCCTAATTAAATATGTCGCACAAACCGGCAAACCGATGATTATTTCCACCGGTATGGCCAACGCAGAAGAAATTGCCGAGGCCATTGCGGCTGCTCGTGAAGGTGGCTGCCAAGATCTGGCCATTTTGCATTGTGTCAGTGGTTATCCGGCTCCCGCTGCCGAATATAACTTAAGAACGTTGGTGGATATGCAAAGTCGTTTTGGCGTTCCGGTTGGGTTATCCGACCATACGTTGGATAACACCACGGCCATCGCCAGTGTGGCCTTGGGAGGTTGCATTATTGAAAAGCATGTGACTTTGGACCGCTGCGGTGGCGGACCCGATGACAGTTTTTCACTGGAGGAACCGGATCTCAAAGCCTTGTGCGAAGGGGCTAAGACCGCTTGGCAGGCGTTAGGTCAAGTGGACTATGGACTCAGTTCCAGTGAGCAGGGCAATGTGAAGTTTCGCCGTTCGCTGTATTTTGTTCAAGATCTGGATGCGGGTGAAACGATTACCGCAGAACACATCAAGAGTATTCGGCCAGGATATGGTTTGGCCCCCAAGCATTTAACTGCTTTGTTAGGTAAGCGCTTAACCCACAGTCGCCGTAGAGGCGAACCCGTCACGATGGATGATTTGGCGAGTGCTGAGTAGTCCTTGTGCTTTATGGTTCTAAAAAGGGGATTCCATGCAAACAACGCTAACTCAACAAGGCGAATCGGTCTTTTCTGAAGTCTATCCGAGTCTATTGGATAACCAGCCATCGAACGAGATTTATCCGATCTTTATTGGCGAAGCCTTACCGGATGAGCGCTTATTTGTTGTGTTGGGATCGGATGCTGGCCTGATTTTGCCTTATTTGGCAAAAATTGCCAATCGTTCCCAACGGTTTATTGTGCTTGATTATTTAGCCAGCTTGGAACCGCTCAAACAATTTGATAGCAAGGCGTTTCCACACTTTAAATTTGAATGTGGCGCTTTTGAGGTGTTTGATTTTGAACAACTTTATGAACCCTATCAAGATTATGTGATACGCGGTGCGGTGACGATTCTTTCCTCACTGTCTGTTTCTGGGGCGACGCCCGGCTACGAAACCATTCATCAAACTTTTAAAGAAGCTTATCATCGATTTTTAATCGATCGAGTGGATAACCATGATTTTATGCAGGTGTTTAATTGGCAACTGGAAAACAGTTGCGATCTTGTTCACCCGCTGAAAAAGATTGAAGCCAGTTTATCGGCCGACATTCCAGCGATTATTTTAGGCGGCGGTCCTTCTTTAGATGCGGTGATTCCTTGGATTCAGCAAAATCAAGAAAAACTCTGGATTTTTGCTGCGGGACGCATTTGTAAACGTTTAATTCAAGAGGGAATTGAGCCGGATTTTATTGGCATTTTTGACGCGCAACCCTTGATGTTTGATTATGCCAAAGAGATGTACCACTTTGCGAATCGCAGCATTCTGGTCACCGGAGAGCATCCGTTCAAAGGTTTAATTCGTCAATGGCCCGGCTTAAAAACTTACAGCCGACGGCGTTTTCCATGGGCCAAAGATTCGGAAAATAATTTTATCTCGGACGGTCCAACCGTGACCAATGCGCTCTTTGGTGTCGCTGCCTATCTCGGTGCCCAACACGTTTATTTAGCCGGTGTGGATTATTGTTTTACCCCAGACGGGAAATGTCATGAATCCGGCAGCATTGAAAGCCAAAAGGCGCAGCCCGATAAAATTCATACCTATGCGGTTAATTATCGCGGTGAAACTGTCGGCACCAACATTCAGTTGTACGATGCCCGTAATTTATTTGAAGAGCAGTTGCAACGTTTGCAAAAGCAGTGGCCAGAATTACGCACGTTTAATTTAAGTGATGGTGCGGCCGTGATTGAAAACGTCACCTATTGTCCAATTGAAAATATCCATTTAACGCAAATAAAACCGACTATTACCGAGCTTTATGCGCAGCCATTAGCCTACAACCGTCAAGTAGAATCAGACTTTCAACAACAATTTCGCGCGGATTTGAAAAAGCATCGGCAGTGGTTACAACAAATCTTGCGCGATTCGGCTAAAGCCTTGCCACTTTGTCAGAAATTATTTGCAGCACCGCAGTTGCAAAAATCCCGAATTGATAAGGTGCTCAAGCTCAAAAAATCGTTAGAAATCACGGTCGGGCCAGATTATCAGACATTTGTCAATTACGGTTACAAAGCGTTCATGCGTACCTTAAAGCCTGTGGAATCTTTAACGCAAATGTCGCATCAAGAAATGATCGATTCTCTCAGCGGTTTTTTTGGAGGCTTGCATTTTGCGGCAGAAAAATTCTTAGAACAATTAGAGGCGGTGCAAGAAGAGCTGGCCTGGCGTCAGAGTGAGTTGAGCGCTGAACCAGATTTTCCCGCGTTAGCGCAGCATTGGTTGCAGACGGAAATTCCGGGACGTTTTCAAGTTTGGGTTCAGCACTTAGCCCCGCAAAAAGAAGCTTTTTATCGGCAGCAATTCCCAGATCAAGTGGCTCAGTTGCAGGCGGCATTTGCTTTTAAATTGCAAGATGAATCGGCTTTAGACAAGGCTTTTGCCCAGCGTTTTGATAGCCCGCAAGAGTTTGTCGAACGCTTGCAGGTGGCCTTTGATGCCAAGGCTTTAAGGCTATTACAGGATATTGGCCGTCAATTGAGTCACACGCAAGGCAGCGAGTATCAGCAAGTCAAGTATCTGGCGGCTGGCATGTTATTGGAGTTAAAGGAACAGCCAAAAGATGCGCTATTACATTATTTGTCGATGGATCCGCTTCATCGTATCCCCGCGATTCAACAACAGCTTTATCCGTTGGCTTTTGGGTTAAATAGACAAGAAATCGGACAAAAAGCTTTAGCCTTGCTTGCGAGTTGGCACCCAAAATATCAACCGCTCTATGCCGAAGCTCTGATGCTTGATCAACAGTGGGATGGCGCCATTCAAGTTTTGAGTCGTTACTTGCAGCAGCATTCAGATACCCAAGCCCTGATTCAACTGTTGCGCTTATTGGTCAGTCAAAATCAGCTGAGTGAGGCCAATACTTTATTGAGCCAGGCTGAAAAAAATCCACGCTTTGATTCAGAGGCCCTACAGCGTTTTGTGGATTCGTTAAATAGCTAATATTAACTCAAGTTATTCAAAGACTGCCGTTACAGAAAACCGAGCCTAAGTGCTCGGTTTTTTTATTTTGGTCCTACAAAACTTTAAAAAAATGAGCAAAAAATTTCTAAAGTTTTCCGCTAAGGACCCGATAAAGAGAGTGAAGGCGGGAAACACCGCCTCAACATAGAAAAAACGTAAAACACACACAAGCGTATGACTTTCATACAGGGAGAAACATCATGGCAATGGTAATCAACACAAACATCGGATCAATCAACGCAACTCGTCAACTCGATCTTTCGAGCCGCGATATGGCAGTGGCGATGGAACGTTTAACCTCAGGCCTGAGAATTAATAGCGCAGCAGATGATGCTGCCGGCCTTGCGGTTGCCACGAAAATGACCTCGCAGATTATGGGTACGGATATGGCAGTACGTAATGCGAACGATGGTATCTCAATGGCGCAAACCATTGATGGAGCCGCTGAAGAGATTACCAATATGATTCAGCGCCAGCGTGAATTGACCATTCAATCGCTTAATGGTACTTACACTTCAGCCAACCGTGCGTCGATGGATGCGGAGTTCCAAGCCTTAACCGATGAAATTTCGCGGATTGCCAGCACAACCAAGTTTAACGGTGTGCCAGTGATGAATACTCAGTCACAACTTGAAATCCATGCGGGTTGGGAAGACAGCGCAGCAGATTCCATTACCATTACCGCAATTGGCGCAGCCGCCATTGCCACCGCGATTGATGCGGAATCGATTGCCAGCTCTGCTGCTGCAGCCGCTGCCTTGATTGTGTTAGATGAACAATTGTCTTCTTTGAATACCCAGCGTTCTGGAGTGGGTGCGGTGCAAAACCGTTTGGAATACACCGTGGCCAACCTACAAAATATTAGTGAAAACATGAGTTCCTCTCGCTCTTTGATTATGGATGCGAATTTCGCCAAAGAATCGGCAAGCCTTGCTCGTACCCAAGTCTTGCAACAAGCGGGCATGAGCATGTTGTCACAAGCGAATCAGCAGTCGCAAAACGTGCTGCAGTTACTGCAATAAGCCGGTAACGGATAACCGATTTTAACCAGCGCACGCTAGAGGCACGGTAAATCCGACTAAAGGCATGCAATAAAAAAGTTAGCTCGCTTGAGCTTTAGGCTCAGCGCTAATCAATACCAAAGGAGAGCTATCATGGCAATGGTAATCAACACAAATATCGCATCAATCAACGCAACTCGTCAGTTAGATGGTTCAAGCCGTGATATGGCGGTTTCAATGGAGCGTTTGACTTCTGGTTTGCGAATCAACAGTGCAGCAGACGATGCGGCAGGTTTAGCGGTCGCGACCAAAATGACCTCGCAAATCATGGGGACAGACATGGCAGTACGCAATGCCAATGACGGAATTTCAATGGCGCAAACGATTGATGGTGCAGCGGAAGAGATGACCAATATCATGCAACGTCAGCGTGAATTGGCGATTCAATCGCTCAATGGTACTTATACTTCGGCCAACCGTGCGTCGATGAATGCAGAGTTTGATGCTCTGTCGGCAGAATTGGCCCGTATTGCAACCACCACCAAATTTAACGGTGTTCAGGTGATGAGTGCGCAAACCGGTACCAATATTCATGTTGGTTGGGAAGACACGGCTGCAGACTCTATTGCGCTAACCACCATTGGTGGTGCTGCAATTGCAACTGCGGTCGCTGCTGTGGGCGTTGATAGCACTACAAATGCGGCAGCCGCTCTTACTGCTTTGGATGGTCAGCTTTCCACTTTGAGTACCCAGCGATCTGGGGTTGGGGCAGTGCAAAATCGTTTGGAATACACCATCGCTAACCTGCAAAACGTCAGCGAGAACATTTCAAGTGCACGTTCTGGTATTCAGGATGCAAACTTCGCCAAAGAATCGGCAAGCCTTGCTCGTACCCAAGTATTGCAGCAAGCGGGGATGAGTATGCTGTCGCAAGCGAATCAGAATTCGCAGAATGTTCTTGCTCTCTTAAGATAAGCTGAGAGCAATGCTTCCCCAAACTAGGGGAAGCCTCTGAGCGAGAGACCGGTTAATCTTGATTGACGTTGCTCTTGCTCAGTGGTTCGGTTAGGTAGAGCGAGATAGTTTGACTGTTGTACAAAATAATGAAATCCTAAAGACCGTTATTTTTATTCGTATGAATAGGTTGGTCAAACAATAAAGGAGCGTCATCATGACAGACGTTACGAATTTTTCCGCTTCGGTTGTCGATGCACGCATGAGTTCTGTTTCAACCAATCGTATGGCGGTGACATCAAGCGCACTCAATACGGACGCCAAAGCGGCAATGATTCCCGTCGCCACGGCAGCCATGTTAGAAAACGCACCACCCTTGCAAACCGGTTTCTCTGCCGACGCACAAAACAGTCAATCAGAAGTTGATGCTAATTTGCAGCGTCTAAATCAACAATTAGAAAAGTTACAAAATTATTTGCGTTTTGAAAAAGACAGCGACAGTGAACGAATGAAGATTTTGATTAAAAACTCACAAAACGATGAGATTATTCGGCAAATTCCTCACGAAACTTTTTTAAAAATTGCGAAAAACATTTCCGATTTTCTGGCGACTCAAACTGCTGGTAACGAAAATGTTCAATTTCCCCCCGGCTTGCTCACCCACGAGCAGGCTTAGGCAGGCCTTAAGCGGTCTGCTCTGTTTTCCCTTGTGTGTTTAGCGGTCGTAAAGGCCGCTTTTTTTGTTTGCCTGTTTGATTTGGCTAAAGTTTTGACTTTTGCTGTCGATATCCTGACCATAGGATAAAAATTGGCACAGGCATCTCGTTTGGCCAAAGGAGCAGAAAATGGCAAATGAAATCGGCACCACCTTGGTGAACTCTTTAACACGCAGCAGTTTTGATATTGGCAATATGGCCAAGGTTTTGGCTGAGGCGGATGTGGCCAGCCAAAAAGCGATTTTGGCAAAACGTACCGAAAAAGTAGAAACGGAATTCAGTGCGCTCAAGTATTTACAGACCAACTTAACCGCGTTTCAAACTTATGTTTCAGACTTAACATCACCAGCCTTGTTTCGAGAGCTGTCCGTCAGCTCTTCCAATGAATCGGTGGTCTCGGCAAAGGCCCAGAGTGGAGCGGCAGCTGGGGTTTATCAGATTGAATCAAAACAATTAGCCCAAACCCATTCGTTGGTCTTTGCGCAAACCTATGCGTCCCCTCAATCCACCCTCGCCAGCAGTGGCGTGTTTGAGTTTACCGTGAATGGTCAAACCACTTCGATTAATCTGGATGCCTCAACTGGAACCCTAGAAGGTTTAAGTCAGTACCTGAATAATGGCAATTTCGGGGTCAGTGCTGCCGTGGTAAATGATGGGTCAGGATACCGTTTGATGATGAATTCAAAAACCTCTGGTGCAGCCGGTGAAATTACCTTTGGTGCCGCCAATGCAGCGGGGTTTCCAAACAGTAATCCGGCCAGTTACACCGTTACCGCCGTGGCACAAGATGCGGTGTTGAGTTTAAACGGTTTGGATATTTCTAACAGTACCAATCGTTTCAGTAATGTGATTGAAGGGGTCGAGTTTCAATTAAACAGCGCTTCACTCGGCGCCATCAATACTCTGACCATCAATCCAGACAGCGCTAAGGTAGAAGAGACCATCCGCAGTTTTGTCGATGTCTATAACCAACTTGGGACCATCTTGAGCGAACTGGGACGTTACGATGCTAGCCAGCTGACTCAGGCTGAGCAAGAATCCGAAGAGTTTGCGTTCTACGGCGATTTGGCTGGCAGCAGTCTGTTGCGTTCGGTTAAAGACCAAATTAAAACCGCCATGTCTGGCGCAATCGAAGGCCTTGGGAGTGGCGAAAATGCCCTTGGGTTTATTGGTTTGAATTTTGACCGCGAAGGCGTACTGCAAATTGATGAAGCCACGTTTACAAACGCGCTGCAAAATAATTTGGCGGGCATCGGAAATTTGTTAGCAAAAAGCGGCGTCTCCGACAATCCAGCGGTACGTTTTTTAGACGCAACCGATCGCACAGAAACTGGCAATTACACGCTGCAAATTAGCCAAGAAGCGACCCGCGCCGAGTGGAGCTTTGCTTCTCAAGCCGGTGGAACCTTTGATATTGCGGTGGATGGTTCCAATATGGTGACATTGAATTTACCCACTGACGACAGCGATCCTCAGGCGTACTTGTTATCATTGGTCAACACCATCAATAACAACAGTGAGATTGCAGCGACTGGCGCAACCGTTTCCGGTTATGTAAATGCGGCCAACGAGATTGTATTGCAATCCAATCGCTATGGCAGCGAGTCCAGTCTCAACTTGAGTTTGGCGAATACCGGTGACCCTTTATTGCAAACCGGAAAAAACGTAGATGGCACTTTGCAAACGGCTTCTGGAGGCGTTTTGAGTTTAGGAGTCTATGCCGATGCGGAGGATGGTCGAAAAATTACAATTTCCGATTTTGCCGTCGCTGACAATGGCGATACCCAAATGCGCGGGCTATCGTTTGCCGTGAATGGCAATCCCGGCGCGAATGTGAATCTCAATTTTGCGCAAGGGTTCGCCAGTCGCTTACAGGAAACCATTGATAATTTTTTTACCGCTGAAACGGGATTGATTAGCCAGCGTTTGGATTCGCTAACGCAAAAAAGCGATAGCTATGAAGAAAAGTCCAAGCAGATTGATGCACGTTATGAGCGTTTGGAGATGAAATATCGTCTTCAGTTTTCGGTATTGCAGTCGATAATGTCTAATGCAGAAGCAACTCAAAATCAACTAAGTGCTCTGTTTAACCGTGACGAGTAAAAATAAAAAAATAACGAGGGAAATCGTATGAACATGGCAATGCGCAATCAATTTGCAAAAACCTATGCGAAAACAGCGGTTGAAACGGCCGTTACCGAAGCCTCACCGCATAAGTTAGTCGAGATGCTTTATGAGCACAGCCTCAAGAATTTGAAGTTGGCCAAAATTTTTATTGAGCAGAAAAACTATGCCAAAAAAGCGGAACACCTGAACAAAGCTTTATCGTTGTTGGCCGCTTTGCAAGCCGGTTTAAATCATGATAAAGGTAAAGAAGTGGCCGAAAATCTTGCTGCACTTTACGATTACTGCTATCGAATTACCGTCCAAGCCAGTTTGCAGAATGATCTGGATAAGATTCAAGAAGTGATTGCCTTGTTGGAGCCATTGCTTGAAGCCTGGAAACAGATGCCTGAAAACCTCAAACGGGTCAGCAAACAGCAACTGGATTCGATGGGTGCGCTCTAAATGGAACAGGAGGTTTCACAATTTGAACGGCTTGAAATTTTAAGTCTTTCACAACAGCGAGTGCAGTTGGCTAAAGCCCAGCAATGGCAGGCTCTGGCCGACTCAGATATCTATTGGCGAGGACGCCTACAAGCCCTAGAAGCTCAAGCTGAGCAGGTCTTGTTGCCAATTGCCGAACAACTCCTCAAAGATAACCGAACGGTGATGACCTTAGCCTATCGCGCTCAACAAGAGCTCAACCAAGAGCGGCAAAATTCCTTAAAAAACTTATCTCAAGTTAAGGCCTATCTAAAGTAATAAAAATTACGAACAAATACCCCGCCAATTTTTTGACATCCCATCTTAAACTTATTATAAAGGCTTCATCAAAAAGCAACTTCTTGGGGATTGAGGCTTGCTCTGCTGAGGGGAAACGGTCAAGCAGGCAAGCATAAAATTGGGGTTTGGCAAAATGGATGTGCTGTTTTCAAATTTAGTGGGTTCAAGCCCCGCAATGCAAAAAGTTAAAAAGTTAATCGCCCAAGTTGCCAAAACCGACGCAACAGTTTTAATTCTGGGTGAGTCTGGTACAGGAAAAGAGGTGGTGGCTCAATGCCTGCATGAAGCGTCAAAACGAGCAGAACGTGCTTTTGTTCCGATTAACTGTGGTGCCATTCCCAGTGAACTATTAGAAAGCGAACTGTTCGGTCATGAAAAAGGGGCTTTTACTGGAGCCATTACCGCCCGCAAAGGGCGTTTTGAGCTTGCCGAGCGTGGCACGATTTTTTTAGATGAAATCGGCGATATGCCCTTGGCGATGCAAGTGAAGTTATTGCGCGTTCTACAGGAGCGTCGTTATGAGCGAGTCGGAGGCAACAGCACTTTTCAATGCGATGTACGGGTGATTGCCGCGACGCATCGTCAATTGGAAAATCACATTGCCGACGGCTATTTCCGTGAAGACTTGTATTATCGTCTTAATGTTTTTCCGATTGAAATGCCGGCTTTGCGCGAGCGACCGCAAGATATTCCTGAACTACTCGACTTTATGTTTCGCCAAATGCAACAAAATGGCAGAGCAACGCCCAGCTTAACCGAGGCGGCTTCTGCTGCTTTACAAGCCTACGATTGGCCTGGGAATGTGCGCGAACTTGGTAATTTGGCCGAGCGCTTGAGCATTTTATTTGAGGGCGGCACTGTCGATTTTATTGATCTGCCATCACGTTATCAAATCGAAGCCACTGTGTTAGCAGACCCGGATATTGCAACCGATGCGAGTGCCGATTGTGACATCCAGTCCTTGAATACGCAGGAAGCAATAGCGCAAGAGTCTGCCAGTTTGAATGTGGACTCGGCGGTGGATTGGCAAAGTGGGGTCGATCTGAAATCCTATTTGGTTGAAATGGAGGTCAAATTGATTCAAAGTGCCTTAAGCGCGACCGAAGGAAATGTTTCGCAAGCCGCTAAGTTGCTTAAAACCAATCGCACCACCTTGGTTGAAAAAATTCGTAAATACGAACTCAATTAGGGGTCCATTCTTGCACACAGCCGATCAGCAACGCCTCCAACAGTTAGAAGAAGCTTTTGTTCTTTTTACCGAGACGTCCGAGCGCTTAACCGAAAGCTATCATGCTTTACAAGCCCGCACCGCTCAGTTGCAGGCGCAACTGGCGCAAAGTGACATGGAAAAAGCGCGCGTTGCAGAGCGTTTAACCCGTTTATTGGCTCTTTTGCCTGCCGCAGTGGTGGTGCTCAACCCCGATAATCAAGTGACCGAACTCAATCCCAGTGCCCAGGTTTTGTTGGGTGAGGTCTTGAATCAGCCGTGGCTCGATGTTCAGGCGCGCACCTTCGAAAAACGCCAGCGCGGCGGTGAGTTGATTACCCCTCAAGGTCGTATTTTTCAATTGACTAATACGGCGCTCGATGCGGAGCTTGGGCGAATTCTTTTGCTGCAAGAGGTCACCGAGGCACGACGTTTACAACAGCAGATTAGCCGCCAGCAACGACTCTCTTCGATGGGGGAGATGGCCGCGTCTTTAGCGCATCAAATCCGCACCCCCTTAGCCTCGGCATTGCTTTATGCCTCTCAATTGGACGAAGCCGAATTAACACCCGTGCAACAGCAAAAATTCAGCGCCAAAATTTTGACCAGTCTGCAGCACCTCGAAGCTTTGGTGCAAGATATGTTGCAGTACGCTAAAGGCGGAAAAAGTTCGCAAACACCACTCAAAGTGTCAGACTTAATGACCCAAACCCTAGCGCATATGCAGGCGCGGATTGAGCAGAGTTCAGCCGAGGTGCATTATGATCAAAGTGCGGGTAATCTGCAGGTTTTGGGGGATATGGATGCGCTTTCTACCGCGCTGCAAAATTTAATCAATAATGCTCTGGAGCACAGCCGCGGTCCGCAAGCGGTGATTCGACTCAGTGTGCAAGCTAATGGGGATTTTATTGACCTAATTGTGTCGGATAATGGCCCAGGGATTGAAACCGAAAAACTTGAAAAAATTTTTGAGCCTTTCTACACCAGTCGCGCCAAGGGCACGGGTCTGGGGTTAGCGGTAGTGCGAGCGGTGGCGGAGGCGCATCAAGGTGAGGCTTGGGTTAAGTCGATTTTAGGATTTGGATCACAATTTGGATTGCGTTTACCGCGTCATGGATAAATTTTTAGATGTGACGGCCTAGCCGCAGTTGAGTTTGGAGGAAATAAGCGATGAGCATTGCCAAAATTTTGGTGATAGAAGACGATCCTGAGCTGCAAGAGGCACTGGTCGATATCCTCAATTTGCATCAATTTGACGTTCTGGCGGTGAGCAGTGCGGAGCAGGCACTGGAGGCGCTGGAAGAAGATATTGGTATGGTGTTTAGTGACATTCGCATGGATGGAATGGATGGCTTTACACTGATGCAGAAAATTCGTGCTCAAAAACCCTATCTGCCGATTGTGCTGATGACCGCTTACGGCACGGTACAACAGGCCGTTGAAGCGATGAAATTTGGCGCAGTCGATTATTTGGAAAAACCCTTTGCGGCCAAGGTCTTGGTGGAAAAAGCCCAAGCTTATTTCAATCGTAATGCGGCCAGTGAAGAAGATTTTGTGGCGGCGGATCCGATGACGCTGCAATTGAAAGCGATGGCCAAAAAGGTCGCGCAGAGTGATGCCAGTATTTATATCAGTGGTGCCAGTGGTACCGGTAAAGAGGTGTTAGCGCGTTATCTGCATGCGCAATCACCGCGAGCCAAGGCGCCCTTTGTTGCGATAAACTGTGCAGCGATTCCAGAAAATATGCTTGAAGCGACCTTGTTTGGGTACGAGAAAGGGGCTTTTACGGGTGCCATCAAAGCCATGCCTGGAAAGTTTGAACAGGCGCAGGGTGGAACACTGTTTTTAGATGAAATCGGTGAGATGAAAGCCGATTTACAAGCCAAATTATTACGTGTGTTGCAGGAAAAAGAGGTGGAACGCATTGGCAGCACCAAGCCGATTCAATTAGATGTTCGAGTGCTGAGTGCGTCGAATATCGAAATGAAAACGGCCATTGCGCAGGGACGATTTCGTGAGGACCTTTATTACCGGCTGAACGTTTTTCCATTACGTTTGGCACCGCTAAAAGAACGGCCAAAAGATATTGTAGCGATCGCTGAGCGTTTGATTCAGCGTCATTGTGGCAGCAATCGTGTACGGCCGGTCTTATCCGCTCAAGCGATGCGTCGATTGCTGCAGCATTCTTGGCCTGGCAATATTCGCGAACTCGACAATGTGATTCAACGCGCCTTGTTGTTAATGAGCTCGGACACAATTCAAGAAGTCGATATACTGCTGGACGATGGATTGGATTCCGATGCGGCTTTTTTTTCGGCTGAGGCGGCTGCGCCCGAGGTTTTAAAATCCGCCAGCAAAAAAGCGACCGCGGATGGTTCGACGGGCGACTTCTCTGTCAACGATTTAAAGGAACATGAGATTCAATTGATTCTACACACGTTAAAAAAGCACGGTGGTCATCGTCAAAAAACTGCCGAAGCGCTCAATCTGAGTCCAAGAACCTTACGCTATAAGCTCGCACGTTTGAAGGAACAGGGGCATGAGGTACCATAATCAATAGAATCACGATGTAAGAGCTAAACTCGGCTGGTATAAAGTTTTTACTCTAGAGTTGGCGCTTGGCGAGAATATGGCATAACTCATGCTTAAAATTTTTGGTGTACACCGCTTTCAGCGCTGCAGATATTAAGGAGAGAAGGGTTTCATGAGCACCATTGATACGCAAAGTTTACTGTTGCAAATGCGCTCCTTGGCGGCACAGGCCCAAGCGCAAGCGATTGAACCGGTTGGTGCTGCGCCTCAGGGTGTCGAAGCTGGGCAAAAGCCGGATAATTTTGCGCAACTTCTCAGCCACTCAATTGAAGCGGTGAATCAGCAACAAGGAATGGCGAAGACGCAAAGGGAAGCTTTTGAGCGAGGTGAGGCAGGGGTTGAGCTTTCTGAGGTCATGTTGCAAGCGCAAAAAGCCAGCTTGGCCTTTCAAGCCATGACTCAGGTGCGCAACAAACTGGTCGAAGCTTATAAAGAAGTGACGCAAATGCCAATTTAACGGCCTTGTGTTAATCGAATGGATTGCAAATAAATTAGAAAGAATGTGCAATGGCTGAACCGCAAGTGACCCTTAATTCATCCCTAAACCCCAGTGCGGGTTCGCGGATGGTTGACAATTTAACCGCTTTGCCCGTGGCGAAACAGGTTGGCTTGGTGATTGCGTTGGCAGCCACTTTAGCATTGATTGTTGGCATTCTGTTTTGGGCGCAATCCAAACCTTATACCTTGCTTTTGGGCAGTCTTGAAGCCCAAGAGATGAGTGAAATCCTTCAGCAGCTTGATCAAGAGGCGGTTCCTTATAAGTTGGATAGTGGCAGCGGAGCGATTCTTGTTCCCACCGAACAGGTTCATGCACTTCGAATTAAACTTGCGGCCGCAGGCTACCCCAAACAGGCGGCGACGGGCTATCAATTGTTGGATGGCGACCAGGGTTTTGGTATTTCCCAATTTAAAGAGACGACTCAGTATCATCGCGCTCTTGAAGGGGAACTGGCGAAATCGGTGGCCAGCATCAATGCGGTGAAGTCGGCACGCGTGATGCTCGGCTTACCAAAACGTTCAGTGTTTGTGCGTAAGGAGCAAAAGCCGACGGCTTCGGTAGTGGTCCAACTGCACGCCGGTCGTTCCCTGAACGAAGAGCAAGTCAGCTCAATTGTCTATCTCGTCTCCTCCAGTATTCCTAACATGGAGCCAACGTCGGTAACCGTGGTAGATCAAAACGGTAATTTATTGACCGACGAAAGCCGAACCAGCAATAGTATGTTGCATATGAGCATGAAGCAGCTTGACTATACTCGGCAGGTGGAGCAAACCCTTTCTAACCGGATTGTCGATTTACTCGCGCCCATTGTTGGCGGCGTGGATAAGGTGCGCGCTCAAGTCACTGCGGATTTGGATTTTACCCAGGAAGAGTTAACGCGTGAAAATTACCAGCCAGATCCGAATGCTGTGCGCTCTGAACAGCAGGTGCGCGAAATCAACCGTGAGCAAGGTCCAGCAGGGGTTCCAGGTGCCTTAACCAATCAACCGCCCCGCGCCGGTCTTGCTCCCGAAGAGAGCTATAATCCTAACACCGATCCGAATGTGAAAAACTCCAGCGAAAAGACCACGCGGAATTATGAGTTAGACCGTACTATCAGCCATGTTAAAAATTCAATTGGTTCGATCCGGCGTTTATCGGTGGCGGTGGTACTGGATGACAAAATCACGCTGAATACGGAAGGCACTGTCGAACGCCTTGCACTCAGCGAAGAAGAGTTGCAGCGTTACCGTCAGTTGGTCAGTGATACGGTCGCGCTGGATGAAGCGCGCGGCGATACCTTAACGGTGGTGAATGCTTCTTTTGCGGTGGTTTCCGAGGAGCAGGTTCAAGCAACACCAATCTGGCAGGAGTCTTGGTTTTGGGAGCTGGTCAAGCAGCTGTTAGCTGGCTTGGCGGTACTGATTATTTTATTGGTGGTCGTGCGTCCGCTGCTTCGTGAATTGACTCAGCGTGAAAAAACGGTCTTGGAGTACCCAGAAGAGGTTCCACAAGAGATAGAAGAGATTGAAAACATTGATGAAATCTCCAAAGCCCTTGAGCAAATGAACGAAGAGGTGCAAAAAACCGCTGCTTCGGTTGAAGCGGAGTCCAAAGCCGAGCATGAACTGCTCGATAAGGTGCGTTCAATTGTTGAAAAAGATCCCAAGGTGGCGGCGCATGTTCTGCGTCAGTGGATAAACAGCAATGCAAAAGAAGGCAGAGGCTAACAATGGCAGAAGCAAGGGCACAACTGGAAGCGCTGCGCGACATCACCAGCAGCGAAAAGGCAGCGATTTTTTTGCTGGCCTTGGGTAAAGAAACGGCTGCGAAGGTCTTAACGCATCTGAATCCCCGTGAAGTTCAACAGTTGGGGTCGGCGATGACGGCAGTCGATGCAGTCAGCCACGGTGATATTCACCAAGTCATGCGCGCATTTTTGGATGAGTTAGGCGAGGATGCGTTGGGTGTCGATCCGAGTGAGTATGCACAGTCGTTGATGGCGGATGCCCTGGGCGAGGGAGCTGGCAGCATGCTCGATGCGACCATGTTGGGTGATCAAGTTAAAGGTTTGGAAGCCCTGAAGTGGATGCATCCCTCAACCATTGCCAATATGTTACGTAATGAGCACCCGCAGGTGGTGGCGATTGTCTTATCTTATTTTGATTCCGATCAGGCAGCCGCTGTATTACGCGGTATTCCGCAACGATTCCAGGCGGAAGTGATTTACCGGATTGCTACCTTGTCCACGATTCAACCCCGTGCCTTGTTTGACCTAAATCATGTTTTGGAGGCGGCTTCAGGCGATGGTGAAGGTGGAAAACTCGCCGCCATTGGTGGCGAAAAACGGGCGGCGGAAATTCTGAACCTGGTGGGCAGCGGGATGGATACCCGAATACTGGATGATATTGCGTTGGAACATGAAGAGATTAGCCGTGCCATTCAAGATAAGATGTTTGTGTTTGATGACATCATTGGCATTGATGACCGCGGTATTCAAGCCTTAGTCGGTGAGATACCCAGTGATGTGTTGGTTGTGGCGTTGAAAGGGGCCGATGCAAAATTGCGTGATAAGTTCTTATCGAATGTCTCTAAACGTCAAGCGGAAATCATTCGAGATGACTTGGAGACCGGCGGTCCGGTTAAGCTCAGTGCGGTCGAAGATGCGCAAAGAAACATCATTCAAATTGTGCGCCGTTTGGCCGAGGAAGAGAAGCTGATGATGCCCGGCTCTGGAGAGGAATTTTTGTAAATGGGGCAGGATGCTGAAGCCAAATCGCCCTTGATAAAAGGACAGTTGATTGATTCCAAGCACCTAGCGGCTCATCTTTCAGAAGGGGCGATTGTGCCTTGGACCCTACAGGATTTTGCCGAGCAGCAAGAAGCGCAAGCTCAGCAAAAGCAAGCGCAGATTCTACAAGAAGTAGAGAAGCAGTTAGCACCTGAGCTACAAAAGCGTAGGGCACAACTAAAACAAGAAATTTACGATGATGCTTATCAAGCGGGTTACGAAGCCGGCTTTGCATTAGGCCAAAGCGAGGGCGAAGCCACCGGTAAGGCACAAGCTTATAGTGAAGCGCGCGATTATTTATTTACGAAATTGGCGCAGATTTCAGAATTGTTGCAGACGCTACAAACGCCCTATGCCCAGTTGCAAAGTTCAGTGTTTGTTCAGCTGACCGATTTTGCCCTTTTTGCGGCGCAGCAAGTGCTTAATCAGCACATCGCACAAAATAGTGACTGGCTACAGCAGGCCATTGAGCAAGCCATTGCCACCTTGCCGCCAAGTGATGCCCCCTTAGAAGTGGCATTGAATCCAGAAGATTATGCCTTTATTCAAACTTTGCAGCCGCACTGGTTGCAGCAGTGGTCAATTCAAGCCGATGCTCAGGTTCAACCTGGAAATTGTGATGTAAAGCGAGCGGATAGCTTGGTGCATAACCATTGGCAAGAACGTTTTTTGGCGGTTCAAGAGCAACTGTTACAGCAAGCGCAAACGCTCGAATTTGCCGAAGATACGGCACTTGCTTCTGTCGAGTCTCTTACGCAAGAGCCCCTCTCTTCTTTGCCGTGGGAGCAGGATTCTGATTCGGCCTCTCCTTCGGTCTCTCGTTCCCAGCCCTCACCATCGTCTTATCCGCTTAATGGCGATGCCGCGCCTGCCCCCAAGGCCGAAAATGACAACCCAACCTAATCCCCCAGTGCCGCCAACTGCGATGGCAGAGCGATTGAATCAAAGGCTCATTGCCCAATTTCAGCAGCTGCAAGCGCGACCGATGCCGCCATCGAAACTGGTGGTTACTGGGCGTTTGGTGCGCATGGTTGGAATGACTTTAGAAGTGGTTGGGACCCAGGCAGCGATCGGTTCACGCTGTCAGATTTTGCAAGAGTGTCTGGCTCCAATTGAAGCCGAAGTGGTCGGTTTCCAGCAAGACCGTCTATTCTTAATGGCGATTGGGGAAACGCATGGTTTGGCACCGAATGCTAAGGTGGTTCCTATGCATGGCGGCGTGAAGGTCGGTGTGGGGGCGAAGCTTTTGGGACGAGTCATTGATGGCGCGGGGCAGCCGTTGGATGACAAAGGCAGCATTGAAATTGAGCAGTATGTGTCTTTAAGTGGGAAAAAAATCAACCCATTAAGTCGCCGCCCGATTCGTCAGCCTTTGGATGTTGGGATTAAAGCCATTAACAATTTGCTGACGTTGGGACAAGGGCAGCGGGTAGGTTTAATGGCCGGTACCGGAGTCGGCAAGAGCGTGCTTTTAGGGATGATTACGCGTTTTACTGATGCCGATGTCGTGGTGGTTGGTCTGATTGGCGAACGTGGGCGTGAAGTCAATGATTTTGTCCGCAACAACTTAGGTGAAGAGGGTTTGAAGCGCGCAGTGGTGGTGGCAACCCCTGCCGATGACCCGCCATTAATGCGTCTGCACGGTGCGATGTTGGCCACGGCAATTGCCGAGTATTTTCGAGACCAAGGCAAAAACGTTTTGTTATTAATGGATTCACTGACGCGCTTTGCGCAAGCGCAGCGGGAAATCGCTTTGGCAGTAGGTGAGCCGCCGGCCAGTAAAGGTTATCCCCCTTCGGTATTTGCGAAATTGCCGCAGCTGGTCGAACGTGCAGGCAATGGCCAGGTTGGCGGGGGCTCAATTACCGCCATCTATACCGTTTTGGCGGAGGGCGATGACCAAGCCGATCCGGTAGTGGATTCTGCGCGTGGCGTTTTAGACGGGCACATTGTGTTGTCGCGTGATGTGGCCGACAGTGGTCGTTACCCGGCGATTGATATTGAATCTTCGGTTAGCCGAGTCATGGTAGAAGTGGTAAGCGAAGAGCAGATGCGACTGGCTCGCCGTTTTAAACGACTTTATTCAGCCTATCAGCAGAACCAAGATTTGATTCATGTTGGCGCCTATCGACGCGGATCGGACTCGTTAATTGACGAAGCGATTGAAAAACACCCTGCACTGACCCAGTTTTTAACGCAAGGCATGAAAGAACGCTTTGCTTATGAAGAAGGGCTTAAAGTCTTGGCTCGCGTGTTAAGTTAGCAACGTTTTAGAACGTAATGGTTAGTAGTGGAATGTGTAGTGGGTAGTGGCGTAATGAATCGAGAACTGGAGCGTTGGCAAAAACTAGTCGAGTTAGCGGAAATTGAAATGGAGAATGCCGCTAAAACAGTCGCTTACTTGCAGCAGCAATTGCAAGAGGGCGAACAGCAATTAACCACCTTACAAAGCTATCTAGCCGATTACACACAGCCACGATTGCCCTCTGCCCCCATGTCCATTTTGCGTTTACAAACCCAGTTGCAATTTGGCCAGAAGGTTCAACAAGCCGTATCGGCGCAGCAAGAAAAGGTAGAGCAGCAGCAGTTGATGGTGGATAAAGCGTTGCAAGCTTGGCAAGAAAAGCGTGCCCGAGCCAAGGCCCTTGAGCAATTGCGGCAAAAAAAACAACAGGCACAAACGCAGCGGCAAAATCGTCAAGAACAAAAGCAGTTGGATGAGTTGGCGGCGCAAGCGGTAATAAAAGCAGTGGTCAAGGCGCGTTCCGATTGAAATAGAGAAGGATTCGAATTTTTGCTGTGCGCGACCATGTTGCGTGGCAATAAAATCAATAATCGGCACAGGCTTTGCTTGTTCTGGTATCAATCGCCCCATTTTTGCCAGTGAGAAAGACCATGTCCCTTCTGCCGCTTACCGAAACTGCTCGCTCTACTGCGCCGATGCCTGTCAAGCCGGATAAACGCATTTCCTCTAGGGAGGATGGGAACCCGTCCCTGTTTCACAGTCTCTTGCAAGCCAAACCACTCAGTGTCGAGCAGGATGCATCGAGCAAGCCCCCGTTACGGCCTTCGTCATTGTCCCAAGTGGGTTCGCCCATAACCAAGGCACCGCTCATCGCTCAAGCTGCGGCAGAGGTTCGAAGCCATTCGTTTGAAAAAAGGGTCTCTCCACACTCAGAAGCAGAATCGTTACGACCCCTTGCCTTGCCGCCTTCGGTCAATCTTGCCGATTCGATTTCCCTAAAATCGGCAGAGTCGGCTGAAGCTTTAACCCAAACTTCCGCGCTTCAGAAAGCGGAAGTGCCTGCGGATTTTCAATATCAAACTGGGTCTAAAAAAGCGCAAGAGAATTTTGAGACACAAATTCCGGCGATTGGACGAGAGGTCATGCCTATCGCAACCCGTTTTGAAAACCGAGCGTCGGGCGTTCAAGACATTCAAGGTATTCAAGGCATTCAAGGCATTCAAGATCGCTCGGTCGTGTCCGATTTTAAATCGGCTAATACAGAGCCAAAGACGGTTTCAACCGGAGTGGATGGGCTTGGCAGGAAAGGTACGCAATCAGAACAAGAGAATCCGCCTGTCGTAACCTTTACTGTTAAGGATGATGGCTTGCCTGAATCTTTGAGCAACCCGCTGGAGGGGCTTTCTAATGCGGTTCAAGCCCCCAACGAGTTACCAAGTTTGGAGGCTGAGCCGACCATAGATAAGCCGACTACAGATGAACCGGCGATAGATGAACCGATTATGTATGAATCCACCTTGTCAACCGAGACGATCCCTGCGTCCAATCCGTCCGTTGCGACAGCTACGGTCGGCAAAGTCGCTGATTCGGTTAATGTGCAAGCGGCTTTAGTGGAGCCGCAATCCTCACCGCCTGAGGCAAGTTTTGACGAGGTTTCTGCCGCAGCGCTTTTTGAAGTGGCGTCCGAAAAGACTGGGGTTGAAGGGCTTGCTGAGCCGCTTCCTAGCCCTGTAAACCGCTTGCCGCAAACGGCGACTGCAGCGGCAGAGCCGGTATCCGGTTCAGGCAGTGATCCCGCTTTGGCTTTAAGCGCAGGCAGTGATTCGAGAGGACAATCACAACGTGAGGGTCGGGGACATTCTGCTTCTGCTTTTGCTTTTGCAGACGCAGCCGCGAATGCACCAAAAAAACCGAACCGATCAGGGGGAGATTTTTCCCCGAACTCACCCACCAATCCAGTGACGCCCCCAGCAAGTGGTCAAAATTCGCAGGCATCCACTTCGGTGGGCATGGAAACTCGTTTGATGGCACCGGTTTCAGAGTCTTTGCGCAGCGGGCTTGAGCAAACAAAACGCCAAGCCACAGAAGAAGCACAGCATCGTTCGGTTACTTTGAGCCCAGAGAGCACTCAAGGGTTGACCCCTGAACGGCGTTCTGTTCTGCCGGCTGCAATGCTGATGATTCCGCTGCCAATGCGCCATCCGCAATGGGGACAAGCTTTTGGTCAACGTATTGGTTATATGATTCATGCCCAAGTGCAACAAGCGCAGATTACTGTTAATCCGGAAAAACTTGGGCCGATTCATATTAAATTACAGTTTGATCAAGACCAACAGTTACAGTTAACGGTTTTGACTCAAGCCGGCTCCGCCCGTGAAGCAGTCGAGGCAAGTTTGCCTCGGTTAAAAGAGATTTTGGAGCAAGCGGGAATTGATTTAGGGTCAATGAATTTGGGTAGCCAAGATTCGTCGTCGCAAGCGCACCAGTCGCCATTAGAAAAGGGAGGACAACCCGTTGGCTTAGGATGGGGTGAAGAGCACAATGCCCCTCAGGGGGAGAGCCTTTTGCTGCCTAATGTTGCGCAAGGTTTAGTCGATTTTTATGCCTAAAAGCCGAAAATAATTTGAGTTTGCACGGGTTTGGGCAGGTGCAAGCTTACTGAGGAGTGAGAGATGTTAAAAGGCTTATGGATTTTTGGTGTTTTACTGAGTCCTTCGGCACAGGCCAGTTCAGCGATTGCTGGGGTTCCGGTATGGGGTTTTATTGGATTGGTTGCGTTGGTTTCGGCGGCAATTGTCGGTGCTTTGGTTTATCTTTTCTGGTGTAATAAGCCCGTTTTACCACTGGCTTTGATTCAAGAGTTAAGGTACCGGTTAGAAAATCCGACGGTTACCGAGCCTTTGAGCGCAGAGCTTGCCGAACCCAGTCTGGTGACTTTGCTGAATCAAGTTTTTGCCGATCGCCACCGTTTACAGCAGCAGGTGTTGCAGCAACAACAGAATGCCAAACAGCAACAAAATGCGCATGAGCATCAACAAGAAGAGCTGAATCAGCAGTTAGCAACGCTCTATGGACAATTAAAGACCTGCCAATCGGACGTGGTAGACAAAGCTGATAAATCGGCTTTACGAGATCAAGCGAAACAACTGGATACTTGGGTCGATGCCTTAGGGCAAGGCTCACAAAAAGGCATGAGTTCCGCTCAAAAAGTGATGAAAGAAGTATCGGGATTGACCAGTGAAGTGAGTCAAGCCGCTGCCGTGATTCAGCGCTTGGAAGAGGACTCCAGCAACATAGGAACCGTTCTGGTTTTGATTCGCGATATTGCCGAGCAGACCAATCTTTTGGCCTTGAACGCGGCGATTGAAGCCGCACGTGCCGGTGAGCATGGTCGCGGGTTTGCGGTTGTTGCGGATGAAGTGCGCATCCTAGCAGGGAAAACCCAGCAGGCTACCACCGAAATTCAGGGCATCATTGAGGAGTTACAACAGCGAGCGCGTTCGGCGGTTTCGGTGATGTATCACGGTCAGAAACGGGTAGAAGCGACCGAACAGGAAGCGAGCATTTTGCATTCGATGTTGCAACAGATTGCACAAACTTCGCAGCAGTTACAACAGACTCAGGCAGGGTTGGCGCAACTTTTGCGTAAGCCTTGAAAACCAAAGAGATGTCAGTCATCCCTATCGGTATGATGTCAAACCTTTGGCACACAGCCTAACCCATGAGCCGCTATTAGGAAGTAGAAAAGATGAAGGCAATTATCGGGACCCTAGTGGTGTTTGGAACCTTGTTGGGCGGATATCTTCCGCACGGCAGTTTTGGGATTTTGATTCAGCCCCTAGAAGTTTTGATTATCTGTGGCGGCGCGATAGGTGCCTATGTCATTGCCAACCCAGGGTGGGTGGTAAAAGCCGGTTTTTCGGGTGCTCTGGGCCTAGCCAAGGCGTCGGCTTACAACAAACAGGTTTTTCTCGAAGCGCTCGGTTTAATGTTTAAGATTTTCAATAAGGCTCGTCGCGAAGGGATGATGTCGATTGAAGCCGACATTGAAGAACCCCACGCCAGCGAATTATTTAACAGTGCTCCCAGTGTGATGAAAAACCATCATGCGGTCGATTTTATTTGCGATTACTTACGCCTAATGGTCAGTGGTGCCAGCAATCCCTATCAGCTTGAAGACTTAATGTTGTTAGAGCTTGATGCACACCATCACGAAGCCTTGATGCCGAGTGCCGCAGTGGGCAAGGTAGCTGAAGCCTTACCGGCTTTTGGTATCGTTGCCGCCGTGCTCGGGATTGTTGTTACTATGACCTATTTGGATGCCGGCCCGATGGAGATTGCGCATCATATGTCGGTTGCCCTAGTGGGAACCTTTTTGGGAATTTTAGTGGCTTACGGTGTGGTCGCGCCCATCTCCTCGGAAATGGCCAATCGCGCGGAATTAGAAAGTGCCTATTTTTTAGTGTTGAAGACCTGTTTAACTGCAAATCTTAATGGCTATGCGCCACAGATTGCGGTTGAATTCGGACGTAAAGCGGTTCCGGGTCATGATCGCCCCAGTTTTAAAGAGCTGGATGAATATCTTCAGACCTTGAAGTAGCTTAATTGTCCTTTCGTCAGACGATAACGAATAAGACGACAACCGCGATGTTTCGGCATTTGGAGTCAGCATGAGCGATCAGCAATCGATCATTATAAAACGGATTAAAAAATGCCCGCATGGCGCCCATGGAGGGGCTTGGAAAATTGCATTTGCCGACTTCATGACGGCAGCAATGGCGTTTTTCTTGATGCTGTGGGTGCTTGGTGGCACCAATGATGAAGAGATGAAGGCGATGGCTGAATACTTTCGCGATCCCTCAGTGATTGAGTCGTCTCCTGCAACCCTAGTAGAGTCTGAAAATGCTGGGCGTCCGACCGATGCAGTGATTGATATGGGGGGCTATCAAGATGCGCCCAAGGGTACTGAAGGCGAGCAGGATGGCGCGGATAAGGCCGCTGAACAAGCCGAAATGGAAGCCCTAAAGCAAGAGATAGAAGAGCGTGTTGCCGCAAATGAGGTGCTCAGTCCTCTGCAAGAGCAGCTAAAAATTGAAATTACCCCGAACGGTTTGCAGGTACAGATTTTGGACGACCGTAAGCGACCCATGTTTGGCACGGGGGTAGATTTACCCAAAGATTATGCGGCTAAATTGCTCAAAGAGGTGGGCAGTGTCTTGGCAAAAACCGATAAAAAAATCAGTATCGCTGGGCATACGGACTCATCGGGTTACCATTCGAGCTCGGAATACACCAATTGGGAGCTTTCTGCGGATCGAGCCAATGCCGCGCGTCGTTTATTATTAGAAGGCGGTGTGCAAGCCGGCGATTTGGCGCAAGTGGTAGGCATGGCTGATACGGTGCCATTTGATAAAGAAAATCCTTATAATCCGCGCAACCGAAGAATCAGTATTATTGTGTTGAATGAGGAAGCGGAGGCTCGACTGCGCAGTCTCAGTGAGGCACCGCAGTACGAAGATTTAAGTCAGCGTCAGGTGTTACCATCGCCTTGATTGTAAGAATCCGCTGAGTTCTAAACCTAAAAGAGAGTGCAAGATGGCTGAAGAGACAGAAGTAAAAAAAAGTGGTGGCAAAGGCATGATCATTATCCTACTGGTCGTAGTGATTTTGCTGCTGGTTGGCATGGGTGCAATGGCTTATCTGCTCTTAAATGCACAAAATCCACAGAATGCCGCCACTGAAGAAGTGCATGCCCAGCTTGAAGAGGGAAATAATCACACCAAAAACTATTCACCGAAGTATAAACAATATGAAGCTCCGGCCGCGGACGCGGCACCGAATTATTTTGTGATGGATAAGTTTGTCGTCAATTTTAATGGAGATGGGAAAGCCAAATTTTTGGCGGTGGATTTGCAGTTTATGACCTTTTATCCGCAGGTGGTCACGGATATGGAACCGCTGCGTCCCATTCTTAAAAATGATATTCAACGCTTACTGCGCAACCAGCATTACAACGATTTGATTACTGCCGAAGGGCCAGATAAGTTACGTGCGGATCTGTTGGTCGTGGTACGTCAGGTGCTGGAACAACACAAAATTTATCCAGAGTTGGTCGAAGATGTTTACATGACCCGCTTTGTGATGCAGTAAGCGCCTAACGATGGACAGGTAAAATGGATGATATTCTCAGTCAAGATGAAGTAGATGCTCTGCTCAAAGGGATGGGGGGCGGTGATATTGAAACCGAAACCGATCGCGGCGCAGAGGCGGCGGGCGCTAAGGTCTATGATTTTACCAATCAGGAACGGATTGTACGCGGCCGTTTGCCAGCCTTGGATATTATCAACGAGCGTTTTGCCAGAGGATTTCAGCGCCATTTTAATGAGATGATTATGGCCAGTGTGGAGGTCACTGCTTCCGAGGTCAAAATCATTAAGATGATTGATTATCTGCGTAATTTGTATGTGCCAACCAGTCTGAATATCTATCGAATTAATCCACTCAATGGCGTTTCCTTGTTCACCTTAGACAGTAAATTGGTTTTTACTGCGGTTGATATTTACTTTGGTGGCACCGGGTTACTGCCGTTCAAAATCGAGGGGCGCGAATACACCCCGGTTGAAATGAGCATGGTCCGCAGCATTCTCAATATCATTGCCCAAAATTTACGCAAGGCATGGGGCCCTGTGATGGATATTGAGATTGAGTATATGCACTCGGAGATGAATCCTAAGTTTGCTGGGATTGTCGATCCGACCGATATGATTGTGGTCAGCCCAATTAATATCCGTTTTGAAGGTGTTGAAGGTCGAGTAGATATTGTCATGCCTTACGCCATGTTAGAACCGGTGCGCGATAAGCTGGAAGAAGGGATGCAAAACCTGCAAGGTGAGGGCGACAATCGTTGGTCGCGAACGCTGCGCGAAGAGGCAAAAAATATTGAAATTGATTTGAGCGTCAATCTGCTTGAGATTGTTATGAGTTTTGACGGTCTGATGAAAATGAAAACCGGCGATATTATTCCGATTGAAATGCCCGAGCAGGTCACTGTCAAGGCAGAAGACATTGCAATTTTGCGCGGGAAACTCGGACGCAGCCGCGACAAAAAAGCAGTCAAGGTGGAACAGATTTTGCATCATCCCGCCTACTTGGAACGCACAGTGGAAAACGTAAAGGAGTGGTACAGTGAGTGAACAGGATGATCTAAGCGCTTGGGGTGATGCGCTTGCCGAACAGGCCGAGGCTGAAAAAAAAGCCAACGATGAAGACCCATGGGGTGCGGCCCTCGCCGAACAGGCGGATAAAGCCAGTTTTGAAGAGATTTCTGACAGTACTGGCTCGGGTAAAAGCAAAGTGGATTTGGATGTTCTGCTGGATGTCCCCGTTACCCTGCAATTGGAAATTGGCCGCGCAAAGGTTTCGATTCGCAATTTGCTTTCCTATACCCAAGGTTCAGTCATTGAAATGGATCGTTTGGCGGGTGAGCCTTTGGATTTGTTGGTCAACGGCACGCTGATTGCCCACGGTGAAGTGGTCGTTATTAATGATAAATTTGGTGTGCGCTTGACAGATGTGATCAGCCCACAAGAGCGGATTCGTAAGCTCAAATAAGCGTTAACGCATTCTTAGCGGTTGCAGCAAAGTGGCTTGCCAAGAATGCCTGCAAAGGACGGTTTCATGCAGCTCAGTGCCTCTTCTTGGTCAATATTTGTAACCAGGCTGTTCCACGGATTTTTGGGATTGTTCCTTGGTGGATTCTCAAGCGCTCTTTTAGCTGAACAAACGCTTGGCCAAACCCCTCAGATTGGTGAATCGGTGGTGCAGCCGACAGATTATTTTGCCCAAATCTTTTTCTCGCTTTTACTGATTCTGTTGATTATTTTTATTTCTGCTTGGTTATTACGGCGTTATGGGCGCTTTGCCGGGGTTGCGGAAGGTCAACTAAAGGTATTAGGTGCTTTGTCCGTTGGGCCACGTGAGCGCATTCTGCTGTTACAAGTGGGGAAAGAGCAAATTTTAGTTGGGGTGACTGCCAATAAAATCAGTGCGTTGCATCAGTTGGCGGAACCGGTGAGTTTGCCAACCGAAACCTCTGTGGCTCCGTTTTCGGGGGCGTTTGCACAGCGTTTGCAAGAGGCGCTACAGCGTAAGAATGCGATGCCGGCCGCAGCCGATTCCTCTCAATCCGCTGGTTCGGAGTCAAAGGAGCCTAACTTGTGATTCGATTTTTACTGTTGTTATTGCCACTCTTCCCGACTTTGGTTTGGGCCGAACCGGGGATTCCCGCTTTTACAGTAGAAACCGATGCCGAAGGCAATCAAGATTACAGTTTGACCTTGCAAATTTTGCTAGTGATGACGGGGTTAACGCTTTTACCAGCGGCTTTGATTGCGACCACCTCCTTTTTGCGGATAGTGATTGTGCTGGCGCTTTTGCGTCAAGCTCTTGGCACCATGCAAACCCCGTCAAACCAAGTCTTGATTGGTTTAGCGCTTTTTTTGACCTTGTTCATCATGGCGCCGGTGTTTGACAAAATCTATGATCAAGCCGTGCAACCCTACATGGAAGAGCAGATGCCATTTCGAGACGCGGTTGAGGTGGCGGCAAAGCCAATGCACGAATTTATGCTGCAGCAAACGCGTGAAGATGATTTGGCGATGTTTGCCGAGATGGCCGAAGTGACGCTAACCGAGCCGCAATCCGTACCCTTTCGAGTTCTGGTACCGGCTTTTATGACGTCCGAACTTAAAACGGCTTTTCAAATTGGGTTCATGTTGTTTATTCCCTTTCTCATTATTGATTTGGTGGTGTCGAGCTTATTGATGTCAATGGGGATGATGATGCTTTCACCGATGATTATTTCGCTGCCGTTTAAGCTAATGCTGTTTGTGCTGATTGACGGTTGGGCATTGGTAGTTGGCACTTTAGCCAATAGTTTTGTGGTACCCGGAGGTATTTGATGCAACAGGAATTTGTGTTGACCTTGGGTGAGAAAATGTTAGAAATTACCGTTCTCCTCTCAGCGCCCTTGTTGATTCCCGCTTTGATTATCGGCTTATTGGTCGGGATGTTTCAAGCAGCGACTCAAATCAATGAAATGACGCTCAGCTTTATCCCTAAATTAGCCATAGTGGTGGTGGCCTTGATTGTCGCTGGTCCTTGGATGTTGACGACCTTAATTTCGTTTAGCCGTGAATTGATTATGAACATTCCGGCCTATATCGGGTAGCGGTGATGAGTTTCTCCTACGCGGAATTTTTGCAAGCGGTAGGGTTGTATTTTTATCCGTTTGTGCGAATCGGCGCGATGCTCTCGATTATTCCTATATTTGGTGTGCGTGCTTATCCCGCGCGCGCCAAAGTGTTGTTGGCATTTTTTATTACTCTGGTTGCCGCGCCTGCGCTGAGTTTGCCACCGCCAGTTGATCCATTCAGTGCGCAGGGAATCGGTTATCTCTTGCAACAGGTGGTGATTGGTTTGGCGATGGGTTTGATGTTTTTAGTGGTGTTTCAGGCTTTTGTGATGGCCGGTTATTTAATTGCAATGGGCATGGGTTTGGCGTTTGCACAAATGGCGGATCCAACCAGTGGCGTGAGTACACCGGTGGTGTCACAGTATTTTGTGATTTTTGTTACCTTGCTTTTTTTGGCATTAAACGGACATTTGCTGGTATTACAGGTGGTGATTGACAGTTTTGATTATTTACCGGTCGGAACCTCTCTTTTTACGCCACAGAGTCTGTGGACGCTTGTCGAGTTTGGTGGTTATATGTTCAGCGCCGGTGTGTTGGTTGCTCTGCCGGCCATCACCGCGCTTTTGCTAATCAATATTGCGTTCGGTGTCGTGACCCGCGCCGCACCTGCATTAAATATTTTTGCGGTCGGTTTTCCGGTGACCTTATTGGCCGGTTTGTTGATGTTGGCATTGACTACGCCAATCATTTTGCCGCATCTTCAGGACTTGGTGCATCAGGCGGTGCAGACCCTGCGCCAATTGCAACTGCATACGCCATAACGCGGAGAGAGAGTAATGGCAGAAAACGAAGACGGCAGCGAAAAATCCGAAGACCCTTCCGATAAAAAACTACGTGACGCCCGTGAAAAAGGCGACATCCCTCGTTCAAAAGAGCTCACCACCTTACTGATGACACTCGGTGCAGCGCTGTTTTTCTATGTTTTTGGTCAAGGTATGATGGCGGATTTCGCCATGATTTTAAGCGGCGGACTGAGTTTTCCGCGCGAAGTGGCGTTTGATACGCTTAAGCTGACCGATCAAATTCTGGCCTTACTCTTGGCATCTTTATGGATGACGTTGCCTTTCCTTTTACTGATGGTTTTGATTGCGATTCTTTCGCCGATGTTGTTGGGCGGCTGGGCATTTAGTGCGCAGGCCATGGCGCCCAAATTTTCCAAACTAAACCCAATCAAAGGGCTGAAACGGCTTTTTTCAACTCAAGCTTTAATGGAACTGTTTAAGGCATTGGCGAAGTTTTTGCTCGTGATGAGCATGGCGGGGGCATTTGTCTATTTAACCTTTGGTGAATTGCTAGGGTTGGGGGTTGAGCCAAAAGATTTTGCGTTAGCACATGCGGCGAGCTTAATCGTACAAGCCTTTATTTTTGCGAGTCTTTCCCTACTTTTGGTGGCTATTATTGATGTGCCTTTTCAACTCTGGAACTATAACCGTCAGTTGAAAATGACCAAGCAGGAAGTTAAAGAAGAGTTTAAACAGCAGGAAGGGAATCCCGAGGTAAAAGGGCGAATTCGCCAGATGCAACGAGCCATGTCGCAGCGACGAATGATGCAAAAAGTGCCACAAGCCGATGTGGTGATCACCAACCCAACACACTTTGCCGTGGCGCTAAAATACGATCCTTTGCAGATGAGTGAACCTTTCGTCTTGGCGATAGGCAGTGATTTTATGGCAGCGCAGATTCGCACCCTTGCAAAAGAGCATGGGGTGCCAATGATTGAGGCGCCGCCTTTGGCGCGGGCTTTGTACTATAATGCCGAAATTGATCGACCGATTCCGTACGATCTTTTTAAAGCGGTGGCTGCCGTTCTGGCTTATGTTTATCAACTGAAAGAGCAGGGCACCGCTCAGACATTGGATTTTGCCAACTTACCGATTCCGCAGGGCTTACGTACGCAATAGACGCTGCAGAGCCAAGGAAGGCGTTGACATGGAAAAGGGTGATGAAACTCAATCTGTTTGCAAATATCGCTAAGGATCGTTTAAGCAAGAGCCTCATGGTGCCCATTGCGGTCTTAGCGCTCTTAGGCATGGTGACCATCCCACTGCCACCATTTCTGTTGGATATTTTCTTTACCTTTAACATCGCGTTATCACTGGTGGTGTTAATGGTGACCTTATATGCCAAACGCCCGTTAGATTTTGCGGTTTTCCCCACCATTATTCTCGTTGCCACCCTATTTCGTTTATCGCTCAATATCGCTTCAACTCGCGTGATTCTACTAGAAGGACATCAAGGTGAAGATGCCGCCGGTGAAGTGATTCAGGCGTTCGGTGAGTTTGTAATTGGCGGCAACTATGCCGTGGGGTTGGTGGTGTTCGCGATTTTAGTGGTGATCAATTTTGTGGTGATTACCAAAGGGGCTGGACGCGTTGCGGAAGTCAGCGCCCGTTTTACGCTGGATTCGATGCCTGGTAAACAAATGGCGATTGACGCGGATTTGAACGCGGGTTTGATTACCCAAGAGCAGGCTCAGCAAAGACGCGCTGAAGTAGCGACCGAGGCTGAGTTTTATGGGTCGATGGATGGAGCTAGCAAGTTTGTTCGCGGCGATGCGATTGCTGGCCTGTTTATTCTGTTTATCAACTTGGTGGGCGGTTTTGCAATTGGCATGGCGCAACACGATCTTGCCTTTTCTGAGGCGGCGGAGATTTACACCATCTTGACACTGGGTGATGGTTTAGTTGCACAGATTCCCGCATTGATTCTCTCCACCGCGACGGCGATTATTGTGACCCGAGTTAGCGGCACAGAAAGGCAAGACATGGGCGAACAGATGCAAGCCCAGATGTTTTCCCATCCAAAAGCGCTTGGTACCACGGCTGGGGTGATTGGTTTTATGGGCTTGATTCCCGGAATGCCTAATGTTGCTTTTTTAACTTTCGCCAGTGTTGCTGGAGCAGGAGCCTACTGGATTCATCGCCAGCAACAGCAGCAAGTCCAAACTACTTCCATGCCGTTGGAACAGAGTGGTGTAGAGGTGAATAAACCCAAAGAGTTGACTTGGGAGGATGTCCAAAATGTTGATGTTTTGGGCTTAGAGGTGGGTTACCGTTTAATTCCTATGGTTGATCAAAGCCAGAATGGTCAACTGCTGGATCGGATTAAAGGGGTGCGACGTAAGGTTTCGCAAGAATTGGGTTTTTTGGTTCCGCCCGTGCATATCCGCGATAATCTCGACCTAAAACCCAATCACTATCGGATTATGCTGATGGGAGTGGATTCGGGCCAAGGGGAAATCTATCCTGATAAAGAGCTGGCCATTAACCCAGGCCAAGTTTTCGGCGATGTAAATGGGCTGAAAACCACTGATCCGGCATTTGGTCTCGAAGCGGTCTGGATTGCTCCTGAAGTGCAAGATCAGGCTCAGGCATTAGGTTATACGGTGGTGGATGCCAGTACGGTCGTGGCAACTCACATCAGTCAATTGATTCAAGATTACGCTTATCAGCTGCTTGGGCATGATGAAGTTCAGCAATTATTGGATAAGCTCAAGCAAAGCTCTCCCAAATTGGTGGCGGAACTGATTCCTGAAAAAATGGCTCTAGCCACTTTGGTTAAGGTGTTACAGAATCTCTTGCAAGAAAAGGTCTCCATTCGGGATATGCGCACCATTCTTGAAACCCTAACGGCGGCCGCTGATTCGGTGAAAAGTGCTGCGGATTTCACTATGTTAGTGCGAGCGGCTCTCGGTCGATCGATTGTTCAGCAGTTGGTTGGGAATGAGGGTGAACTCAAGGTGATTACTTTGGATCCAAGTTTGGAACAACTTTTGCTTAAAGCCACTCAAGGCGCACCGGAAGGGCAGTTAGCGATTGATCCTGGGTTGGCTGAACGGTTGCATGGAACGCTTAAAGAGCAGGCGCAAAAAATCGAAGTAGGCGGGCAAACGCCTGTTTTACTGGTTGCACCGCAGATTCGAGCGCAACTGGCGCGTTTATTCCGCTTTAGCTTGCAAAATTTGGTGATTTTGGCCTATTCAGAGGTGCCGGAAAATCGCCAAATTAGTGTGGTTGCTAACGTAGGGCAAGGAGGCTAGATGCACATTAAACGCTATTTCGCACCGACGATGCGTCAAGCGATGAATGCTGTCCGCGCAGCGCATGGCGATGAAGCTGTCATTTTATCGACAAGAGAGACCGAAGAAGGTGTCGAAATTGTGGCAGCCTTGGAGCCTTCCGATTCCCCCGAATCCGAGCCGCCTACCCCAATAAATCCACTGAAGACCAATACTTCCTCGCCCTTAGGCGGATTTGAAGCGCCCTCTGCCTCAACCGCCGATATACAGCGCATGGCGCAAGAATTGGCTCAGGTTCGTCATCTGCTGGAAAGTCAGGTTTCGGGTTTGGCCTGGGGGCAAGAAGCGCTTGCTAAGCCGGAAAAAGTCGCACTGCTAAAGCGTTTAATGGCGTTAGGGCTCGGTTGGGAGCTCAGCGAAATGTTGATCGAACAAACGGCAGCGAGCGGCGCTCTAGAGTGGCCCAGAATTTTGCAGCATTTACAAAATGGTTTACAAGAAGAGGAGCGCGATCCTCTCGAACGCGGCGGCATTTTGGCTTTAGTTGGACCAACAGGGGTGGGGAAAACCACCACAATTGCGAAGTTGGCGAGTCGTTTTGTGATTCGCCATAGCCCAACCGATTTGGCCTTGATTACAACCGATGGTTATAAAATTGGCGCTCAAGCTCAACTAAAGTTGTTTGCCGATTTGATTCAGGTACCGGTTTATGTCGCCAATACGCAAGGCGAGCTGTACAGCTTATTAACCTCTTTGGCTCATAAAAAACTGGTGCTAATTGATACGGCCGGAATGAGTCAGCGTGATTTACAGCTGTCCCGTCAGCTGACCTCAGGTCATCAGGGCATTAATATGGTACACAATTATTTGGTGATGTCGGCGGCAACGCAGTTGAGTGTCATGCGTGACATTGTTCGTTCGTTCGGTGAAGTCGTTTTACGGGGTTGCATCCTCACCAAACTTGACGAAGCCACCGGTTTGGGAAATGCGTTGACGGTCTTAAGCGAATCGAACTTACCGCTGAGTTATTTAAGTACTGGGCAGCGAGTGCCAGAAGATTTGGAGCGAGCGCGCCCGGCAGATTTAATTGATCGTGCCATGGTGCTCGGCCAGCAGCAGCCGCAACCCCTGGATGAGCGGGGTTTACGTTTAGGATTGGCAAAGGAGATGTCAAATGCTCAGTGATCAGGCCGCGGGGCTGCGTGCCCTGCACACCTCGGCACAACAAAATGCCTCGTCAAAAACGTCGGCGCTCGAACAAAATAGCTCGGCTATGCCGCCGATAACAAGGGAGCGTAGCCGACCTTTACGCGTTTTGGCGGTTGCCAGTGGCAAAGGTGGGGTGGGCAAAACCAATGTTTCGGTCAATTTAGGCATTGCGTTGTCAAAAATAGGCCATCGCGTTTTGCTGATGGATGCTGACATGGGGTTAGCGAATGTCGATATCATGTTAGGCATCCACGCTGAGTATAATTTGTCGCACGTTCTAGAGGGTAAAAAAAGCTTGCGTGAAGTGATTCAGCAAGGACCTGGCGGATTGCAAATTATTCCTGCCGCTTCCGGTGTCAAACGGATGGCGCAACTCAATGCACTGGAAAATGCTGGTATTATTAATGCTTTTGCCGAGTTAGCGGATGAACTCGATGTGCTGATTGTGGATACTGCGGCGGGCATTGCCGACAGTGTGGTGAGTTTTTGCCGTGCTGCACAAGAAGTCATCGTGGTGGTGACTGACGAGCCGGCTTCGATTACAGACGCCTATGCCTTAATCAAGGTATTAAATCGCGATTACAAGGTCACACGCTTTCGCTTGCTGGCCAATATGGTGAACTCACCGGCCCACGGTCGTCAACTGTACGACAAGTTAGCTCGGGTTTCGGAACAGTTTTTGGAGGTGTCGTTGGATTATCTTGGCGCCGTGCCTTACGATATGGCGTTGAAAGAGTCGGTTCAGCGGCAGATACCGGTCATTTTGCATCGACCTTCCAGCATGGCAGCCCGATCGTTTGAGTCGATGGCCCAAACCGTACAACGTTGGCCGGTGAAAACGGATGCCACTGGTTATATACAGTTTTTTGTCGAAAACTTGTTTCAAGGGCATTAGTGGTTAAGGTCGTGTGCGTTGTTAAACGCCAAGCCTGACATTTTCAAATCGTAAACCCACGAGGATCATCCAGTTTATGTCGGGCGCGCAGATTTATCAGCAGGTGCAAAAACAAACCAACACCCAAGTCGGAAATCTTGAAGCCTATCTTCCACTGGTAAAGCGCATTGCCTATCATCTTAAAGGGCGTTTGCCAGCCAGTGTCCAGGTAGAGGATTTGATTCAGGCCGGCATTATTGGTTTGATTGAGGCCATGCAAAAGTTCAGTGATGCGCATGGTGCGAGTTTTGAAACCTATGCGGGCATTCGTATTCGTGGTGCGATGCTTGATGAAATTCGCAAAGGCGATTGGACGCCACGATCGGTGCATCGGCGTTCGCGTGAAATCAGCGAGGCCATTCATCAGGTTGAGGTGCAGCAGGGTCGTGAAGCGCATGACCATGAAGTCGCGGAGACACTGGGCATTTCGTTAGAGGAATACCATCGCGCGCTCAATGACACCAGCTCGGCTCAACTTTTATCGATCGATGAGCCGGACCATGATGCGCTATCAGAAGATCGTATGGTCAGCGGTGGAGCCACGCCTTTACAAATTTTGGCGGATGAACGGTTTCGTCAGGCGCTGGCGGAAGAGATTGCCCGCCTTCCTGAAAAAGAGCAGTTGGTTATGGCGCTCTACTACGATGAGGAATTAAACCTCAAAGAGATTGGCCAGGTTTTAGAGGTCAGTGAATCGCGAGTCAGTCAGATTCATTCACAAGCCATAAAACGTATCCGCGCGCGGATGCAAGATTGGTTGTGATAGAATTTGGCCAATTTTTTTAATGAATTCCAAGGAACGGCAGATGCAAATTAATCGAGATATGAATATTTTGGTGGTAGATGATTTTTCGACCATGCGTCGCATCGTCAAAAACCTTCTCAAAGAACTCGGTTTCAGCAAATTCGACGAAGCGGACGACGGTTCAACCGCTTGGCCAATGATTCAGACCGGAAAATATGACTTTATTGTCAGCGATTGGAATATGCCAGAGATGACCGGCATTGAACTTTTGCGCCGAGTTCGCGCGGATGCGCAGTTAAAAGACACGCCTTTCTTGTTGATTACGGCGGAGGCCAAGCGTTCGCAGATTCTAGAGGCGGCGCAAGCGGGCGTTGACGGTTATATCGTTAAGCCATTTACGGCAGCCACCTTGAACGAAAAAATTCAAAAAATCTTTGAACGGGTTGCGCAGCGTCAACAAGCCTAATCCTTAGGCCGCGTATCCTCTGGTATTTCAAACTAGGAGAGTTCGTGAATGAACCAGCAAGACCCCGCGTTGTTAGAGGCCGCGCAGCAATTGGTTTGGGCATTGCAAGCTCAACAAACTGAACAGATTGCGCCCCTTATTGACCGACTCAACCAATTGCAAGAGGGGTCAATTTACACGCAGCTCAGTACTCTGGCGCAAAATTTGCATCAAACGCTGGATGAGCTGCCAGACAATACTCTTTTGCTACAAACTAAAAACGATCTCCCTGATGCGACCGAGCGTTTGCAATCGGTGATTCAAATCCTTGATGAAGCCAGTCACACCACCTTAACCCGCTTGGAAAATTCAATGGCGTTGCTCAGTCAACTGCAGTCAAGTCCAGAAATTGCTGCAGCACACTCATCCGTGCTACAAGACTTACGCAAAGAGCTCGAAGCGATTCTCAGTGCGCAAGCCTATCAAGACCTCACCGGCCAAGTACTCAATCGTGTGATTTATGTTCTCAGCGCATTAGAACAGAGCCTGATGGCGCTGATTATTTCTGCGGGGCATGATTATGCAGCGATTCCCTCTCGTCAACTCACACCAGAGCAGCTTAAACAAGGGGTGGGGCCGAATGTCACGCAAGCCAGTCGGCAAGATGCGCTGGACAATCAAGCCGATGTTGATGATCTCTTAAGCGAGCTTGGCATCTAAATCCGTATTTCTCAATTAGATTGGCACATCCATTGCTTTAAATTTTGGACGAAAATGGACCCTAGGTCCTGCGATAAGATTTGAGGGGGCAATTGTGGATGAAGAAATTTTAGGCGACTTTCTGGTAGAAGCCTCCGAGCTGGTCGAACAGTTGAATGGTCAACTGATTGCCCTTGAGCAGTCACCCACCGATGCCAATTTGTTAAATGCGGTTTTTCGCGGCTTTCACACCGTTAAAGGTGGTGCAGGCTTTTTGGGGATTGTGCCTTTGGTTGAAGTCTGTCACCGAGCCGAAAACGTCTTCGATAAAATTCGCAATGGTGATTTGGCCTATGATGCCGTTGCCGCCGACGTGATTTTACGCGCCTTTGATGTGATTTCTGATGCCATTGAAGCGCTTAATGCTGGCGAGCGCGATCTCCCTAAAAATGATGCCCAGTTACTAACCGAACTCGATCTTTTAGCAAAAGGGCAGCTGTCTGTCCCTTCCTCGACGAATAACACCTTTCTCCAGCCATCACCTCGCAGCGTATCCTTACAATTGCCCGAAGACCTCGATCCAGACGGGGAAATGACCGACGAAGAGTTTGAAGCCTTGCTCCAGCAGCGTGATGGTTTAGGACAAACGCGACCTGATGCGCCGCCGCTCAGATTACCAGAGGGCGTGGACCCAGACGGGGAAATGACCGACGAAGAGTTTGAAGCCTTGCTCCAGCAGCGTGACGGTTTAGGACAAACGCCACCTATTGCGCCGCTTAAATTGCCGGAGGGCGTGGACCCAGACGGTGAAATGTCTGACGAAGAGTTTGAGGCGCTTTTGCAACAACGAGATCGATTGACTGGGGGCAAGGCTCTAAGCGAAGTTTCGGATAGCGCTGCACCAAGCACGCCAGGAATCGCGACAGCTGAATTACGCTCCTCACCTTCTCAGCCCACTCAGCGCGATGAATCCGATGCCGTAAATAGCGCGACCAAGGCGAATGCTGAATCAACCGTGCGTGTTGATACACGTCGTTTAGACGAAATTATGAATTTAGTCGGCGAATTGGTATTGGTTCGTAACCGTTTGCTGACCTTGCGCGGCAGTCATGGTAGTTCGGAAGAAATTGCGAATGCGGTCGGTAACCTTGACCATGTCACCACCGATTTACAAAATTCGGTAATGAAAACACGGATGCAGCCAGTCAAGAAAGTGTTTGGTCGTTTTCCCCGAGTTGTGCGCGATTTAGCGCGTAAATTAGGCAAAGAAATTGAGTTGGAGCTTAAAGGCGAAGAGACCGATTTGGATAAAAATCTGGTTGAGGCACTTGCCGATCCGCTGGTTCATCTGGTCCGTAACTCGGTCGATCATGGCATTGAAATGCCCAGCGTTCGTCTTGCTGCCGGTAAATCCAAAGTGGGTAAGGTGATTTTGGCGGCAGAGCAAGAGGGTGATCATATTCTGCTGTCAATTACCGATGATGGAAAAGGGATGGATCCGGATGTTCTGCGCCGTAAAGCCGTGGAAAAAGGCTTGTTGGATGAAGTGGCTGCTAACCAGTTGGATGATAAGTCTGCTTTTGAGCTGATTCTATCCGCAGGTTTTTCTACCGCTGAACAGATAAGTGATATTTCTGGACGAGGGGTGGGAATGGACGTGGTGAAAACCATGATTACCAAGCTTAATGGCAGTATTGATATTCGCTCAGTATTAGGTCAAGGAACACAAATCAATATTCGCGTGCCCTTAACCTTAGCCATTTTGCCCACCTTAATGGTATCGTTTGCCGAGGAGAGTTATGCGATTCCGTTGACCAGCGTGCAGGAAATTTTTGATTATGACCCGCTAAAAACCAACAAAATTGATGGTCAGCGCATGGTGCGGCTGCGCGAGCGTAGTGTGCCCCTTTACTATTTGAACGAGTGGTTAGCGCCGGAAGGGCCATTGGAGAAAGACAACCAGAAAGTGGTGATTGTGGCCATTGGAAATCAGCGTGCTGGTTTGGTTGTGGATCAGGTAAATGGTCAAGAAGAGGTTGTCATTAAACCGCTTGGGGTGATGTTGAAAAAGGTCGCAGGCTATGCAGGCGCGACCATAACTGGCAATGGTAATATTGCTTTGATTTTGGATCTTCCCGGTGTGATTCAACGTTTTGTTTGAGTCTGACGCCAGCCCCGTTGAATGATTGAGGTCAATATGTCTTTTTATACTTTGCAAAAAAGTGAGAGCAATGCCGCCTTATTAAACGACTACGATGATGAGGCGTTTTTAGGTCCAAACATTCGTTGCGTCATGTTTGCGTTAGATCGTGAAACTTACGGCATTCAAGTGAGCAAAATTCATGAGGTATTGCGCGTTGGACAAATCCGTCGCGTACCAGGCGCAGGCCGACAAGTCCTCGGTGTGATCAATGTTCGAGGCGTCATTGTCACGGTGGTGGATGCTCGGGTGCTTTTCAATATGAACCCCAAACCCATAGATGATTTATGTCGGATTATTATTGTGGAATTGGATTCTGAGCGTACGGTTGGTATCTTGGTTGATTTTGTTATGGAAGTGAAAGACATTCCTGAGAAAAAGTTTGAGCCGCTCTCCTCGACTAAAGACAATCCGTCACGGTATATCCACGGCATCGCGCATTTTCAGGAGCAGGTCATTATTTTGATCGATGTCGATACGTTGTTTGGCCATTATGAATAAGCGATGGCGGCCTACTTACTCAGCGTCTGTTTGAGAGGTCGGTGGAGCAGGCGGTGTTTTGCCGCTGAGCTGGTAAGCGAACAGGAGAACCTGTACCACTGCCTGATAGAGTTTTTCCGGAATTTCTTGGTCGAGCTGAACTTGGCTCAGTAAGCCGAGCAGTTCGCTGTCTTGTTTGATTGGAATCTTATGCGCTTCGGCGGTTTGCACGATTTGTTGCGCTAAATATCCTTCACCCTTTGCGGTTACGCGGGGCGCCGCTTGACCATCATATTGTAAAGTAATGGCCTTAAAGCGTGCTTCACTCATGCTTCACGGCAAGGCTGTGCGCAATCGAGCTGCAGCGCCGAACCTAACCCCAGTTTGTTCGCGGCTTGGCATAAAGCGTCAGATGGCGATTGCCACAATACCTGTTTACCTTGTTGCTGTGCGTGGCGAATCAACACGATGAGCGCTTGTAATCCAGCACTGTCAATGGTTTCGACCGCATCTGCATCTAATAACACTGCTTCACCTGCAGCATTAAACTCGGTTTTGAGGTTTTCAAATTGACTTTCAATTTGTTGAATCAGTAAGCTATCTGGCAGGATAATTTTTGAACTCATTATTTTCTCCATCGTCTAGGCCAATGAGCCCAGACGGGTCTGACGCCGTGAGATTAAAGTACGCGCGCAATCACCGATAGTAATTTCTCTGGGCTAAAGGGTTTGACAATCCAGCCAGTTGCGCCCGCTTCTTTGCCTTTGGTTTTCATATCGCCAGAAGATTCGGTGGTGAGACAAAGAATCGGGGTGAATTTGTAATTTGGCATGGCGCGCAGGGCGGTGATTAATTCAATACCGTTCATGTTCGGCATATTGATATCGGTGACAACCAAATCAAATTGCTGCTGCTTGGCTAAAGCGAGTGCAGCCATGCCATCTTCGGCTTCGGCCACATCGTGCCCTGCGGACTGAAGGGACATGGTTACCATTTGACGCATGGATTTCGAATCGTCTACGGCTAGGATTCTTGACATCGTTTTCTCTCTTTTAACGGTTAAGCAAATTGGCTTATTGTGATGGCATATTTCAAGGATGACAAGGGCTATTCGGCATTCATTGATTTTTTTATCTCCGATAGGATTCCGTTAAAAATCAGCTGGTCAATTTGCAATAGAATCACCATTTTCTCCTCAACGGTGGCTAACCCGCTGACATATTCGGTGTGAATTGTTCCGGATAAGCTGGGAGAAGCCTGCAAGTGTTGCGGCGAAATCGAATAAACATCCGAGACACCATCCACGACAAGCCCCAGTATTTTTTGAGTTCCTTGAGTGCTTTGCGCTCGCACAATGATCACAACGGTTGAGTCATTATAACTGACCGACTTTAGACCAAAACGAACCCGCAAATCAATCACCGGTACAATCGCTCCGCGTAAATTAATAACGCCCATGACATAGTGAGGGCTGTTGGGAATCGCTGTGGTTTTTTCCCAGCCTTTGATTTCTTGAACGCGCAAAATATCCACGCCGTATTCTTCTTTGCCCAATATAAAACTGAGTACTTGCTGGTGAGAAGATGAGGTTGATTCCTGCCAAGATGAAGCGAGTTCTTGCGCACTCATGATAATTCCTTTTTGGGCTTTAGCGTTGGTGGCTTGCCGGTGGTTTGTCGTGAGGGTAAGGTGTGTTCCACAACTCTTGCTAAAAGTAACGGATTGGCGGTGAAAGGTCTAGATTCTCTGTCAACAAAGTTTGCCGCTTATTGAGTCAGATTAAATTCGGATATCAATCAAGGCTCGCTGCGGGCTGGAATTTTCTTCAACAGGTGGCTGGTTCAGTAATTGCAATTCGACCTGTTCAAAGTCTAGGCTGAGCAATAAAGGCTTGAGAGCATTGAATTCGTTTTGCCAGCGTGCGCCGAGTTCAGGGTCGGCACACCAAATACCGCAATACAGCTGTTGCTGACCCAGTAAACTGAGTTTGGCTCGTAATTCGCCTTGTTCTGTCTGCAAGTTTAGTAAAACTTCCCAGCGAGTGTTGCCATTTGGGCTCTGTTTTTTTGCGAAGCTTAGGCGTTCTTCGATCAGCGGTTGCGAGTCGGTTAGGAAATCAAATCGGCTAAGAGCTGGATTTTCATAGAGTTGCAGTTGGCCAAGGGTGATTTTACTGATAGCTTGTTCGGTTAGTTTATGGGCCAGCTTCAGCGCCGAATCCGAGTCTTGCATGGATGGGTTACTTTGCAGTAGCTGTTGAAATTGCAATAATTGCGCTTTTAAATCCGATTTAATATTCGCTGGGGGAGTGGCTTGTGCCAGCTTGTTTTCTAGAAACAGGCCGCTATTTTCGAGTAACTGTTTCAGTTCAGATCCCGTTTGAGCGACTAAAGGCTTACGTAAATTTTCTAAGAGCGCATTCAAGGGCGCTTGCAGATGACTGGGCAGCTGAGTGAGTAATTGGTTCAGTTGAACGGTTATTTGATTTAATGGCTGTTGTTGGCTTAAGTGCAGACGTAAAGCGGTTGGTAAAACGGTTTGAGGGTCTTTGGCGGAAGGGGGTGGGCTCAGTGCTAAGATTAAGGAAGGGTGCGTTTGCTTGACGGTCAGTTGCACTGGGCCAGGTGTTAAGCCACTCTCTTTGCTCGTAGCATTAACCGTAATTTGTCCCAGTTTTAGGGTAACATTTTGCCCCTCTATTTTTTCGAGTTGAGCATTCAGCGTTTGTCCGACGCGCAGGGTATTCAGTAGGAGTTCGCTTGGTTTGCTAGCCAGTTGACCCAAGGTAAGATTCTTCGTAATTGTTAGCATCCAAAGCCTCGTAAGAGATCATTTTTGTCACAATGGGCCAAGTTTCAGCATCTCATTTAACTCATTTTTGATTAGGGCCCGTTTACTATGGAAGAGCGCGAATTTACGTTTAGCGATGCCGATTTTGCCAAAATTAAAAAAATTGTCTATGACTATGCCGGCATTGATTTGAACGAATCCAAAAAAAATCTAGTGTATAACCGTTTGGCAAAGCGAGTGCGTTTTTTACAGCTGTCGAGTTTTGCCGAATACGTTCGATATGTACAGCATCACGGGGAGGAGGAGTTTGTCCATCTCATTAACGCCATTACGACTAACTTAACCTTTTTCTTTCGTGAAAATCACCATTTTGATTACCTTGGTCAGACTCTGTTACCAGAGTGTCTAAAAAAGAATGCGGCTGAGCGCAAGATTCGTATTTGGTCTGCGGGTTGTTCAACCGGTGAAGAACCCTATTCGATTGCAATGGTGTTAAAAGAGTGTGTGCCAGCTTCGTGGGATGCGCGGGTGCTGGCGACCGATTTGGATTCAAATGTTGTAGCGACAGCGCAACAAGGCATCTATCCTCTTGAACGTTTGAAAGGGGTAGAACTTGAGCGCAAAAAGCGTTTTTTTCTAAAAGGCAAGGGGGAACAAGAGGGCTTGGCTCGTGTAAAACCAGACTTGGCAAAAGCCATTGATTTCGGCCAGTTAAACTTAATGGATGAGTGGCCAATTCGCGCTCCACTGGATGCCATTTTTTGCCGAAATGTCGTGATCTATTTTGACAAGCCGACCCAAGCAAAGTTATTTGACCGTTATGCGGAACTCCTGCCAATTGGCGGCCATCTTTTTGTTGGCCATTCTGAGTCTTTACATAATGTGTGTGACCGCTTTGAACTTTTAGGCAAAACTATTTATCGCAAAATTCGTTAAAAAATTAAAAAGAGAGAGGCCGATATGGCGGTGAAAGTTTTAATTGTGGATGATTCTCAGCTGGTACGTGACATGCTCACGGAAATGCTCAGCGGTGATCCTGGTATTCAAGTGTTAGGAGGGGCCGCCGATCCTTTTGAGGCGCGTGAAAAAATCAAGCAATTGCATCCGGATGTGCTGACCTTGGATGTGGAAATGCCCAAAATGGATGGCGTCACTTTTTTAAAAAATTTGATGCGCTTGCATCCCATTCCGGTGGTGATGATTTCAACCTTAACCGAAAAAGGGGCAGATGTGACCTTTGAGGCGATGGATTTAGGTGCAGTCGATTTTGTGACTAAGCCCAAATTCGATTTGCATAACACCTTTGAAGATTACGCCCTAGAGATTCGCCGTAAGGTAAAAATTGCCGCTCATGTCAGTCGCCCCATGCTAGAACGCCAGTATGCACGTTATGTAGCCAATCAATCACGTTCGCCACAACTGTTGGAAAGCTCTGTGCCAGAAAAACGGGATGTGAATGCGGTTTTACCCAAAAAAGCCATCCAACCTTTTGCGCCGAGTAGTGGACCCAAATTGATTGCTTTGGGCGCCTCAACCGGGGGAACCGAGGCGATTAAAGAGGTGTTGTTACGCTTGCCTGAAGACAGCCCACCGATCGTAATTACTCAGCATATTCCTGCGGCTTTCAGCGCCCCTTTTGCCAAGCGCATGAACAGTGTTGCGGCAATACAAGTGCATCATGCGCAAGATGGCATGTTGATTGAGCGAGGCAATGTCTATATTGCTCCGGGAGATCAGCATTTAATGGTGATGCGTGAGGGCGCTAAGTTGGTGTGTCGATTAAATGACGGTTCGCCGGTGAATCGCCATAAGCCATCGGTAGATGTTTTGTTTCGTTCCGTTGGGCAGGCCGTTGGCAACCGCGCAGTGGGGGTGATCTTAACAGGAATGGGCGCAGACGGTGCTTTAGGGCTTAAAGAACTGCATGACCAAGGCGTAAAGACCGTGGCTCAAGATGAAAAAACCAGTGTGGTTTGGGGAATGCCTGGTGAGTCGGTCAAAATGGGGGCGGTTGATTACGTTTTGCCATTAGAACAGATTGCGCAAAAGATTTTAGAGCTTGCGAATCGTGCTTGAGTTTAACGGCAAAAAGGAACAGTAATCTTTTAGTTGCTTGGTGCTGGCATATTTTCTGCTTTCACCAAAAACATCGGCGTTCGCCAAGATACAGAAAAGGAAAATTGCATGTTGCCCCTAATCAAATCCCATTGGATTCCTCTGCTTGTTACCCTGATTGCAATGGGGCTTAGCTTGATTGAAAACCGTTGGTTAAGTCTGATTTTAATGGTGTCGATCTCGGCAAGCTGGTTGTTCACCTTGTGGTGGCAACAGCAGCAAGAGGCTGCGCAACAAAACCAGCAGCACCGGCGTCAAGCCTTGCAGCAAGCGGCAAATGGTCACCCCGTTGTGGCTGCGCGAAAATCAGTCACATTGAATGCGGCAGTGGCCGAGCAGGCCTTGCAGGAAGTGGTTCAGGAATTTGACGCAGCGATTGAGCGAGAAGTTGACGTGGTACGCGGCGAACTGACGCAAGTGAAAGATTTGGTTGGAGAGGCAATAGAAACCTTAAATCACAGTTTTTCGGGATTGCATCAGCAAACGCGTGAGGAGTACCAACTGGTTTTGTCTTTGCTCGATAATTTGGGAGGAGATGGCCGGAATCAAATGTCTATTCACCAGTTTTCGGCAGAGATTAAATCGGTGCTGCAGTATTTGATTGATTTATTGACGAACGCCTCACAGCGCAGCAAAGAAACGGTTGAGAAAATTGATGATATGGTTGGGCAGATTGAAGCGATTTTCAATCTACTCAAAGATGTTAAGGGAATTGCTGACCAAACCAATTTATTAGCTCTGAATGCAGCGATTGAGGCGGCGCGAGCCGGTGAAGCTGGGCGTGGTTTTGCAGTCGTGGCCGATGAAGTACGTAAATTGTCGTTAAACTCCAATATTTTGAACGAGCAGATTCGTAAACAGGCTGAAAAAGCGCGAATGACCGTGGATCAGGTCCGCCATATTGTCAGCGAAACGGCGAGTAAAGACATGGAGCACGCGGTTTCTTCCCATAATAAAGTGGGTGTGATGTTGGGGGACTTGTCGGCAATGAACGAGGGAATTTCCAGTAAGTTAGGGGATGTTTCCGGCATGATTACCGAAATCGAAAAAAGCGTCTCGAATGCGGTGCGCTCTTTGCAGTTTGAAGACATTGTTCGCCAGCTTGTCGAACAAATTATCAGTCATCTGCAACAGCTCCAGCAATTTTCCAATGAGGTTCACGCTTTTACCCTGCAAAATCAACAGCAACCAGCGGAAGACGAAGGGCAATACCATCAAAGGGTTGTCCAGTTGCGAGAAAAAATCCAGCAGCGACGCGAACAAATGGAGCATGGCAGAATGGCTCGCGTGAACACCGACTCAATGGACGAAGGTGAGATTGAGCTTTTCTAACCGCGCTTTGCCTGCGGCTTTCCACTGCCTTCCCCAAGCGGTGGATTTAACGCACCGCCATATTACCCATGTGGGTATTCCAAAAACTGCCGAACAATAAGCTAAATACCAGTCCTGTTGCAAAGACGAGGTACCAGTAAGTACGCTTCTTTTTCTGCTGCGGTGTTTCTTCTTCTGGTCGATCTTTAAAGTAAACCAGCATAAAGCCAATTGCGGCAATAAAACCGCCAATATTCGCGAGATAGTGCTTTTCGGTCAGAAAAGCGCTGACGCCCAATAGTAAAATTACAGCGTAGGTAATCAGTAATAAGCGCATAGACGGAAAAGGCTCCTTTAATATTTTTAGGTGGGTCCAGAGTCAACTACGATCTGGTCGAGCCAATTGGCTGAACGAGTTTTATCAAGGCGTATTTTAGGGAATTCCGGTGCGGCTTGGTAAGAATCTGTCGGCGGACGCTAGGTTTGTTGTATATGAGGAGAAAGGTGTGCTTTATCAATTTGCATTTTATGTACCTGAAACGCATCTCGAAGCGGTTAAGGAAGCACTCTTTGCTGCGGGTGCGGGTCGTATTGGCGATTATCAGCGCTGTGCCTGGCAAACTTTGGGTCAGGGACAATTTGAACCCTTATTGGCAGCACAGCCCTTTATTGGTCAAGTGGGACAGCGAGAGTGTCTCGCGGAATACAAGGTTGAGATGGTCATTGATGAAGCGCACTTAACAGCCGCATTACAAGCGTTTTTTAACACCCATCCTTATGAAGAACCGGCTTATTTCTTGCAAGTTGGATTAGACGCAAGGCAAATCTGCTCGGTTCTCGATTAAGCAATTTGTCTTTCTCTTCGTAATTTAGTCTGATTGAAACGGCTCGGGATGATTGGGTTTTTGAGGTTGGCTGAATTTAAACAGTATCCGAACAAACAGAATCCGAACAAATCCAAATGGTTTTAGGCAGATATGGGTGCGTTTTGCTGGGGCAATTTAATTTCTACGCTTCTCATTTATTGCTTTGGCTATGAATGTCGAAGCAAGCCAAAATTTGCGCCTTGCAGGATTTTGATGAAGTTAACGGCGATTTATTCTGTGTCTTTTTAAAGGGTTGATGTCTCGAATGTTGAGTATTTGTGTCACTCGGGGAGGCGTCGATTGGGTGTGTTGGTTAACCAAGGTTTTGTTGCTTTCGGTTAAAACCTCTTTTAATAGAGACATCTCTTAATAGAGATTCATGTAGCTTTGGAACGATTGGGCGTTTGGCAACAAATTCTTAAGTGTTTCAATTAACTTAGTTTATGGCTCCTACTTGTTACTGGTGTTAATCCTGTATTTTTGTATTGATAAATATTTAATTAGGTCAGGATTTATTCACACTTTTTAATATTAGAAAATATTGATATTCCGCATGGCTTAGTTTAAGATTGTAGTCGTTGTTTCATTACAACACTCCTCTAAAAGAGCTAAGATTGTTCCCAGTTATATGGAACCCCCCCAATCAACCCTTATGATTGCTTGGGGCTTTTTTTTGCCTACGATTTCATCTTTACGCTGCTAAATCCCCATTTTCGCGTTCGTTCATGCGTTCTATCTGCGTTTTAAAACTCTTCTTTTGCTGCCATCGCGCAGAAGTTTACTCCTAATCCTGCGCGAGGCCGATCCAGTCAAGATTAAGAATCTTCTTTACCAAAAGAGATCAGCTCGATGGTGAAAATCAGCGTCTGATTTGGGCCAATCATTTCCCCAGCACCTTTTTCGCCATACGCCAGCTCAGGGGGAATAACGACTTCCCATTTATCGCCCGGCTTCATCATTTGTAAGATTTCTCCCCAGCCTTTAATCACATCCGTTGCACGAATTTTTAAAGCACGGCCTCGCTGATAAGAGCTGTCAAACACCTTGTCGTCAATAAAGCGCCCCTCATAGTGGGTAAAGATGCTGTCTTCCGTGCTTGGTGATTGGCCTTCGCCCTGGGTCAACACCTTATATAGAATGCCGCTTTTGGTCGTTAGAACCCCAGATTGCTCTGCGTATTTGAGTCGATACGCATTGCCCGCTTGAGCGTTTTTTTCCGCTTCTACTTTACGTGCCGCTTCTTGTTTGGCTTGCATCATTTTTTGGGCTTCTTGAATCGCTTGGCTCATTTGAGCCTCGCTGAGTGCCAGAGGCGCGCCATTTAGGGCATCCTGTAAGCCCATGCTGAGCGCTTTGGCATCAATTTCCAATCCTTCTTGACGCAGATTTTTCGCCAAGTCCACGCCTAGGGTATAACTCGCTTGTTGCTCGATGGTGCTCAGCTGAGGATGGGGTGCTGGTGATTGTGCAACGGCCGTCTGAGCGGTAAATCCGAGGGCGCACAGCAGTGCGAAAGGGAGTCTTAATTGCATCGTTTTTGGTCTCCAAATTGACCCTTAAAGGTTGTCTAGATATTTTTCTGCGTCCAATGCCGCCATACAACCAACACCGGCAGAGGTGATGGCCTGTTTATAGTGTTGGTCCATGACGTCACCCGCTGCAAACACACCTTCGATGGAAGTTTGTGTTGCGTTGCCTTGCAAACCACTCTGGACTTTAAGGTAACCGTTTTCCATTTCAAGTTGACCGGCAAAAATTGCGGTATTTGGGGTGTGGCCAATCGCGATGAAAACCCCCGCCACTTCGAGTTCTTTCGATTCGCCGCTCAGACGATTTTTGATGCGCAATCCCGTGACGCCGGTTTTATCACCCAGCACCTCCTCCAGTTCGGAGTTGAACTCAATCTTAATATTGCCGTTTTGTGCTTTTTCCATAAGGTGTTTGGCCAGAATTTTTTCTGAGCTAAACTGATCGCGGCGATGAATAATCGTGACTTCCGAAGCAATGTTAGATAGATACAAGGCTTCTTCTACCGCGGTATTGCCGCCGCCGATTACCGCGACTTTTTGTTTACGGTAGAAAAAACCATCGCAGGTGGCACAAGCGGAAACGCCTTTGCCTTTGAAAGCTTCTTCAGAAGGTAATCCTAAATATTTGGCCGTTGCTCCCGTTGCAATAATGAGCGCATCGCAGGTGTATTCACCGGAATCGCCAATTAATTTGAAGGGTTTTTGCTGCAATTGAGCGGTATGAATGTGATCAAAAAGAATTTCTGTTCCAAAACGTTCAGCGTGTTTTTGCATTCGTACCATTAAGTCAGGTCCAGTAAGGCCTTCAGGGTCGCCTGGCCAGTTATCGACTTCTGTAGTAGTGGTTAATTGGCCGCCTTGCTGCATACCGGTAATAATTACCGGTTCAAGATTGGCACGCGCAGCATAAACTGCGGCTGTGTAGCCTGCGGGCCCAGAACCTAAAATTAAAAGTTTGCAATGTTTGGTCATCTTCCGTTCCTTTTCAATATCGAAGTTTTCATCGCAGCCGATCCGGTATTTTCTGTACCGCTTCTACTTCAGGTCTTGCTGCGAAATAGTGGGATGATTTAACCATGAAAACCTAGGCTTTGCCAAGGCAGGCGCGCTCGTGGCAGTCGGTACCAAACCTCGAGCAGAGCGGGCTGGGTTTTCTGAACTCAAGGGGGGCAGCTTAACTCAAGGCCGAATCAAGGGTTTTTCCCCATGATGAGTGTGCTAAAATTTTGACAATTTTCTGGCTCTAAACCTTGAGAGACGCAGAACAAGCCCCGTGGCTCTCCGTGTGGACTTATTCTGGATTTCTCTTGTTGTTAAGTGGGATATAGAAAGTGGTTCTTTGGCACGGATGTGCTGTTTTGGAACCTTTTGAAATGATGAGTGCTTTCGTCCTTGTGGGATGCGAATCAAAAACATAACGCCATTTTGCTGACAGCGTTGGAAGAAGCTGTTAGAGAATGGGCTATTGGCCGGTTTTTCTGTAATCAGATGAACTTGGGTCATTTTGACTCGCGAACCTTTCTCGCGCATTGTGCTCTACTAAGTTGAAAGTTGAATTGTGCCCTTAGATCAAACCAGTCGCACCGCCATCAAAATGTCTGCCGCACGGCGTAAGAATGCGGCATTACGCGCCGAATCACAGTCTACTGATGTGTCTCAAACCGCAGGCGAATTGCCGGTTGAACCTGTAGTTGAACCTGTAATTGAACCGCCACAACCCGATCCTGCGCCTACTGCTGAGTTAAGTTCATCCTTGAAAGCCCTTGAAAAACCGATGCTGGCACAGCCGGTTTCGCTTTCGTATGGCTGGGTTTTAAAAGATATTGTTCTGATTTTTTGCATTTTATTTGCGGTGTTCCTAACCATTGTTTTGGTTGGTTATCACCAAGAAGATCCGGGATTTAACAGTGCTTCAGGCAGTGGAGAAGTGCAAAATTACGGCGGTAAGACAGGCGCTTGGATCGCTTCGTTGCTGTTGTCAATGGTGGGTGTTTTTGCGTATTTAATTCCGATAGGCATTCTATTGGCGGGTTGGTTCACCTTACGATTACCCTTGCACGATGAGGAAGGTGAGATTGATTTTTATCGCTTCTTTTTCAGTTTGCTTGGGGTTTTCTTGATGGTTACTGCCGGTGCAGGCATGGCCAATTTGTTTTTGCATCCCAGCGTTTTCTCGAATGAACTGCCGTTTTCGCCAGGTGGAATTTGGGGGGATGTCTTTAGCAGCCTTTTGCTAAACGGTTTAGATTTATTAGCCACTACATTGATATTGCTAGGTTTATTTGCTTTGTCAATCAGTTTGTTACTGAGCCAGTCTTGGCTGACCATTCTGGAGGTCACGGGCCGACTAACCTTAAATTTTATCGACTGGGCGCGAATGCAATGGCAAGGCCGAGTCGTGGCGTCGGAACGCTGTCAGAAATTAGTTTGTCGGTTACGAGAGGCGTTACAACCACTGGAACGTGAAAAATTAAAACAGCGTGCAGAGAAAGCACAGGCGCTTCCGTCACGCGATTGGGTTAAAACCGAAGCCGCTAAGGAGTTGGGGCTTGAGCAGTGGGATAGGGAGACGCCTAATTCTGGACAAGCCGAATCTCAAAAGGTCATAACGCCTCTTAACCCATCCAGTCCATTGACAATGGAAACTGCACCAATAAAGCTTGCCGGCCAGATGACTTCGGCACAAATGGATCCATCACTGGTTCAACCGACTATGCCGACGGAATCTCACACGCAAACATCGGTGGAAGCAGAAGCGTTTGTTTTAACACCTTGGTCAAAGCCTTTGCCTCAAGACCCGCAAGAAGATTCGGCGAGGCCACCAGTGCAGCCACAGCAAAACAAGGTGGTAGAGGATGATTCTACCCCTTGGACTGAGGTTCAGGCGAGTGGGCCACAAGCAGGCAATCCCGTGTTTGCAGAAGCTCAAGTTAAACCGCGTGAGCAAAGTGTTGAGACCCATCCAGCTGAAGAGGCCAGCAAGGAACAGACGGCAGAGAAAACGCGAGTGAATCCCCCCGTTCCCGCTTCAAATCGCTTGAGCGGTGCTTTAGCGCCTAAATTGCCAGATTTGGCGTTGTTGAACCCATACGAACCAGAAGAAGATGGATTCAGTGAAGAGGAACTCACCGATTTATCGTTTTTACTGGAACAGCGTTTGGCCGAGTTTAATGTCAAGGTGACGGTTGAGATGGTGCAACCAGGACCGGTGGTGACACGCTTTGAAATCTTGCCCGCTCCAGGGGTGAAGGTATCGCAGATTAATAATTTGGCGAAAGATTTGGCACGAGTGTTGTCGGTGAAGTCGGTGCGTGTGGTGGATGTAATTCCTGGAAAGTCGGTAGTCGGCATCGAAATTCCAAACGAAAAACGCGAAATTGTCAGTTTCCGTGATGTGCTCTCGTCTCCTGAATTTCAAAAAGCCAAATCGCCTTTAAGTATTGCTATCGGTAAAGATATTGCCGGCAAACCTGTGGTGGCCGACATTGCCAGAATGCCGCATTTGTTGGTGGCGGGAACAACCGGAGCGGGCAAATCTGTGGGGGTCAATAGCATGATTTTGAGCATGTTGTTTAAGGCCAGCCCTCAAGAAGTGCGTTTGATTATGATTGACCCGAAGATGCTTGAATTATCAGTCTATGAAGATATTCCGCATTTGCTTACGCCGGTGGTCACCGATATGAATGATGCAGCCAATGCATTGCGCTGGTGTGTCTTTGAAATGGACCGTCGTTACCAGTTAATGGCTAAGATGGGCGTGCGTAATATTGCCGGCTTTAACCTTAAGGTTCAGACGGCGATCGATCAAGGTACGCCGATTGCGGACCCGCTTTATCAGCAGTTGGCCAGTTACGGTCATGATATGGCCGAAGCGCCGCCGACCTTGACACCCCTGCCCTATATTGTGGTGGTGGTCGATGAATTTGCCGACATGATTATGGTTGTTGGTAAAGAGGTCGAGCAATTGATTGCTCGTATTGCACAAAAGGCGCGTGCCGCCGGCATTCATTTGATTCTTGCGACTCAGCGACCCTCGGTAAATGTGATTACCGGGTTGATTAAGGCCAATATTCCCACGCGGATTTCGTTTATGGTCAACACCAAAATCGACTCGCGAACCATCTTGGACCAAGGCGGAGCCGAGCAGCTTTTAGGGATGGGTGATATGTTGTATCTGGCACCCGGATCCGGTTCTCCCAAGCGGGTGCACGGGGCTTTTATGACCGATGAAGAAGTGATTCGCGTTGCGGAATTTGTGCGCTCGCAAGGTGAGCCACAGTACCTACAAGCCATCACGCAATCTTTTGAACCGGAAGACAATGGCGGGAGTGCCGCTTCAGCGAAAAGCGCTGAAGAAGATCCTTTGTATGATCAAATTGTGAATTTTGCCATTGAAAATCGTAAGGTTTCGGTGTCACTGATACAACGTCAATTTTCGATTGGGTATAATCGTTCGGCGCGGATTGTTGAGGCGATGGAGCGTTCGGGCTTGATTGCTTCTGCCAAAACATCCGGTGGGCAACGCGAAGTGCTCGTCGGCGGTGACCATTTCCGTGATTAGTCAGGTATTAAGGGGTCTCAATGCGCAGTAAAAAGTGGAAAGGTTGGGTTTTAGGCTTGAGTATGGCCAGTTCAATGTTGTTGAGTGGCGCGCTCTGGGCGCATCCGTTACAAGATTTTGTCAATCAGCTCAAAACATTTGAAGCGGATTTTTCTCAGGTATTGCAAGAAGATGGGTTGATGGAATTTGTGCAAAAGGCCGATAAAGGCCATTTTCAGCTTTCCAGACCCAGTCGATTGGTTTGGGAGTATGCGCAGAAAGACGGCCAGAAAATTGTGCTGGATGGCGTTAATTTGTGGGTTTGGGATAAGGATTTAAAGCAGGTCACCGTCCGCCCAGTTGCCGAGGTGCAAGGGGATATTCCACTGAGCTGGTTGCTCTATGATGAGCCAATCGAAGACAAATTTACCATTATATTTGCCGGCAATCGGGCAGGGATGCAGTGGTACAACCTTGCCCCTAAAGAAGCAACCTATTTTCAAAGTATTGAAATCGCTTTGAAAGACGGGCTGATGAGTGAGGCCTGGTTATATGAAGGGAGCGATAAAATCACCAAAATTCGCTTTAGCAATATTCAAATCAACCAGACGCTGAATGAGGCACAATTTCAGTTTTTGGTGCCGCCGGGAAATGATTTAGTCGGCACACCGCTCCCATTGCAATAAGGCGTTGTAATGCATTCCCCAACCTCATCACGCTATCAGCCGCTGGCCGAACGGCTCAGGCCGAAACGCTTGGAAGATTTTATTGGTCAGACCCATTTACTGGGAAAAAACCGAGTGTTGAGCCGAATGTTACAAGCCAAAACGCTCTATTCCCTGATTTTTTGGGGGCCACCAGGTGTTGGCAAAACCACCTTGGCGCACTTATTGGCTCAACAATCGAACCTACACTTTATTCGCTTGTCGGCCGTGCTGGACGGGGTGAAAGCGGTGCGTTCTGCAGTTGAATCAGCGCAAAAGCAGCGGGACCAATTTGGTCAGGGGACCTTGTTATTTGTGGATGAGGTGCATCGTTTTAACAAGGCTCAGCAAGATGCTTTCTTGCCTTTTGTTGAAGACGGTACCTTTATCTTTATTGGTGCAACCACCGAAAACCCCTCCTTTGAGTTGAATAATGCGCTCTTGTCGCGTGCCAAAGTATTGGTTTTAACGCCTTTGGATGAAGCAGAACTACAGCAGGTTTTGGCTCAGGGCTTGGCTAAACTGGCGGAGGATTTTACATCGAATCATCGAGCGGACGATTCGCTTTCATCCTCGGTTCCGCCTGTGCAAATTGAACCGGCAGCGGCTCAGGCGTTAATTGCAGCCAGTGATGGAGATGCGCGACGTTTATTGAATTTTTTAGAGCAAGCAATGGATTTTGTGGTTTGGCCAGAGTCCTTCACACAAGCAGCCACTCTCGAATTGTTGGCGGTTAAAGAGGTGATTCAAGGGGGGTTACGTCGGTTTGATAAGGGTGGAGAAGCTTTTTACGATCAAATTTCAGCCTTGCACAAATCGGTACGCGGTTCCGATCCGAACGCAGCACTTTATTGGTTGTTACGGATGTTGGATGGAGGCGTTGATCCCCGTTATTTGGCTCGGCGTTTGATTCGGATGGCCAGTGAAGAAATTGGGAATGCGGATCCAAAAGCGTTGCAAGTGACCGTGGATGCGGCTCAGGCCTATGAACGTTTGGGTTCTCCCGAAGGGGATTTAGCGTTAGCGCAGGCGGCTACTTATTTGGCGGTTGCACCCAAGTCAAACGCTGTTTACATGGCGTATAAATTGGCGATAAAAGAGATTAAAGAACAAGGCTCTTATGAAGTGCCGTTGCATCTGCGCAATGCACCAACCGAGTTGATGAACCAGCTGGATTATGGCAAAGACTATCGCTATGCCCATGATGAGCCTGAGGCCTTCGCAGCTGGCGAATGCTACTTTCCGGAAGAAATGGCGCAACGAAACTATTACCAGCCTGTTGAAAGAGGCTTAGAAATTAAGATATCCGCTAAAATGCGCCATTTGGAAACTTTAAATCAGCAAGCAAGGAACAAAAGACGTCGATAAAGGAGCATGAGATGACAATGACCGTTTGGGCATGGCCTGCTCTGGCATTAGGCGGGGCCTTGGGTGCGATGGCACGTTTTGCCTTGTCACACCAACTCTATCTTTGGCTTGGTCGTGATTTTGCGTGGGGAACCCTTGGGGTCAATGTCCTGGGTTCTCTGGTAATGGGGTTTTTAAGTGTTTTGTTAATTGATAAATGGGCGTTGTCGATTGAATGGCGTCTGTTTTTATTAGTCGGTTTTTTAGGGGCCTTTACCACCTTTTCAACCTTCTCGTTTGAAACGCTGCAGTATTTGCAAGTAGGCGAGCTGGCGAAAGCCTTTTGGAATATGGCACTCAACGTCTTGTTGACGGTGGCGGCGGTGTGGGTCGGCTTAGTTGCCGGTCGCGCGTTGCTTAGCTTGTAGCAAAGCGCTTGTGCAAACCAATTGCCCTTTACGAATTTTGTTTTATTGTTAGGAATGGATAAATGTTAGATCCAAAACGCATCAGAAATGAATTGATTCAAGTTGCCGAACAGCTGAAAACCCGTGGCTTTACGTTGGATGTGGCGCAGATCGAAGCGCTAGAAACTCAGCGAAAAGAATGGCAGGTGAAGGCGCAAGACCTTCAAGCGTTACGCAACAGTCGCTCAAAAGAAATCGGCAAAGCTAAGGCGCAAGGGCAAGATGTTGCCCCGTTATTGGCGGAGATTGAAAACCTGAAAAGTGAACTTGAGCAAGCCGAGTTAAAGGCCACACAGGTTCAAGGTCAGTTGGAAGAGGTGCTTGCAGGCGTACCAAATACACCCCATGAGTCGGTTCCAGTTGGAAAATCCGAAGAGGATAATGTCGAGATTCGCCGATGGGGCACGCCACCTTCATTCGATTTTGCCGTCAAAGATCATGTGGATTTAGCGGAAGCACGCGGTTGGTACGATAATGATGCAGCGGTAAGAATTACCTCCTCGCGTTTTTCAGTACTAAAAGGGCCTTTGGCGCGGTTACAGCGTGCCTTGATTCAGTTCATGCTGGATCAGCATGCTGCGGCAGGTTATCAAGAAGTGTACGTGCCTTTTATGGTCAATCAAGATTCATTGCGAGGGACCGGACAACTGCCGAAATTTGAAGCCGATCTCTATAAAATCAGCAAAAACAGTGAACACGATACGCAAGACCGCGATTTGTATTTGATTCCAACGGCAGAAGTGCCGGTAACCAATTTATATCGCGAACAAATTGTCGATGAGAGTGAATTGCCGATTCAACTGGTTGCGCATACGCCATGTTTTCGTTCTGAAGCCGGTTCTTATGGCCGCGATACGCGAGGGCTGATTCGTCAACATCAATTTGAAAAAGTCGAGCTGGTCCAACTGGTTCAGCCTGAAAACTCCTATGCGGCATTGGAGGCTCTAACAGCTCAAGCTGAGTTGATTTTACAAAAACTGGCTTTACCTTATCGCGTGATGGCCCTCTGTACGGGAGATATGGGCTTTTCTTCAGCCAAAACCTACGATCTTGAAGTGTGGCTGCCCGGGCAGCAGGCCTATCGCGAAATCTCTTCTTGCTCAAACTTTGAAGACTTTCAGGCACGGCGTCTGCTGGCACGTTTCCGTATTGGGAACGCCAAGCCCCAGTTATTGCACACGTTAAATGGTTCTGGTTTGGCGGTGGGTCGAACGTTAGTGGCAATCTTGGAAAATTACCAAAATGCTGACGGCGTGATTACGGTGCCGGAGGCGTTACGTCCTTACTTGGGCGGCGCTGAATCTCTGTAAGAGGCGGTGTAATCACAAAGTGAAAACGCTGCTGATGAAAATAACGGACCTTACCGTTCTCAAGTTCAATGCCCTCAAGTTGTAACAGGCGTGCTTTTTTGTCTTGACCGAGGGCATAGCAGCCAATCTCGCCATTGGCCTTAACCACGCGGTGGCAGGGAATTAATAGCGGTAAGTCGTTGTTGGCCATAGCGCTGCCAACCGCACGATAAGCTTTGTTATTCAAGGCATGCGCTAAATCGGCATAGGTGGTGACCTTTCCTTTCGGAACCTGAAGCAGTAAATAATAGACTTGTTGATAAAAACTAAGTTCAGCTAAAGAGCTTGAGAAAGGAATCGACAAGGACGGTAGCGGCATTCTGATTTCCTTTGAAAGGGACTTGAGCCATATTTTACGGTTTTTTGTCTAGAAGAAAGACAATCAAGATTTTCTTAAAAAAAGCAAAAAATTGCCTTGCAAATCGGCAAGAGCTGCCTATAATACGCACCAACAAAACAAGGTGGACTGGCTGAGTGGTTTAAGGCGGCGGTCTTGAAAACCGTTGTAGGTTTATAGCCTACCTGGGGTTCGAATCCCTAGTCCACCGCCATATTCTTAAATTAACCCGTATTAAACGGGTTTTTTTATGCCTGAAAGAATGTAAAATCAACGACTTAGGTGTGCTGACGAGTATTGTGCGCTGCAAAGTGTGTGTCAAAAGCCGATAAAAAATGGGGAATCTTGAGAGTGACGAAACCACTTGCCCATTATCCGCATTCAATTTTCCCGCTTTTTTTGGACACCACCGAAAAATCGGGGCTTTCAGAAAATTTCCAAAAATGTGCGGTTCCCACGGGTACGAATCTGTCAAAGAGCGCTCCACGCTAACGGATGCAAGGCGCCGCAAATTACAGTCATTAAACAAGCCATATACCAAATTCTTTTGACCAGAAAAACATGGCTTTGGATGTGAACTCAGAATCATTTCTCGGGTGTAATCATCAACAACATTGAGCACTCTAAACCGTTGGCCATTGGCGAGTTGATCCGATAAAAAGTCCATAGACCATCTCTCATTCGCTAAAGATGGCTCCATTATTGGAAGCGCTGGCCTGCAAGCGTTGCGTTCGCTCAACTCAAATACGCTTATCAAATGTTCAGCAATGCGCTTTCTGCCGGTAAGGTTATCCCATCATTTGCGCCGCCAATAGCTGATAACAATCGGGTTTTGTGCGCTTCATTTGGCTTCCAATGCGTACAGCCAAATAAACGGGTAGGGTGTTTCCAGTGAACGAGATTGCCACGCTTTGAGTTCCGGAATCAATTGGTCGGTGATGACTGTAATCGTCGCTTTAAAGACGTAGCCAGATTTGCTTGACCACTACAATATCGCGAGCTTACCTCGGTTTTTGGCCAAAGCAGATTATTTTAGCTTTTGCCAGTTGACACCGATAGGGTGCCTCTATAAAATACGCCCCATCTTGAATCCGGAGTATAGCGCAGTCTGGTAGCGCACCTGTTTTGGGTACAGGTGGTCGGGGGTTCGAATCCCTCTACTCCGACCATTTAAGATAAGTTTCAGAAATAGGTGGTTCGATTATGCGCCCATAGCACAATTGGATAGTGCATCGCCCTTCTAAGGCGAGGGTTTCAGGTTCGAATCCTGATGGGCGCGCCATTCGTTGGTACGTCAATCAAATTTTCTATTACGGCGGATGTAGCTCAGTTGGTAGAGCCCAGGATTGTGATTCCTGTTGTCGCGGGTTCGATCCCCGTCATTCGCCCCAATTTCTTTCGCCTTGATCATTCGAGGTTTTCTGTTCTAGATATTCTTTTCTAGTCAGTTCGGAGTATAGCGCAGTCTGGTAGCGCACCTGTTTTGGGTACAGGTGGTCGGGGGTTCGAATCCCTCTACTCCGACCATTCCCTTTCTAAATTTTGCTCTTTTCTTCACGCTTTTTATTTCCGGTTTTTCTCGGTTTATTGCTTTCTAATTGGTCGTATTCCTGTATGCCGAATTGCGTGCAACATCACGCTAAGTCTCGCTACCTAAGGTTTTCTACGATTGCAAGGGTTGGTCTCTTTCACTTGAGAAGGGTTTCGCCACTGGGATTGGTATATCGGTCGTTTCGCCGTTGAATTTGTGCTTTAGCTGACTGATGAATTTTACTCAGCCATTTACGCGTTTTGGTTTTCCAGCCACGCGGTGAGGCATAGAACATTCCTCGCCAAAAAGGGGTATTGAATGCCAGCGCATCGGCAAGCGCGTGTTCGTTTTGTTGTTGAAGTTGAGTTTGTCGTCTGCGAACCAGCTGAGCCCTAAGCCAATGATGCATCGCAAAAATGCTGAAAAACAAAAGCAGTGCAGTGGAAAATCCAAATATCGCTGAATTTTGTAAAAGCGCCCAAATCGATGACTCCGTGATAGATGCGATATTGAAATCGTAAAGAAACCATAGAGTTGTCAGTAAGCTGATGAGTGTCGCCAGAAGGGCTGCCTCAATGCTCAAAACCTGGAGTCGCCAGCGCTTGAGTTCGTTTTTAAGCTTGGGGATTTGCACCCACTCGATTTCATGCGCCAAATTTTCTAAGCTATGGATAATCCGATAGCTACGTTCTACTTGAACCTTTTCCATCCGTGTGAGCAAGGCTTGCATATCCTGTTCACGCCGTCTGGCAAAACGCTCATTGACAGAGGCGTTCTCGCCGAGATCGGCGGCAGCGGGGTGATAGAGTGCGAGCAGGTGCCCGCCGACTAAGCCTTCTGAAGCCAAGGCTTTTTGCCAGGCACTCATCACTTCTTCAAGGTTGTCTTCTTTCGCCGCCGTATCGATTTGGTTCAGTATATAGACAATTTTGTTGGCATCGTGGCGCTGTCGAGTGGCCTGTACCAAATGCTTTAAGGTATCGCGCATAGCCCCAGGTTCGGGATGGCGTGCATCAAAAAACACCAACACGAGATCTGAGAGGTCGATGATGTGTTTGCTCATCCGTAGCGTAGCATTGCGCTGGGCGTCGGCATCAAAACCAGGAGAGTCAATCAGAATTTTGCCACGTAATATATCAGCAGCCGTTGTTTTCAATTGCAGATAGCTGTCAAGTCGTTTGCCTTCACCTTGTTCAACCTTCTCAATTTGAGCACTGATTCCATAAAACGGAAAGCGCGGATCGGCATCCAGTGCCAACCCCGGAAGGGTTAGAACCGCTTCTTGATTGCCATAGCAGATAACTGTGAACTTGTCGTCCACGGCTTGGTTGCCTGTGGTTTGTACTTTTTTCCCAATCAAGCCATTAATAAAACTCGATTTACCGGCGGAAAAGGTTCCCAGTACCGAGATCAGTGGCCACCAAGAAAGGCTCTCTGCATAAGAGTGTTCCGGTTTGAGCAGCCCCGTTTTATAGCCGACCTTGTCTAAAAGTTGGTACTCACTTAAGACCTCCACCAGTTCTGGACTTTCTTGCATTAAGAGTGCGCTGAGCTTTTGGTAGCGTTCTTGTGGCGTCATGATCTCTCTCTTTTCAAGGTAGCGTGGTCTTATGGGGCGGAGGCAGGAATGGGATGAGAAGCCGGTACTGGATAATAAGGAGCTGGCGCTGGATGCGAATATGATGGATTGCCGCTAAAGTTAGGCATAAACGACCAAGGCATTACCGAGTTAAAGGCATTCATTGGGCCGGAGAAGTTGTGATTGAGTTCACCAAGATGGTTGCTCATATTGCCTGCCGCATGGTTAAGACTGTACACCGATTGATTCATTTGCCCAACGGATTGGTTCATCTGACCAACGTTTTCTGTCATGACCGTCACTTGTTGATTAAGGTTTTGCAGAGATTGCGTGATTAAACCAATATTGTTGTCAAGACTGGGAACGGCGCTAATATTTTGATTCATCTTATCCATGTGAATATTAATCGCCCCCATTTGACGGTCGATTTGGTTCATTTTTTGACTGAGTGTTTGAGTAATTTCTACCACGGCACCGGTCATTGCGCCCATATTATTGGTAATTTGATTCATATCCCGAGTTACGTTGTAGATTAGATAAAAACCATAAATTGCCAAAACAATAAAGGCAATCATCATTGGATAAATCACCTTTTCCCAACGGCGAATGCCATGGGTCATCGTCAATGCTAAACGGTCGATATTTTCAGAATGGCGTTGGGTAATTTGCTCTGCAGCGCTAAGCGGCGGGACGAGAGTCGGATTGTCGTTGTTTTGCTGTGGTTTAGATTCTAAAGTCATAAAGGGTCTTCTTTTAAGGGGTTAATGAATCGGTGAATAGGATGGATGCAAAGGCGACTGCGCACTGGAAGCAGAAGGCACCATGATCAAATGTGGATACTGCTGAAGGATGTTTTGATAGGTTTGCGGCGTCAATTGCGCTAAATACCGCAGCAGTTGCTGAGCTTCTGGATAACGGCCTTCATAGCGTAAAAAAGTCAAGGCTTCGACCCAAGCCAGTTGAGCCCGTTCATAGTCGCCGACCCGGTAGAGTTGACTAGCAATTTCATTTAAAAGCTCAGCGCTTGGGTATTGCTGAAGCATTTGCGTGTAGTAGTGTTGTGCTTGTTCGAGCTGCCCCTGATCTACGGCCGCTCTGGCTAAATATAACAGTTGCTGCGGGGCTAAGGAGGGCGCTTGAGTTGCCGTTAAGGGTTCCTTGTGATCATCATAAGAAGGGAATTGATTTTGTGGCAGTTTTTGCTGCGCTACGGACGGTGCGGTTGGCGTGGTCTGCCCTTCCAAATCGGGAAACTCGATCGTTTCTGGTATCAGAGTTTGTGTTGAATGGGGAGGCGTGACCGAATCGAGCGTTAAATCTTGTTTTGGGTTTTTTTCAGGGGTTAGAACCGATGGGCTTATGGGGGCTTCAAGGTTGCGCGGAGCGTCGTTTGAGTGCGTTGTCAAAGCGGCAGGTGCATTCGATTTGAGAGATGAGCTTGTCGAAGCAGGCGATGTTGAACCAAAGTAAAAATGAGACAGTCCAAACACCAAAAACGCGAGCAAGAATATAAAGCTATGGTTAAGCAAAAAGCGCAATAAAAACATTTGGTTAACTCCATAAAACTTACTTTTTGCTCAAGCGTCTCTTGTCGGTAAGACGATTCAGCAAAAGCGTTAAAAAGGGTTCAGGACGCCCTTGTTAATCAGGGCGTTGAACCGAAATCTAGCCTCGGCACGTTCAATTACGCACTTGCCGAGGCCACTTATCATTAAGACTTTGGTTTGTCTTCTGTTTTTTCAGCTGCGGGTGCAGCAGGAGCTGGTTGAGCCGCTTGCGGTGGCATCATGTTGGGCGCTGGCATCGGTGCCATCGGTGCCATATTAGGCGCAGGCATTGGCTGCATAGGCATTGGCATCGGTTGCATTGGCATCATATTTGGCATGGGTTGTGGCGCATAGTAATAAGGCATTGGTGCATAGGGTTGACCATAGGCTGGGTAGCCGTAACCATAACCGTTGCCATTCCCGTAACCTTGACCATAGCCTTGTCCCTGACCGTATCCTTGGCCGTAACCTTGGGTGTTTTGGTTGCCTTGACCACGTCCATCTGCTTGTCCTTGCATGTCCGACTCGGCATTGAAGCCAAAATTGAAGGATCCTTTTGCATTGCCTTTTCCTTGGCCTTGCGCTTGACCGTCACCTTGGCCCTGACCCTGTGCTTGACCTTGGCCTTGGCGGTACTGGTCCATTTGCCCTTGCATCTGACCTTGCTGATTGCCATAGCCTTGGTTTGCACCCCATGGGTTGCCACCCCAATTGGCTTGGGCAGTGGTGCCTAAAGCGAGGGTAGAAAGGGCGATTGCGATTGTTGTCATTTTCATTGCTTCATTCTCCTAAGTTATGCTCGTATAAAAAACTCAACTGACCGAGCACAGAGCCAGTTGATGATAAAAAGAGTAAAAAAGCTTACCAACCCATGCTCGGCATTCCCATCGATGGCATTCCCATGCTTGGGAAGCCCATTCCAGGAAAGCCGCTGCCAGGGAATCCCATATTGGGCATACTCATATTTGGCATACTCATATTTGGCATACTCATATTTGGCATATTGAATGGGGGGCTGGGCATCTCAAAGTTGTTGAAGTTTGGAAAATTTGGAAAGCCATTGCCAAATCCGTTGTTGTTTCGGTCAAACGGGTTGAGATTGGCAAAATTCCAATTTGAAGGGGGGAGCGGATAGCCCGCCCCTCCGTTGTTCCAAGGCCCGTTGTTCCAAGTATTGGGCATTGCGCCGTAATACCCATTCGGCATTGGCTGTTGGCCATACCCATAGGGTGCGGGAGCATAGCCATAAGTCTGTGGTGTGGGCGCATAACCATAACCATACCCGTAGCTGGGCGCTGGATAAGCTGAATTGGGTTGAGTTGGATAAGCCTGTGGTGTCGTTGCTACTCCAGAGTAAGATTGTGTTGTGTAGCCAGGCCACGTTTGCGGTGTGCTAGCTGCATAAGGCGTTTGTGCATAGCCGTTTTGGGTGTAGGGCGTGTTTACCGCAACCGCTTGTACCCTAGCATATGCGGGTGCGCCATACCCACCTTGTACCGAATGAGCTGGATAGCTGCGTTGAGCTGTGTATGCATTCTGCTCAACCCATTGTGGGCTCTGCAACCCACCTTGATAGGCTTGTTCGGGTTGAGGCCAATATTGTGCCTGGGCGGCGCCGGTAAAAAGCGCAGTGCTGATTAGGCTGGCAGATAGCCAAGAGCGTGTTTTAATTTTCATCATTTTCTTCCTTTAAATGCGTTTTGGCATCTTGTTGAGCGCGGAGCGCCTTGCGACTAGAACCCTGCTGCAGAGTTGGTGAAGCCCAGTCAGCCTCTTCTTGAGGGTGATTGACGGGACCAGATGTTGCCGATAAGTCCTTGTCGGTTGCATCGGTTTTTGGTCCACAACAACCTTGACAGGTCTCAGCTAGGCGTTGTTGTTGGTCATCGGCATGGTTCACTAGAGCTAAGTGAGGATCACTGCTTTGAATCAGACTATCAGTCGGTTTTTCCTCGGCTATAGACTTTTGCTCCGCTGAAGGAATCACCATCGAGGTGTTAGACAATTCTGGAGCGGATGGCTCGGAATTTTCTTTCGCTGCGGGGGCGGCTTGACAACCTGTTGATTCGCAATCTTGTTCAAACGCTTGGCGTGCGCTCACGCAACCCAACGGAATGACCACTAAGGTTAAGAGTGTGGCAACGATTACCCCAAACATTAACGAGATTGCCATGCCTTGGAAAATCGGGTCAAACAGAATCACACTTGAGCCCAAGACCAAAGCGGCAGCCGTAATAATGATCGGCCGTGTCCGTGCTTTACAGGCTTGAATCACGGCTTCATTGACCGACAATCCTTTCTCCAGTTCTTGGCGAGTAAAATCGACCAACAAGATGGAGTTACGCACAATAATTCCGGCCAAAGCGATAAAACCAATCATTGAGGTGGCGGTAAATTCAGCGCCCATCAACCAGTGACCCGGCACAATACCAATTAAGGTCAGAGGAATTGGGGCCATCACAATCAATGGAATCATGAAGTTTTTGAACTCCCACACTACCAACATATAAATAATCAGCAGCGCAACGCCAAAGGCCAAGCCCATGTCGCGGAAGGTTTCGTAGGTAACGGTCCATTCACCGGCCCACATAAAGCCGGTTTCACGCACGCCGTCGGGACGACTGATGAACTGACCTTTTAAACCTTCGGTTTCGGCATTTTGGTTCAACAAATCTTGCGCCTCAAGCATGCCATAAATGGGAGCCCCTAGCCGACCAATCCCGTTGGCGGTGACATATTCCACCGGCATTAGATCTTTGTGGTAAATCACACCTTGCTCTTGTTCGATTTCAAAGCTTCCTAGTTCTGAAAGCGGGACGGTGGTTCCTTGGCCAGAGCTAACTGGAATCGTTCCCAAGCGGGCAAAATCAATGCGTACTTCTAAAGGCACTTCAAGCGTAATGTAAGTGGCTTCACGCACAAATCCTTGTTTTACATCACCAAGCTTGTAACCGCCCATCGCCATTTTCAGGGTTTGGTTGATGGTCGCGACACTGATGCCACTTTCTAAGGCTTTCTGCTTATCGATTACAAAGCGCCAAGACTCATAAGGGCTGCTCAAAAAGTTATCTTCATCACTAAGATTGTTGGCCTGTTGGAAGGTATCCGTTAGCTGTTGTGCTGCGGCTTTGCGGCTGATTTCATCAGGGCCATAAACCTCTGCAACCACGGCTTGCAACACTGGCGGCCCAGGAGGCATTTCCACAATTTGCAGCGTGGCTGGACTGTCTTTCACCAAGGGACGAAGCTGTTCGCGAATCGCCTCGGCAATCTCATGACTCGAGCGTTGGCGCTGATCAAGACCAACGAGATGGATTTGAATATCGGCTTCCCATGGGTTCTGACGAAGGTAGTAGTGTCGTACCAAACCATTGAAATCAAAGGGCGCAGCGGTGCCAACATAAGATTCCATTGTGCTGACCTCAGGAATCTCTTGGAGTGCTTTCACCAGGGTGTGGGTTAAGTTCGCAGTGACGGGCATGGCAGTGCCTTCCGGAAAGTTAATCACCACGCTCATATCAGGTTTGTTATCAAAGGGTAAAAGCTTTACCGGCACCAGAGTGCTGTAAATCAACGAGACTGAAATCGCGAAAGCAATCAAAATCGCCACCAAAAAGCCCCAACCTTTGACTTTTGTGCCCAGCAGCGTATTCATGATTTTGCGGAAAATACGTTCAAATTGTTCGGCTTGTCGATGTTCTTTTTCTTCTGCTTTGTGCAGGTAAGCCATGCTCGGTTTAATGCGCATTGCTAGCCAAGGGGTGAAAGCGAAGGCCGCAAACAGCGAAATAAACATTGCCACTGAGCCAAGGGCAGGAATGGGCGCCATATAGGGACCCATCATGCCGCTTACGAAGGCCATTGGCATTAATGCGGCAATGACCGCAAGCGTGGCAATGATGGTTGGGTTACCAACTTCGGCAACCGCAGAAACCGAGGTCGCATCATCGGACTTGTTTGAAAGCAGCCAGCGACGATAGATGTTTTCGAGCACCACAACGGCATCGTCAACCAAAATGCCAATTGAGAAAATCAAGGCAAATAGACTGACGCGATCAATGGTGAAACCAAGAATCCAAGCCATAAAAACAGTGGATAAAATAACGGAAGGGATGACAATCGCCACCACGGTTCCCGCACGCCAGCCCAAGAATAACCAGACCAGTAGCGTCACGGCCCCAGTGGCGATAAAAAGTTTGAGGATGAGGTTGTTGACCTTGTCATTCGCCGATTGACCATAGTTGCGGCTGATGCTTAGGTAAACTTCTGGTGGAATCACGACCCCTTGCAACTGCTGCATTCGTTCAATCGCGTCCTGTGCCACACTCACGCCGTTGGTACCGGGTTTTTTGGCTAGGGCAATGGTGATGGCATTGCGACCGTTTACCGCTGGAGCTTCCCCTGCATATCCGGGGCCAGTGTAAAAATTAACCTGTCGCGTCACATCAGCATTTTGCGCTGTGACCTCAGCAATATCGCGAACATAAACCGGTGCACCATTGTGAATGGCAATAATCAGATTATTAATGTCTTCAACACTGCGCAGGAAATCGCCGGTATAGACGGTAAACACTTTTTGCCAAGCTTCAATCGAGCCTGTTTCCAGTTCGCTGTTCGCAGCTTGAATCGCCATACCGATGTCAGTTAAAGAGAGTTGATACCCGGATAGTTTTTCGGGTAGGACTTTAATTTTGACTTCGCTTGGCTCGCCGCCGATCACATAGCCCTGTGACGCGCCATCAATTTCTCCCAAGGCTTGCAAAGCATCTAAGCCAATTAAACGCAGTTGACTGTTGTCCAGCACATCCGACGATAAGGTAAAGGTAATCATCGGAACATCATCTGCGCCCTTAGGTTTAATTAATGGCTGTTGGATGCCAGGTGGCACAACGTCGGCATTAGATGACATTTTGTTGTACAGGTTCACGAGGGCTTTTTCCATATTCTCGCCCACTTTATACTGCACCGTAATGAGACTTTGGCCGCGCATTGACGCCGAATAGACGTGTTCTACCCCATCAATTTCTTTAAGCAAACGTTCCAAAGGTTCAGAAACCAAAGCCTCAACCTGTTTAGCGGAGGCACCGGGATACTGAATCATAATGTCGGCCATCGGTACCGAAATTTGGGGGTCTTCCTGCCGTGGAGTCATCATCACACCAAAAATCCCAATTAAAAAACTGGCAATTAACAGCAGGGGCGTGAGTGGAGAGCGAATATAGTTGCGGGCAATGGAGCCGGCAATATCGTGACTTGAATCAGAATGCGCCATAAGCAAAATCCTTCTAGGGCCGACTCTTCGGCCAATCGTTCCTGCTAAAAAGCTAGGAAATCAGTAAAGTAAAGGGGCGTTTTGAGTATCATCAAAGGCGCTAATTTCGACTGGGAATCCATTCACCATTGCGAACTTCATCGCCGGAAACCAGGCCCGCCGGAGGGTTCATCAACACTTGTTCACCGCTGACTAAGCCTGAGAGCACGCTCAATTGCGTGGTATCGGCTGCCTCGGCCGTGCGAATAACCCGCATGGTCACTTTGGCGGTATCGGGTTGATACACGAACACACTGGGCAGACTGCCGCGCTTAACCACCGCGCTTTTGGGAATGACTGGAAAACTCCGGCCCTGGGCTTGCGCATTTTTTAACACCACTTGCGCATACATTCCTGGCGCCGCCGCTGCCCCTAATGGCAGATCGAGCTTGACGATGACCGTATGCTGTTTGCCGTCCGCCACGGGATAAACTTGCGATACCCGAACCGGAATCCAACCGCCTTGGCCGATACGCGCATTAAAGACCTGACCCTTTTGCAGACCATGCATCAAATTGACGGGGACATTGAGTTCAATACTGAGGTGATTGCTTTTTGCAAACACCATCAAGGGTTGGCCAGGTTGCACCGTATCGCCGGCTTCAATCATTTTTTCAACAATCACACCATCAAAAGGCGCGGTGGACTTGGTGTCTTTTAAGCGCACCTCAATCTCATCAATCTTTGCTTGAGCCATCGCAATATCGGCCAGAGCTTGTTGAACTTGGCTGGAGGCATTAGCAAGGTCTGCGCGCTTTTCCACCTCTTGGTTACCAATTCCCATTCCTTGCCCCATTGGGCGAGTGAACATTTGATCCATTAAATTCGGCAGCGCCATTCCAGGCATAGGTTGTTCTGCTTTGGGGGCCCAGAGCTCGCGGTTGTATTGATTGACAGCATTTTGGTGGGCTGCCTTGGCGCGATTGAGCTGGGCTAAAGCGGCTTCACGCTGAGCGCGCAATGCGGTATCGCTGACCGAAACCAATAAGCTACCCGATGGGAAACTGTCACCTTCATGCCCAGAGAGAAAATCAATTTGTCCTGCGGTCTGTGCGGTGATGGTGACTTTTTTAAAGGGGATGACGGTGCCTCCCAGTTTCACGGTTTGATCAAACGCTGCCTCTTTCACCGAAAAAAATTCGATTTTGCCAGTACTTGAGGCCACTGCATTACTGGTCATCAGGACAAAGGCAACTGGCAAAGTCCAGGTTGAAAGAACGGAAGATTTGAATACAGACATGGTAAAACGCACTCCAAATTAGCGACGTTTTCTAAGGTAATAAATCTTTACAAATTAAGCATTTAAAGAATTTTTATCGTTCGCTCAGCATGGTTTATATAAGTAAAAAACGAGAATTTTTGTTATTTAAGTGTTTGATTTTATTATTAATTTATTATTTTTTAATATGCTTATTTACTGATATTTTGATTTTTTGGGGCGTCGTTGGACTATTTAATTTCGCAATGCACTAATTTCGATATTTAACTGTTTTCTTATGTGTTGATGAATGGAGGGCAGTAAATAGGTCGTCTGTTCGTGTTCGCTCAATTACGGTATGATATTGGCCTTATTTATGCAGTAATAGGGAGAGCGCATGTCTGCACAAATTTTAGATGGGAAAGCGATTGCGGCCGAGTTGCGTGAGTCGATTCGTTTAGAAGTAGATCGTCAGGTGGCGGCGGGTCAAGCACGTCCTGGCTTGGCGGTGATTTTGGTTGGTGAAGATCCTGCTTCGCAAGTCTATGTGCGCAATAAAAAAATTGCCTGCGAAGCGGCGGGCTTCAATGATGTTTCAGAGGTGTTACCGGCGGATACATCGCAGGAAGCGGTTCTGGCTTTAATCGATCAGCTCAATGCTGACCCAAAGGTGCATGGGATTATTGTCCAGCTGCCGGTTCCGAAACACATTAATCCTGAGACAATTATTGAGCGCATTGATCCGCGCAAAGATGTGGACGGTTTTCATCCCTATAATGTTGGACGTTTGGCAACACGGATGCCGATTATGGCACCCTGCACCCCACATGGCGTGATGACACTGCTGGCAAAAACGGGGATTGCGCTCCGAGGTTTGGATGCCGTGGTGGTAGGGGCGTCCAACATTGTGGGCGTGCCTCAACTGCTTGAGTTGTTGAATGAGCGAGCCACGGTAACCATCTGTCACAGCGCTACCAAAAACCTGCCCGAAAAAATTGCCCAAGCCGATTTAGTTGTAGTTGGCGTAGGCATTCCTGAAATGGTCAAGGGGGCTTGGATTAAACCGGGTGCCATTGTGATTGATGTAGGCATTAATCGTTTAGAGGATGGACGCTTGGTCGGGGATGTGGAATATGCAACCGCCAAAGAACGCGCCAGTTGGATTACACCCGTTCCGGGCGGCGTTGGGCCTATGACCATTGCGACCTTGCTGGAAAATACCTTGAAAGCCGCCTATTCTAAAGCCGATTAATGGCTTAAAAAGCGCGGATTAAAAAACCCACATTGCGTGGGTTTTTTTATGGGTTTGAATTATGGGGCTGAATTAGCCGATCTAATTAGCGATAAAGCGTGTGATAGGTGCCTTGACTGGCCATCAATTCTTCATGGCTGCCGCTTTCGATAATTTGACCATCCTCAAACACCAGGATTCGATCGGCTTGTCGAATGGAGCTGAGGCGATGCGCCACAATGAGCGTAGTGCGTCCCGCCAAGAAGGGTGCCAGTGAGACATAAAGTTGGCGCTCGGTTTGCATATCGAGTGCTGAGGTGGCTTCGTCCATAATCACCACTTTCGGATCTTGCAAAATCATTCGTGCAATCGCCAAACGTTGCCGTTGACCGCCAGAAAGCTTGACGCCATTGCGACCAACTTCGGTATCAAGTCCTTGCTCCAGTTGACGAATTTTGTCGGCTAACTGCGCCATTTCTAAGGCTTGCCACAGTTTTTCATCTGGCATTTCTGCGCCAAGCGTCAGGTTAAAGCGAATGGTTTGGTTAAACAGGGCCGGCGTTTGCAAAACCGTGGCCACTTGTTCACGAATTTGTGCTTGGCCAATCTGTTCAATCGGCAAGCCGTTATACAATATTTGCCCCTCATCTGGCTGGTAAAAGCCAAGAAGTAATTGAACGAGGGTGGTTTTACCCCCGCCACTGGCGCCAACCAATGCCAGTTTCTCTCCCGGCTTAAGGGTAAAGTTGAGATGATTTAAAACAGGTAAGTCGCTTTTGGGATAGTGAAAACGCAGGTTTTCGACTCTCACTTCAACCGGTTTCTTGTCCAAAAAAGGATTGTTTTGTGGAGGGTATTGAGGTTCTTGTTCCAAATCGAGGACTTGGTTAATCCGCTGTAAGGCACCACTGGCTGCGCTGTAGCTGTATTGGATGGCTAAAATCTCTTGCACCGGCCCCATCATGAACCATAAGTAGCCAAAAACCGCCATCATTTGCCCTATCGACAAATCGGAAAAGACAACCATCAACATACTGACGCCGCGGAAAATATCAAAACCAACTAAAAATACCATAAAAGAGAAGCGACTGGCCGCATCACTTTTCCACGTATAGGCTTCAGAGTGGCTGCGAATGGTTTGTGCTTGGCCGCGTATGCGTTCAAAAAAGGAACGCTCTTTATTTGAGGCTCGAATTTGTGCGAGGGCGTCTAGCGTTTCGGTCAAGGCTTGTTGAAAATGTTCCAATGCGCTATTTTCTTGGCGTTTTAGGGTTTTAACGGTGCGGCCTAGACGCATGGTTAAATGAATCACAATGGGGTTCATAAGCAAGATGAATAGAGCCAGTTGCCAGTGCAGCCATAACAAAATAACGGTGACGCCAACCAGTGAGAAGAGTGCAATAATCAGCTTGCCAACGGTGGTGCCTAAAAAACTGTCAATGGTATTAACATCGTTCACCAAGGTTGCCGATACGCTGCCGCTGCCCATATTCTCATATTGGGACATGGAGACCTGCTGCACTCGCGATAAGAGATCGCGGCGGATCTGAAACGTCACTTCCTTGGAGATAACCGTAAACTGCTGCATTTGCCATACACCAAAAATGAGGCCAAGAAAGCGCAGCACAATCGTGATAAGGGTAATGGCGACAATATAGTAGATGGGGCCATGCCAAGCAGGATCCACCCATGCGTTCAGGGTAGCAACAATGGTTCCCGGCTGGTTCAACAGCACCTCATCCACCAAGATGGGCAGGAGTAAAGGAAGGGGAACCGTGGCCAGCATCGCCAGAAAAGCGATCAGATGCGCTTTTACCAAAGCGCTTTTATGACGAATGACCAGTTGGTAAATTCGTTGCCAACTGTAAGGCGAATTTGGGTTGGCGGAGGTTTCAGTATCCACTAAGCCGGAAGAGCGTGCCATAAAAAATCCTTTTATTTAGGGAAACGCAGAACAAGTCCCGATTGTCCTCAAGGGGCTTTCTAGGTAAAAATTCTAGGCTTGCATTACGAAGGTCTTTTGGACCGATTCTGCGTTGCCATAGGCAAAGCAATCACCTAAGCATCCTTCGATTAAAGTGCAGAAAAGCCTTTAAGCTTACTCGGAAAAAATTCGACAGGAAAGCGAAATTTTTTAATTTTGCTTATTTTTTAAGCATGGGTGTAAAAACTGAATGTACAAGAAGCACTTAGCGTTTTTTTTATGCCTTTCTGTTTTGAGTTATCCACAGTTTCTGTGGACAAAGCGAAACTCATTTTGACGGCTCGCGGCTGTTTAAAAGCTCGGTAAACTGGGCCGCAGGCAGAGGTTTGCTGTAGAAATAGCCTTGCATTAACTCACAACCGTTCGCCAACAAAAAATCCCGTTGCGCTGCGGTTTCAACGCCTTCAGCGATGACCTCTAATCCAAGGTTTTCCGCCATTGAAATAATCGTGCGGGTAATAATCGCATCTTCTTCGTCATCCGGAAGATCGCGAATAAAAGATTGATCAATTTTCAGTTTTTTAACCGGTAGTTTTTTCAGATAGGCGAGAGAGGAATAGCCCGTACCAAAATCATCAATCGAAATCTTAACCCCCAGGTCATTGAGTTGATGTAGCTTTTGCGACATCTCCTCTAAGTTGGTCATGATATCGCTTTCGGTGATTTCCAGCTCCAGCCAACTGCCATGACAGCCCAGTTCGCTCAGTAAGGTTTTGATAAAGTCTGAAAAGTCATTTTGTTGAATTTGCTTAACCGCCAAGTTTAGCGACAGTGCAGCCTTGGCAAGATAACCCTGTTGCTTCCATTGTGTAAATTGAGCGATTGCTTTGTGCATCACTTGGCGGTCTAAAGCCACAATTAAGCCGGTTTTTTCGGCCACGGGAATAAAGTCATTCGGCAGGGTCATTTCGCCATCGTCGCGGGGCCAGCGGCTTAAGACTTCAAGCCCAATCAGTTCGCCGCTGCGTGCATGATATTGTGGTTGAAAAAAGGGCACAAAAGCGGCTTTATCGAGCGCTTGACGTAGCTGAGTTTGCATGGATAAGAGTTCAAATGCTTTTTCGGTTAAATCTTCGGTATAAAACTGGAAGTTATTGCGTCCCTTGTCTTTGGCGCGGTACATCGCTGCATCGGCTGCCTTAAGCAATGCATCCACTGTTTGAGCATCCTTAGGATAAATGCTGATGCCGACACTATTGGAAAGATAAAAAGTATAACCCTCAACCTGTAAGGGTTGGTTGGTCGCATTAATCAGTTTTTGCGCCAGTGCAGAGGCGTCTTCATAGCCTTTGAGCCGCTCTTGCAAAATGGTGAATTCATCGCCACCTAATCGGGAAATGGTATCTTCTTTGCGTAAGTGATCTCCCAATCGTTTGGCCACCGCCCGCAATACTAGATCTCCAATATCGTGTCCCAATGAGTCGTTAATCTGTTTGAAATGGTCAAGATCAATAAACAAGATGGCAAATTGTGAGCCATTGCGCTGGGCGCGGTGAATTGCCTGCTGAATGCGTTCACTGAGTAAACTTCGGTTGGGGAGGTTGGTCAGCGCATCGTGATAGGCTTGATGCTGTAACACCTGGGCTTGTTCGCGCAGTTTGATTTCCAGCAGCCGATGATTACTGATATCTTGATAGCTACCTAATAAGCCGGTAATCCGTCCTTTGGCATCCCGAAGGGGGAGTTTAGTCAGTTGCCAAATCTGAATATTGCCCTGACTGTCAACAAAAGCGTCTTCTTCCTGAACCAGGCGTTCCCCTTTTTTCAATACGGCCATGTCTTGACGAAAATAGTTTTCGCCTTGGCCTGAGGGCCACGCAATTTGCAAATCATTTTTGCCGCGAAGCTGATTGACGTCCGTTAAATTAAGATCTTCCAAAAAGGGTTGATTGGCGCCCAGATAATCGCCATTTTGGTCTTGCCAAAAAATTCGGGTTGGTACCGTTTGTAGAATGTTTTCAAAGAGTTGATTCTGTTCGCGCAGGCGTTGTTCTACGGCTTTGAGTTCGCTGATATCGGTGTGAAACATCACAATCGCAGCCTGTTCTTGAAAACGAATGCTTTGGTGGTTGGCTTTCACCGGATAACGGCTGCCATCTTGACGCAATTGGGTTAAAACCGCAAAGTCCCTATTCGGATGTTTGCCTTTCTGCTGCGCAAAGTGAATCAGCCCAGCGTGACTGAGTTCCGGATTAATGGCTTGAAGTGGTAGCTCAGATAATGCCTCCAGCGAGTAGCCTAAATTTTGCAGTGCATCTTGATTGGCATACACATAAGATTGTTGCTCTAAGCTGTAAATTAAGATTTCCAAGTGCGCCAGTTCCATGATTTTCACCAGCTCGTTGTTTTGGTTCTGCAGATTCATTAGATGAGTGATATCGGTGGAAGAGCCGATCGCCTTAAGCGGACGACCTTGCGAATCATATTCAATATATCCCGCCAACTCTAAGGTAGCCGCTGTACCGTCTTTGCGCATAATTTGGTGGGTAAGCTGTTGCTGCTTTCCACTGTGGATTGCCTCTTGCAAGGCTTGTTGCAAGCGCACAGCATCTTTGCCGATCGAGGTTTTTAACAAATAGGATAAGGTGGGCTGAAAACTGCCTGGTTCGGTTCCGTACATTCGATAGATTTCGTCAGACCAATACAACTGACCACTTTCGAGCTCCAACTCCCAATAGCCAACGCGGGCTAGGCGCTGAATTTGTTGCAGTAAATTCTCAAGTTTTTGATTTTGTTGTGGAATAACCTGAAAAGGCATGGCGGTGGGCTCAGCACATGTGGCGTCAGCCCGTTTTGGGTCCGGCGGTTCCTGTTCAGAAGGAATCAACAGCAAGAATCGAAAGGTGTCCCGAAGGGGGTAATGATTTGAGGTGCACAGTCGATACCAACGATCCTGACCGTCGTCGCAAGGCAATTGCCAGGGGGGTGAAAATGCATTGTCCGCCGAGGCATTCGCTTGCGCAACACTCAACTGGTTTTGCCATTGTTGTTCATGCGTATTGCGAACATCTGGATTGGGAAAGAGTTCGGCAAACCAATCACGACGGCTAAGCATGGAGGTAAAGTTTGGCGTTAAGATTTGTCGAAAGGCTTGGTTTGCGAGCGCCAACTGCTCATCATGGGGGCTAAGCGGGTTGCGTTGTAACAGCACCACAGGACAAGGCAAGCAATCAATTAATGTTTGCCAGGCATGCACAGAAAAAGACGGGAGCTGGGAGTCACTCAATTTACTCTCCTTAATAGTTGACCTTATCGTCTTTTTCTTGCCATTGAGCAAAGGCATTGAGCGCTTGGTCGCGACCGATTTGGGTAAAGGGGATTGTACGCTGTTCAATCGGTGCGCAAACTTGTTGGTAGAAAAAAGCGTCGTCAAAGCCAATGCGAGCCGCGTCTTCACGGGTGTTGGCGTAGAAAACTTGATCTATTCTAGCCCAGCAAATGGCACTGAGGCACATTGGGCAGGGTTCGCAGCTGGTGTAAAGTTGACAGCCGTGTAAGTCAAAAGTCTGCAATTGTTGGCAGGCCTGACGAATGGCGCTGATTTCTGCGTGCGCAGTCGGGTCATTTTGGCTGGTGACTTGATTAAACCCCTCCGCAATGACTTGACCATCCTTAACAATCACCGCGCCAAAAGGACCGCCGCAGCCTTGTTGCATTTTTTCGATTGAAAGCGCGATGGCGCGCTGCATAAAAAGCAGAGAATCAGGCATATCGATCCTTTAAGGTTAGATACTAAATGATTTCAATATGGTCAAACAGCCACTGGGCTCTTTGGTGTATCGCTTGTTGTTCAGCCGGTTTTTTGTTGTGCCAGTTTTTCCACTGCATGCCCAATCTTGGATGGCCGGCAATCCAATCGGGATGTTGGGCAATGAAGTGCCAATACAGGGTCGTAAAAGGACAGGCTCTGTCACTACTGGCTTCTTTAGGATGATAGCGACAACTCTGGCAATAGTTTGACATCTTTTGGATGTAAGCACCACTGGCAATGTAGGGCTTAGAGCCAACCATACCGCCATCGGCAAACTGGCTCATTCCCAAAGTGTTTGGCACCTCAACCCATGCCACGGCATCGACAAACATACCCAAGTACCATGCGTGTATGGCTTGCGGTTTAACACCGTACAACAAACTGAAGAGACCGGTGACCATCAGGCGTTGAATGTGATGACCATAACCGTATTGCAGCACTTGACCAACCGATTGAGCTAGACAAACCATCTGCGTTTTGCCATGCCAGTAAAAAGCGGGCAGACTGCGTTGTGCATTCAGGGCATTCATGCTCAACCAGTGTGCGCGATGACTCCAATACAACCCTCGGACATATTCGCGCCAACCGACAATTTGCCGAATAAAACCTTCTACCGCATTTAAGGGCGCGTGGCCTTGATGATAAGCGGTTTCGGCTGCCGCCTCGACCTCCCTTGGATTTAGCAGCTTGAGGTTCAGGGCGGTGGCCAGTCGCGCATGAAATAAGAAGGGTTGTTTTAGCCACATGGCATCTTGGTAATCGCCAAAATAAGGTAATTTATGTTCAATAAAGTGTGCGAGCAAGCTTTGTGCTTGCGAACGATTCAGTGGCCAAAGCCAAGGTTGAGTATCCACTTTTTCGCCGGCTAATGGCCATCTCAAGGCGGAGATTTCTTCAATTACCGCCATGCAATGTTTGTCTTCGCCCCACTGGGGTTCGGTAAAGTGAAGTGATGGGCCGGATTTGTCAAAAGCGCGACGATTTTGATGATCCAAATTCCAGCTACCGCCAATCGGTTCCTGTTTTCCATTGGCATTTTCGGTCATTAAGATCCCGAGTCGTTGCCGCAAATGCCGATACCAATATTCCATACGCGGTTGTTTTTTCCCCGCCAACCAAGCGCTAAATTCGCCTTCTTCTGCCAGAAAATGTCGATCCGCCCGCCAATCAATTCGGCATTGCCAGCGCTTGGCCAGCTGATCTAGGGTTTGTTTGACCTCGGCATCGCCCGGTAAAACCGCCAAGATGTGGGGCTGATTGCCTATCGCTTTTTGTTGGGCAAGCACCGCTTCTACGCCTTCGGCTAGGGAGGGAACTGACTGCTGAGCCTTAAGGTATAACAAGGGCCAATTCTGCTCTACGAGGGCTTCTGCAAAATGACGCATGGCACTCAAAAACAAAACAGTACGCGACCAACTGGATAAAGGCTCTGCGCTTTCTTGTGCAACCTCTTGCATCAGAATAAGGTCTTGAGCGGGATCCAGTTCGCAAAACAAGGCGCTATCGTGATTGAGTTGATCACCAAAAATCAGTGCCAAATTGCGAATGGGTCGAGTCAGCAGGGTCTGTTGCTGCGCAGTAAAAGCGAACGATGACATGAGAGTCTCCTGAAACAGTACGAGAAGCTTGGGAAAGGCAAAACCAATTTTGATTGCTAGGTGTGGACTTATTCTGTATTTCGATAGCCCTGTGCGAAACACCCTTGGCGCGCTTGAGAGAGGGGAATGATTTGCAGCGGTGCCGGATTTTCTTTTAGCAGAAATCGCACAAAAATGGCATAGGTATCTAAGTCAAACAACGGCGGCTCGGCAGGGTTAGGAATCGGCATTTGCGTGTCGTCTGCGTCTAACGCATTTAACAGGCTGCATAGGGCTTCACTATCGGTAAAACGCTGTAGATAACGCCATTGATCAATCCAGTGATACCAGCAAACATCGCTTTCTTCATGACTGGGTTCTTTGACAATAATCGCTTCTGGCCAAGGCCAGACCTGTTGTTTAAAGCGAGCCATTGCTTCAACCAGGCGTAAGTTGTAGCTGGCGGGGGGTTCTTTGCCGCAACACGCGCCTAAACACTTTTTTAGCTGTAACGCAAAGCAGCCTCCTGTCCCACGCTTTTCCAAGCCGAGTAGGTGTGCACAAAGTTGATGACGCTGGCAAAGTTGTTCCAGCCGTTGGGTGGCTTGAGTGCGCGAACGAAACAGACCAAACCGCATTTCCTCTCCCGAATCGTTCCCAGCATCGCTATCTGCCGTGACCAGATGACAACCAAGATAGCCGTTTTCATCGGCACGTAATTGCCATTGAAACAGTTGAGTCTGTTTTTTCAGGCGACGGTTCATTTGCGGTCTTTGCTGTTTAACCCACTCACTTTCGATCAATTGCGCGCTGAAATCGCTGGGCGTACTGAGATAATCAATATCCGTAATCCGGCCACTCATTTGCACATCTTTGGCCACCGCGTGGTCTTGGGTAAAGTGACTGAGGACGCGTTCCTTAATCCGTACCGATTTGCCAACATACAGCAACTGTTCTTCAGCCCAAAAACGATAGACTCCCGGATGACTCGGCAAATTTTGAACACTGGCCAAAGGCAAATTGGCCGGCAAAGCCGGCTTTTTTAGCAGACTGCTGCAGGCCGCTTCAATCTCTTGGGTGTCAAACTCGGTGTTGAGCTGACAAAAAAAGGCCCATATGACCTCAGCATCCCCCAGAGCTCGGTGTCGTGCCGACGGCGTTACGTTTAAGCGGGCAATCAGGTGATCGAGCGTATGGCGGTGAAAATGCGGATAAAAGTGTCGGCTCAGTTTAACTGAGCACAGGGTTTTGGCCTGAAAGGATTGTCCAAGACGTTTGAATTCATTTTTGATAAAACCATAATCAAAGCGCGCATTGTGCGCGACAAGAACCCGATCTTCACAGACCGCTTGAAGGATGGGCGCAATCTCAGCAAACGTTGGCGCGTTCTGAACCATTTCGTTGCGAATGCCGGTGAGCTTTTGAATCCATGGCGGAATCGGTGTTTGCGGATTGATTAGCGTATGCCATCGCTTTAACAAACGGCCTTGGTCCACCACTAAAAGGGCGATTTCGCTGATTCGATCACGGGTTGCCTTGCCACCGGTGGTTTCACAATCCAACAAGACCATGCGCTCTGGAAATCCTTGCAGCTCATGAATGTCGATGGCATTTAGTGATTCAGTCATTGGCTTTTGCCTCATTTTTTCGCGCATTTTTATGCTTTTGACAGCCCTTTGAGCAGTAAATTACCTGCTCCCAATCTTTTTGCCATTTTTTTCGCCACGAAAACGGACGCAAGCAAACCGGACAAATTTTTTCAGGCAGAAATGGTTTTTTATGGCTCATGAATGAATCTCTTCGTCGTCAGGAAAGAGCGAAAGCTGCTTAGAAGCAGCGGTAAGGGATTTTTTGGACGTTTTAGGCGTTTTTTGTCGGGTTTTTTGGCGACTTCCATGTTTGATAAACACAGCTTGACTCAAGTTTTTTGCCTCAGTGTTTTTACGCACTTTGGCAAGTTCCGCCTTGGCGTGTCGAGCGGCCGCTTCATGTTCGACAATCGGAAGGGGATAATCTTGTCCTAGCCGACAGCCAAAGGCCTCTTGCTCATCCAAATGCATCTCCCAAGGCTGGAAGCGCAATGGCACCGGTACATAGGCTAACTCTGGGCACCAAGTGGCAATAAATTCACCTTTAGGATCGTGTTCTTGCGCTTGTTTTACAGGATTGTACACGCGCATTTGGTTGATACCGGTCGTAGCCGATTGCATCTGGATTTGTGAATAATGAATTCCAGGCTCATAGTCGGTAAACAGTTGCGCTAAATAGGGTGCAAAACTCTGCCAAGGCAGCCAAAGTTGATGACTCGCATAACTGACCAACATCGCCCGCATCCGAAACGGCAACCAACCGCGTTGACGTAAACAGCGCATACAGGCGTCCACCATCGGCATGCCGGTTAGTCCGCGCTGCCAAGCGGTTAAGCGTTCCAGAACAGAAGGGCTCCAAGGTCGGAGTTTGTCATAGTGACGATGCAACGCGAAAAACTCCATCTCGGGTTCGGTTTCAAGTTTTTGCATAAAATGACTTTGCCAATGTAAACGGGAATTCAAGGCCGCCAAGTCTTTGTGCGCACGCAATGGATTATTGAGTAAATGCCGTTGTACCGCTTGAATCACCTCGCGAATGGAGAGACTGCCCCAAGCCAGATGCGGACTTAAGCGCGATGAATAACGCGCCCCATCAATCGGTTTCGCTAAGGTGGCCAAATAATGTCGTCCATCACGCTGTAAAAACCGATTCAAACACCCCAAGCCGCGTTCGCGTCCCCCTCTTTGAGTGTCTTCATTTAAAAGTCGAGTGGGTTGTAACTTTTGCCAGAATTTTGGCCATTGGTCAAAGCCGCTTTGAGCGCTGCTTTGCCACTCAAAGACGGGCAATCGCTTATTGCATGCCCGCAGCGCGGGAGACAATTGCGGAGCCGGCCAGACGGGTTGTTGTAAAAAATAATGGGACAAGCGTGCGTAATCATCGCGATTTAAGTGGCCACGCTGGATCGGGTGCTGGGGTAATTCTTGCCATTTAATATGATGCTGCTTTACCCATTTTTGTACCTTGCGGTCACGCAGATAACTGGCCGCATTGCCAGTTTCCTGATGACTCCAAAGTTGATGAATAGGGTGCCAGCGTTGTAGTTGGTCAAGGCATTGCGGCATTTCGCCAAGCATCTTGAGTAAGGGAACACCCAATACATTTAAGGCCTGCTCTAGACTGTTCAAATTGTCTTCAACAAATTGCCATTGACGAAATGAAGCATCCGGTTGCTGCCAAATCGAAGGCTCAATCACATAAAGCGCTAAAACCGCATGACCCATTTGCTCGGCTTGCTGACAAGCAAAAACCAATGCAGCATGATCCACTGTGCGCAAATCGCGTTTAAACCAAACCAACTGCACCCTTGGCCTTCCTGTCATTTGACTAAAACTGGATTGTACAATTATTGTATAGGTGGTGTATAGTAATACTGCCTTTAGCATTGCTGGAAACAAAATACGTGGAAGCCAAGATGAAATTAAAAAGCCAGAAGGTTAAGTTGCTTGCATTTTTAGGGATGTTTTTATCCCTACCCCCGGCTTACGCGCTGGAACTGCAAACCATTCCAGAGGAAGATTTAACGCCAGAAGAAAAGGCTTGGTTAGAAGATGACTCTTTTTTTGCCTCACTTGAAGTCAGTCAAGGGCAACTTAAGTGGGTCGATCCTCAGAAAACAGTGGGGGTTTATGCGCTAAGTAACCGTTTGATTCTCGAATCAGATGCCTTAAAAACGGGAAAAGTGTATTTTGAGCAATGCCATCAAAATCTGGATGCGATTCGGGCGATTGACATTGTCTATAACCCAGAAACCACCAGCGATTTAAAAGTGGTATCCGCCAAAGGAGTGGGGCGTTATCAGTTGCAGACGGCTAAAGTCGAGCTTTATCAAGTTGAACAGGGTGCTGAGGTATGTATCCATGGACGTAATCAAACCCTAACATATGATACGGTGAGCCAAACGTGGCAAATCCCGCGCGGCCCCTTTATGCGCAAATTTCTCGACGGTTATTACCCGATGCATCTCCAAGAGACCATTGAGTGGGAAGCAACCGCTTTAAAGTGGGCTTCATTACAAATCAATGAAAATCCGGCTGCCGGTACTTACTCCCCCAAACAAAACCTAGATTCAAGCAAAAGTACCTTAAAAGTTGATTATTGGTTCGAAGGAAAACTGCGCCCCGTCTATAAGTTTAAAACCTCCTGAAAACAGAGCTCGCCTTAATCAAAAGACAAACCTACAATCTTAAGCAGGCAAATCAGAGACTGGCGAGTTATCAATAAGACAGCTCCGCATGAAAAAACTACCAAAATCTGGGTAAATCTTTATAATACCGCCTGCATTTCAATAATGCGCTTGTAGCTCAGCTGGATAGAGCGTCCCCCTCCGGAGGGGAAGGCCGGGAGTTCGAATCTTCTCAAGCGCGCCATTAATCTCGTCTTTTGATTCTTCGTTTCTTTTGCCTATGTTCTTCTTAATCCGTACCAAATAGATCGCGAGTATAGACTTTATCTCTAACATCCAGGACATCCTCGACTAAGCGATTTGCCACAATCACGTCGCTTACGGCTTTGAACACACTCAGATCATTCATGACTTTTGAGCGAAAGAATTCGGTTTCACCTTTTTCAGACAATACAGGTTCGTAAACCACTACCTCGATTCCCTTGGCTTTGATTCGTTTCATTATGCCTTGAATTGCGCTGGCTCGGAAGTTGTCTGAACCCTGTTTCATAACCAGCCGATAAATTCCTACTACCTTGGGGTTACGCTTTAAAATCTGTTCGGCAATAAAATCTTTACGAGTGCTATTGGCTTCCACAATTGCATGGATTAAATTTTGCGGCACATCTTTGTAATTTGCGAGGAGTTGTTTTGTATCCTTAGGTAAACAATATCCGCCGTACCCAAAACTGGGATTGTTATAGTGATTACCGATGCGCGGATCTAGTCCTACGCCTTTAATCACTTGTTTGGTATTAAGGCCATGTGTTTCACAATAGGAATCCAGTTCGTTGAAGTAAGAGACGCGCATGGCTAGATAGGTATTTGAGAAAAGCTTGACGGCTTCAGCTTCAGTGGCATCCGTAAATAAAACAGAGATTTCTTGAGCTGGTTTGGCAGCCCCCTCGATTAAAAGGTTGGCAAAGACCTGAGCACGTTGAGATTTTTCACCCACGATGATTCTGCTGGGATATAGGTTGTCAAATAGCGCTTTACCTTCACGTAAAAACTCGGGAGAAAATAGAATATTTGGGCAGTTAAATTGGGTTTTAATTTGATCGGTATAGCCAACTGGAATAGTTGATTTGATCACCATTATGGCTTCTGGATTGATTGCCAATACATCCTTAATCACTGCTTCGACGGATTTGGTATTGAACGTATTTGTTTCGCTATCGTAGTCGGTAGGTGTCGCAATAATGACAAAATTTGCATTTTTGTATGCAAGCTCTTTATTTAAAGTGGCGATAAGATTCAGTTTCTTGTGTGCAAGAAATTCGGAAATTTCAGCATCAGCAATCGGTGAGAGTCCTTGATTAAGCAAGCGTATCTTTTCAGGAACGATATCTAGTGCAATTACTTGGTGATGTTGGGCTAATAAAACAGCCAAAGATAAGCCGACATAGCCGGTACCTGCCACGGCGATTTTCATTTGTTTCGGCTCCTGTTCGCTTTTACCGTTGTCTGATTGGTGAGAGATTTTCATTATTTTACTTACCAGTGATTAATTCACCTGCCGAATCTGTCCGAAGAAGGTTGGGTTTTGGGTGGGTTGTCCGGTTGGGGAGCCGCCGGCGGGTTCAACCGTCACTGCCAGTTGTTGGGCATTTTGCAGTAGGGCGATTTGTTCGGTATCGAGGTTTTTCTGATAAAAACCTTGTTCCGGTAGTAAGCCAAGCGATAAGGGCTGTGCGAGTTGTTCAGACAGTAACCAAAGTTCATAAGTTTGGGTGGTATCCAGTGCGGCTACATTTAGAGTATTGACGCGCAGTTGCTGTTGTTGCGCGTCCAGTTCAACCAACCAAGCGGCTTGTTTGGCTTCACCAACCAATACGGCAAGAGTACGACTGCTGTCGGTCTGTGTTGTGCTGGGTGTTAGCATTTGAAGTTGTACACCCAGATAGGTACCTAGTCCAAACGTACTGATGCTGGCGGCGATGGCCCATGAGACGAGCCATTTGGGGGTACGTCTTTGGGGTTCACTCGGCAGGTTGCCCAGATTTTGGCGCATTTGAGTGATTTCATGCACTTTGGTTGGCGTGAGTTGCAGGCGTTCGGCAATCTTTAGCCAAACCTGTTTTGAAGGAGGCGTTTCTGGAATGGCCAGTACCAGTTGATTCCACAGGGCTTCGCTGTTGCGCAAGGCCTGTTTCAACTCGCTATCGTTGGACAGCCGTTTTTCAAAGTTACGACGACTGGCATCCGACATCAGGCCAAACACGTAGTCGTCTGCCAAGCGTTGTTTAAGAGTAGGGTGGTTCAGTTTCATAATTGCATACACTCCCGGATGCTTTGCAGACCGCGGCGAATCCAAGATTTAATCGTCCCCAAAGGGCGTTGAAGTTTTTCGACTACTTCGTGGTGCGAGTAGCCGTAGTAATAAGAGAACAAAACCGAGCGTCGGTGGTTGTCGTCAAGTTGTTCCAAACAATGTTGTAGCGCTTCTAAGTGTTGATTTTGCTCTGCTCGGTGATCTTCAAAAAAATCGTCCTCGACCTGAATTTCTAATTCATGGTGCAGGGCTTGAGCGCGATTGCTTTGCGAGGCCTCACGGCGAATGATGTCCACCGCACGGTAGCGCACAATCGTTGCCATCCACGCGATTGGACTGCCTTTTTCCGCATCGTATTCCGATGCTTTATACCAAATATGCACAAAGGCCTCTTGTAAGGCTTCATCCGCGAGGTCGCGATTTTGCAGGAGTCTGAGTGCAGCGCCATAGAGCTTAGAGGCGGTAAGGCGATACAAGCTTTGCATTGCTTTTTGGTTCTGTTGCGCACATTCAAGTAAGAGTTGACGGATCGCGTTTTCATCAAGCATGGAGGGCTTCCCGGGTTGGCCTTGCTAAAAAATCTTAGCGATTATAACCAGTTTTGCGCGAGGCGAAAGCGCGAGAAGCCACAAACTGAGAACTTTACAAAAGCCTTGGTGCTTTAAAAGGCGTCAAACTTCTTGTTAGGTAAAAATCTCAGAGCCAAAGTAAATCTTTACTGAGCGCTACCACATTTTTTTTCGGTGCCACATTTTTTCTCGCCACCACATTTTGCGGTTCCGCATTTTTGTTCGCTGCCGCATTTACCGTTTTCAGCCACCACAATTGGATTGGCGGTGCCATCCAGTAGTTGGAACGGATTGGTTTGCGCCATCACCGGTGCACTGAGCATCAGTGCTCCTAAGCCTAAAGAAAATAAAGCCGATTTTAGTTTCAACATAATATTTCTCCATGTCTATTCGACAAATTTGTCTGTAACCCTTTGGGCCAAGTGGTTTACTTGACCTTCAAATAACATAACGTTTTTGTCAAGGCGCTGGATGCAGCCCAAAGCATTTTTTATTTGTGGATGGGTTCGTGTAAGGGCTTGGTTTTAAGCGCCTGATAGGGAAGGAGTTTTTTAGGTAAGGGTGCAAAGTACAGGGGGGCGATATCCGGCAGGCCATTTTTGAAGGCCAGTGGTCGCTCCCCTTGAATTAACGGACGCAGATACGCCAAGCCGGCTGGGCTGATGTCCATGCCATCGGCGCTGAGGTAGGCATCGGGAACGCGGAGTTCTAAATTAGCGACTTCTTGCAGTTTGACGTTGATAAATTCCCACGCAAATGGAGTTTGTGACGTTTGTTTTACGACGGGTAGAACGCCATGTTCACCTTGTAGAGCGGCCAATACGGCGGCCTCACCAGCTTGATATGCCATTTGCCAATCGGTTTGAGAGACACAATGACTGGCAGAGCGTTGCAGATAGTCCGGAATTGCGCAGTGAGTTTTGCTATTCAGGTGTGCAGCGACCAGTTTGGCCAGGTGTTGCCCTACGCCGCCAAGTTGGGTGTAGTCGCGTTCTAGCGTGTGTTCAACCGAGGCGACATTGAGATATTGACCCTGTTCATCTTGTAATCCTTCAGACACCATACAAACACAATAGCCGTGTTGGGCGATCAGTTGATCTAAGCGATTTAAGAAGGCTTGAGGTCTAAAGGGCTTTTCAGCCGGCAATAACAAGAGTGGTGCATCCGGAATCACGTCTTTGACCAATCCAGCAGCTAGCGTCAACCAGCCAACATTGCGTCCCATGGCTTCCATAATGAAGAACTGTGTGGAAGTGGCATGCATTGAACGGATGTCGAGTGTGGCTTCGATAAAACTGGTCGCCAAGTATTTTGCAGCACTGCCAAAGCCTGGACTGCAATGCGACAGGGCCAGGTCATTGTCGATGGTTTTGGCAATGCCAATGCAGATAACGGGATGGCCTTGTTGGGTGCAATAATCGGCAACCTTTTGCGCAGTGACCATCGAGCCATTGCCCCCGTTATAAAAAAAATAACCAATTTGGTAATGTTTGAACACCGCCAAAACGCGCTGGTATTGTTCAGGATTATGTTCCAGAGAATCTAAATCAAAACGACAGGCCTGAAAAGCGGCCCCTGGCTGGGCTTTAAGCCGCTCAATCAGTGAGGGTTCAATCTCCGTTAAATCGACCAAGGCTTCTTCTAACACGCCCTGAATCCCATTGATTGCGGCATAAAGCCGACCAAAGGTGGCGGGATGTTGACGGACGGTTTCAATTACCGCAGCGGCGCTGGCATTAATAACAGCGGTCACGCCGCCGGCTTGAGCATAAAGAACATTATTGGCAACTAAAGGACTGGGCATGATTGAACTCCGCACAAGCTGAGGTGAAAACCTGAAAGGTTAGTCTAACAATGGAGGATGAAAATCCGATGACATGGCGTTATCGGCTTGGCGTATCAAATTGCAAACGTTGTGCTTGTACGCATAGCGTTGATTGGCCAAGCAACCAGGTTTGCAATGGTTTGCCAAGCAAGTGATGACGCCAACCCTGCCAGGGCGCCCTATGCGGTTCACGAATCAGGCATAAAAGTTCGTCGCGGCTGACCATATTTTGAATGGGTACGGCATAGTCCAGACTGACTTGCTGGCAAAAGGCATGACAGGCATCCAGCAACGCAAGCTCTTGAGGATTCGGCTCGGGCAGGGCCGGCGGCAGCTGAGGGTAGCTCTCTGGCTCGGCGCTAAAAACGCAATCGATTCGCGCAATCCAGTCCTCACCAAAATCGCGTACGCTCGAAGACTTGATTCCCGGAACCTTATACAGAGCTGCGACGGTTCTAGGGGGGCGCTTGACGATTTCAAGCAGAGCGTCATCACTAAGCGTCCATTTTTTGGGCTGGTTGTGTTCTATTGCATGCTGTTCACGCCATGCAGCCAAAGATTGCACCATTGCCAGTTGTTTGGGTTTGAGACGTTTGAGCCCTTTAATTTTTAGCCAGGCCTGATCGGGCTGGGTTTGATAGAGCTCAGGCTGCAACAGTTTTGCGGAATCTTGCAAAACCGCTTGCTTTTGCGCTTCGCTGAGCTGCGCTGTTAAGTGTTGATAGAGACGAACTAGGTAATCAACATCGTCGATTGCGTAGGCAATCTGCTCGGCACTGAGCGGGCGCGCATGCCAATTGGTTCGGGTTTGGCTCTTGTCTAAGGAAATGCCCAACTCAGCTTCGATCACGCGGGCAAAACCGGCCAAGTCACCATGACGAAGAAAAATTGCAGCGATTTGGGTATCAAATAAAGCCGCCGGCATCTGATGTTGCAATTGAAACAACACCTCAACATCTTGGCGCGCACTGTGAAAAACTTTGAGAACATTTGGGTTTTGGAGCAGCGTCATCAAAGGCATCAGCGGTTGGGTAATCCCGGGGTTGTGTTCTTTTTCGGCCAGCAGAGCCAAGGGATCAATCAAATAAAAATCACGATTGGCGGTGGCAATTTGCACCAGGCTGAGTTCGGGGTAATAGGTGTCAACGCGAACAAATTCGGTATCAACCGCTAGCCAAGACTCATTTTCGAGCTGAGCACAAGTCTGCCGCAGGGCGGCATGGTCTGTAATGGGGGTGTAGCAGCGTTGGTGTGTGTCAAAATTTTTCATAGTGCGCAGTTTAGCCACAAGCGATAACAGACGCAATTGCTCCGCACACTTTTTACCAGCATGACTTATTTTGTGTTGGTTGCGGGCCAGAGCGTACAATAAAGCCTTTTCAAAAAACGCGAGATGAACGCTGTGAAAATTCATATTTTAGGAGTCGCTGGAACCTTTATGGGTGGTATTGCGCAACTGGCCAAGGCGAGGGGCGATGAGGTCAGTGGTGCTGATAAAGCCATTTATCCGCCGATGAGCACCCAATTGGCGCAGGCAGGGATAGAGGTGATGGCCGACGATGCGATTGATTTTTTGGCGCAGGAACCGGATTGTGTGGTGATTGGTAATGCCAAAAGTCGCGGTCATCCCGCGGTAGAAGCCACGTTGAATGCCCAGCAAACCTATCAATCTGGGCCACAATGGTTAGCGGAGAATATTCTCAAAGACCGTTGGGTGATTGCCGTAGCGGGAACGCATGGCAAAACGTCAACCAGTTCGATGGTTGCGTGGATTCTTGAAGAAGCCGGATTAAACCCTGGATTCTTAATTGGCGGTGTGCCGGAGAATTTTGGGGTGTCGGCTCGTTTGGGCAGCGCCCCTTTTTTTGTGGTGGAGGCCGATGAGTACGACACGGCTTTTTTTGATAAGCGTTCAAAATTTGTCCACTATCATCCGCGCACCTGCGTGTTGAATAATTTGGAATTTGACCATGCTGATATCTTTAGTAGCTTAGCCGATATTCAGCGCCAATTTCACCATCTGGTCCGTACGGTGCCGGGCAATGGATTAATTGTTTTGCCAAACGATCAATCGAGCTTAGAGTCGGTTTTGGCGCAAGGGGTGTGGACGCCTCAGCAGCGACAGGGCGCCGCCACGCCGGGCGAAAAAACTCCAGATTGGCACTATCAGTTGCAGGCACAGGACGGCACTCATTTTGATGTGTATTTCGCTGATGAGCGGGTGGGAGAAGTCACATGGGGCATGACAGGCCTACATAATGTACGTAATGCCTTAAGCGCGATTGCCGCTGCGGTGCATTGCGGTGTTCCACCAAAACTGGCGGTTGCGGCCTTAAGTCAATTTCAAGGTATTCGTCGGCGGATGAGTCTGGTTGGCGAGGCGGCAGGCGTTACGATTTATGATGATTTTGCTCATCACCCCACGGCCATTGCGACCACCTTGCAAGGGGCGAAAAAAGCCATGCATCCGGCCGCCGCGCTTGGTGGCTCTGCTGGACGTTTATTGGCGGTATTTGAACCGCGCTCAAACACGATGCGTATGGGCATTTATGCCGAAGCCTTGCCGGCCGCATTTGCCGAGGCGGATGCGGTTTTGGCGTTTATTGATCCGGCTTGGAATTGGGTTTTGCCGGTAAATCAATTTGCGCAGCCGGTGACGGTGACCGAGGATTACGACGCTTTATTGAACGCACTTCTCGCGCAAGTTCAGCTTGGCGATCGGGTGGTTTTTATGAGCAATGGGGCCTTTGGCGGCTTACATCAACGCCTGTTGCAGGCCTTGCAAGCCGGTCAATAAGCGTTATGTGGGCTTTGCTGGAGTTAGGCGTGTTGTTGCTGCTGGCGGTTTTGATTTGGTGGGCAATCAAACCGCCACGTGCGTGATGGCTGCCTTAAGAGGGATTTTGTTCACGCTCTACCGCGCGCGTGAGATTCCGGTAAAAATAGCTCCCAAAATGCATTTCCACACAGGCATCGGCATGATTTTGGTCACGCTGTTGCAGCTGACTGGCCAGTTGGTTAATTTCCAGCAGGGCATTCAGGGCGCTTTGCTTGGCTTTGCTTTCCAGAATCTGGAGCGATTTGGGGCTTAGGTTTTTGTAATAGACTGACCGATCAAACATGGGCGCGGCACTGGCGGCTTCCAGCGGGGTCATTGAGTCTTTATTATGCAGATGTGCGGGCTGCAGGTTGTGGTTGATAATTTCCAGATGGTATTGAATGTTGCGCCCAGCAAAAAAAACTTTCTCATCTTCGTCTTTGTTCGGTACAAAACTTTCCACACTCAGGCTGACTTGGTTTTGTTCGTCAAGTTTGACCAAGCCTTGATGGAGCCATTCATCGAGAATGGAACGAAAATGTTTATCTTTGGAAACTTCGTACACCAAGCTTTCAAAAGATGGTTTGTCACCGGTGCGCGGAAGAATCAGCGGTTTATGCTCGGCATCGGTATAGTCTGGTGAGGCCTGCCAAAGAGCAATAATCGCTGCGCTGATCCCCGCTTTGATTTCTGGTTCACTGAGTTCATCGCCGAGATTTTCGCGCAAGCGTTTCACTTCTTTGCGATGAATTCCTGTCAACAGGCTGATGCGGCTGTCAGTCAAACGCTTTCCTTCGAGCTTAAACGACTCTTCAGTCACTTCGATGTAAATCTGTTTGAGCACTTCGAGCAGAGCGGTGTAAGGCACGCCTTTGCGCAGTAAAAGGCGAATCAGGGGTTTGAGAATGTTTTTCAGAGCGTGTTTAAAGGCACGGCTGAGTAAAGAGGGAATGGCGGTGGTTTCAGTCATAGCGTTTTCATAAAAATGTAAAATTGTGCTTATTTTACCGATTGCGTCCTTTGAGGCGCGTGATTAAATTTATTTGCACACAAGAATTGTTGATAAATTCTTAATATTACGTAGGTTGTGGATTGGATTCTCCTGTTTATTTTCCCCTTGATGAGGCGGCCTTGCCGATTACGCAAATTTTACCCGCACTGCGAGCGGCCTTGCCATTTCACAATCAGTTGGTATTGCAAGCGGAACCTGGTGCGGGTAAATCGACTCAAGTGCCGCTGGCTTTACTGCAGCACCCTCTTTTGCAGCAGCAAAAAATTTTGTTGCTGGAGCCGCGTCGTTTGGCGGCCATCCGTTTGGCCGAGTTCTTAGCGCAACAGTTGGGCGAACCTTTAGGTAAAACCGTTGGCTATCGTGTGCGAAATCAACAAAAAATCAGTGCGGCCACCCGATTAGAAGTGGTCACAGAAGGGATTTTGACTCGGATGTTGCAAAGCGATCCTGAGCTTAGCGGTGTTGGGTTGGTGATTTTTGATGAGTTTCATGAACGGAGTTTGCAAGCCGATTTAGGTCTGAGCTTGTTGTTGGATATTCAGCAAAACCTGCGTGAAGACCTAAAGTGCTTGTTGATGTCTGCCACACTCGATTTGGAAGGGCTGCGTGCTTGCCTGCCAGACGCCGCGACTTTTTTCTGTCCTGGGCGAGCCTATCCGGTATCGGTTTCTTATCATCCTTCTGCTGCTGGCACGCCTTGGCAACGTTTACCGCAATTGCCTGAGGTGTTGGCTTTAGCCTTGAAGGAAACCGATGGCGATGTGTTGATTTTTTTGCCGGGACAGGCTGAGATTTTTCGGGCCATCGCCCAATGCCAAGCGCTGTGCGAGCGGCATCAAGTCGTTGCATTCCCTTTGTATGGCGCTTTGAGTCGTGTACAGCAGGCAGCGGTTTTTGCGCTCAGTGTGGAACGGAAAGTGATTTTTAGTACCAACTTGGCCGAAACGTCGATTACCTTGCCAAGGATTCGTGCAGTGATTGACAGTGGTTTACAGAAAAGTCTGCATTATGACGCGAAGGTGGGGATGAGCCGACTCAAACTGACTTTCATCAGTCAAGCCTCAGCCACTCAGCGCATGGGCCGTGCGGGGCGCGTGGCGGCCGGACATTGCTATCGGTTATGGAGTCCTCAGCAGCAGAGTCGCATGCGTGAGCAAGACGCGGCTGAAATTGAACAAGCGGATTTAACGGGTTTGCGCATGGAATTGGCGTTATGGGGGGTGAAAGCGGAGCAATTACAGTGGGTGACGCCTCCACCACCGGCACATTTGGCTGCCGCAGAGTCGGTGTTGCAGCAGCTGCAGCTCTTAACGCTGCAAGGGCGTTTGACTGCCCTTGGCGAGCAGGCTTTGTTGCTGCATCCGGAGCCTCGTTTTGGCAAGCTATTGGCCTTAGCGCAAGGTCGTCACTGCTTGCCACTGGCTTGCGACCTTGTGGCGTTGTTACAAGAAGGCAGCCCCTTTACGGAGGGCGATTCGTTGGATTTACAACACCATTTGCAACGGCTTTGGCACGCCTTAAAAAAGGGGCTGGAAACGGGAGCAAAGCAATTCGTTTGGCAGGGGTGGTTACAAACGCGTAAGAAGTTGTATCAGCGTTTTGACTTGCCGTTGGACGTTTCGGCGGCCAGCCTACAAGAGCAGCTGGGTGCCTTACTGGCTCTTGCCTTTACCGATCGTATCGGGCGTCGTCGTCATGAGCATTCTGCGGTCTATAAATTGGCGAATGGCCGAGCGGTTCAGCTGCCGTCCAATGCATCGTTTTCGAGTGAATGGTTGGTGGCAATTGACGCCGATGCCAATGTGGATAATCCAACTCAAAATGGACGTTTGTACTTAGCCTGCGCCTTTGAGTGGTCAGAGGTGGCGAGTGAGCTCAGGCTGCAAGCGGAGCTTGAAGTGCGATTTGATCCGCAAAAAGGAAAGGTTATTGGCTTAGAAAAGCACTGGCTCGGGAAGTTGTGCGTTGAACAATGTTTGGTGAACAACCTGCCTGTGGAATCGGTTCAAGCGGCTTGGTTAACGGCATTATCGACAAATTTTGAAGGGTTGCCGTGGCGTACCGAGGCCAAGGCATTGGCAGAACGCTGCGCTTGGTTGGGGCAGTTTCGTGGATTTGAAGACTTCGCCAAACTCAGTCCACCGTCATTGCAGAACGATCTTGAATGGTTGCAACCCTATTTGGGGGATATTCGTTCTTTGAGTGGGTTGCAGCGTCTGGATTTGGCCGCAATTTTGCGGGCACAATTAGACTATGGGCAATGGCAGAGGTTGCAACAACATGCACCGCAAACCTACCGTGCGCCAAGCGGTCGTGACTTTGTGATTACGTATCAAGGACGCCAAGCAAAGGTCAGTTTACCCTTGCAGCAACTGTTTGGTGAATTGAGCTCGCCTAAACTTGCCGACGGGCAGGTTGCTTTGACGTTTGAATTGCTCTCACCCGCGCAAAGGCCAATTCAAGTGACGGCAGATTTAGCGAATTTTTGGCTTGATTCGTACCATGAAGTGGCTAAAGAGATGCGCGGACGCTATCCGAAACATCGTTGGCCGCAAGAACCTCTCTTAGAAAAAGCGGGAGGCTCTATTAAATCGAAGGGAATGTAGAGCCAATCAGAAACGTTTTAAACGAAAGTGACTTAGGAAACCGCAACAAGGTTTGCGGTTTCGGGTATGAGAGAGACAGGAGAAATTATAAGGTTTTCATGACCTTAGCAGCCGCATCAATGGTCGCCTGAATGTCTTCATCGGTGTGCGCCATTGAGATGAAGCCAGCTTCATAGGCAGAAGGTGCCAGATAAACCCCTTCCTCCAGCATGCCGTGGTAGAACTTTTTAAAGCGTTCCATGTCGCAACGGGTCACTTGGGCGAAGCGGCGAATCATTTTTTCTTCAGTAAAGAAAAAGCCAAACATGCCGCCTACTTGGTTGGTGGTAAAGGGAATCCCTGCTTCGTCCGCTGCAGTTTGCAGTCCTTCAACCAATTTTTCGGTTTTGGCGTTTAAGGTCGCAAAAAAGTCACCTTGTTGCAGGAGCTCAAGGGTGGTTAAGCCTGCCGCCATGGCAATGGGATTGCCTGAAAGTGTGCCAGCCTGATAGACCGGGCCGAGTGGGGCAATGTGTGACATGATCGCTTTTTTGCCGCCAAAAGCGCCCACCGGCATTCCGCCACCAATTACTTTTCCGTAGGTGGTGAGGTCAGGTTGTACGCCATACAAGCCTTGTGCGCCCTGGAGGTGAACTCGGAATCCGCACATTACTTCATCAAAAATCAAAACAGAGCCGTATTCATCACAGAGTGCGCGAAGCGTTTGTAAAAAACCCGCCTCTGGAGGAATGCAGTTCATGTTTCCGGCAACCGGTTCGACAATAATGCAGGCAATCTGATCACCGATTTCGCTAAAAACCCGACGTATTTCGTCACTGTCGTTGTGGGTCAGTGTTAGGGTCTGTTCGGCCAAAGCCGCTGGAACGCCAGGTGAAGAGGGAACGCCTAAGGTTAGGGCTCCCGATCCGGCTTTAACCAGTAAAGAATCCGAATGGCCATGGTAGCAGCCTTCAAATTTGATAATTTTGTCACGACCGGTGTAGCCCCGCGCTAAACGAATCGCGGTCATGGTCGCTTCGGTCCCTGAACTGACCATGCGCACCATTTCGATTGACGGAATCAGTTGGCAGATTAAATCGGCCATTGTGGTTTCAATTTGGGTTGGTGCACCAAAGGTCAGCCCGTGTTCGGCTTTTTCCTGCACCGCCTTAATCACTTGTGGATGGGCGTGCCCCAAGATGGCTGGGCCCCATGAGCCGACATAATCAATGTACTGCTTGTCGTCTTCGTCGGTCAGGTAAGCGCCCTTGGCCGATTTGAAAAACACAGGGTCACCGCCAACGCCACGAAATGCGCGGACTGGGGAGTTGACGCCGCCTGGAATGTGTTTTTGCGCCGCAATAAACAGCTCATGTGATCTACTCATTAGGTTTCCTTCCTCTGGTTGGCCGTGACTTAGGGCGACGGCTGGTTTTTTGTGGCGTCATTATAACGAAAATGACGCACGAAGTTGTTGGCATGCCTGGGTAATGTCTGGCAAATGCTCATGTTGAAAAACGCTATGGATAACGGCGATACAATCGGCTCCTGCTTGCCGTAAAGCGGGTGCTTTTTCGGCAGTAATGCCGCCAATGGCAACTTTGGGTAAAGACAGCAGTCGCTTGGCATCATGCAGTGTTTGCAAATCGGCAGCGGGCGCATCGGGTTTGGTTTGCGATGGATAAAATCGACCAAAGGCGACATAGTTGGCCCCGGCTTGTTGCATGGCTAACGCACGTTGCACGCTGTTATAGCAAGAGACGCCAATCCATTTTTCTGGGCCGAGAATCGCTCTGACGTGCGCAGGTTCACCATCTTCTTTACCTAAATGAACGCCATCGGCTTGCACGGCTTCAGCGAGAGCTATGTTGTCGTTAATAATGAAGCAGACGTCATGCTCAAGGGTCAGATGGCGCAGTGCTTGCGCCATTTTTTGCTGTTGTGCCCAGCCTTGAGTCTTGTCGCGATATTGCACCACTTGAGCGCCGCCGAGAATCGCAGCTTCAACCTTTGGCAGCAGCTGCTCATTAGGGCAAAGCAGTGGGTCGGTAATGACATAGAGCCCCTGAATCGTCGGCAAGGTGTGCTTTTGCATAAAAGTTGGCTCCTGGCAGAAAGCGGGTGTACAAAAAAAGATAATAAAAAAGCCTCGAATCGAGGCTTTGCAATCGGCTAAGAATCGCTTCTATTGGAATTGCGGACTCATTTTTTGAATCAAATCTGAGACCTGATTAAAGTCCATTTCACCAATTTTTTTGTAAACAATTTTGCCGTTCGGAGCTACTAAAAAGGTAGTCGGTGTCAGTAGCACTTCACCGAAACCTTCTGCAATTTTGCCCTGCTGATCCATCACAAAAACAAAAGGATAGGGGTTGGCTTGAATGAATTTTTGCACCTGCGCTTGAGGGTCATATTCCATAGAAACCGCAACCAATTCAAAACGATCGCCTAACTCTTGCTTCATTTTGGCAAGCGCTGGCATCTTCTCGATGCAGCCCGGACAGGTGGTTGCCCAAAAATTGACCAACACTGGTTTCTGTGGTTTGCTCAACACAAACTCTTGGCCTTGTGTATTGGTGATTTTGATTTCGGGGCCCTTACCTAAGCCGTCGGAAAACACCGTAACATAGAGCAAGGCGCCCAAAAGCAAGACCACTAAACCACCAAATAATTTACTGCCAATGTTCTGCATGCGTGACTCCTTAATCGGGCCTGAATTACAGGGGGGTGAAAATCGCTTATTTCGCGGTTAAGGTTTGCACCCCTTGATGCGTTCCACACAAAAAGACATCTGCATTTCGTGCGGCAAAAAGTCCATTGGTCACAACGCCAACAATGCTGTTGAGTTCGTTTTCCATGGCCACGGGATCTGTAATTTGCAAGCCGTGAATATCGAGAATCACATTGCCGTTATCTGTGGTAAAGCCGTCGCGCAATACCGGTTCTCCACCAAAGCGTTTGACCACTTCGCGGGCCACATAGCTGCGTGCCATTGGAATAACCTCAATTGGCAGTGGGAACTTGCCTAGTACTTTTACTTTTTTGCTTTCATCGGCAATACAGACAAACTTTTTGGCAACCGCTAAAACGATTTTTTCACGCGTCAGTGCACCGCCGCCGCCTTTAATTAAATTTAGACCGGCATCGGCTTCATCCGCGCCGTCAATATAAACCGAAATTTCGTCCACGCTGTTGAGATCAAAAACAGGAATACCGTGCCCTTTAAGACGTTGTGCGGTGGCTTCTGAACTGGCTACCGTACCTTTGATTTTACCTTTGATTTTTGCAAGTTCATCAATAAAGAAGTTTGCAGTCGAACCGGTGCCTACGCCAATGATGGTGTCGGCCACCACATAATCAATTGCCGCTTGCGCGACTTGTAATTTCAACTCGTCTTGTGTCATGGTTGAGTATCCTGTTTTAACGGTTTTCTTAAGAAGCCAATTTTTAAAAAATCCCTTCATTGTAATGAAAACCTTCTTTAATGTATAGCGCTCGGCTAGGGCAAGCCGGTTTGGTGAACTTTTGTCGGGCGTTCAGTGGAAACGCCCAGAATCCTTACCCACTTTAAGGTTTAAGCGTTGGAGAAGGTTCTACTTTTGGAATTTCAACCGAAAGCGCCGGTGGCATAACGCCTTCTTCGCGAACGTAGCTGCCAACCACCATGCCTGATTGCGTAACAAAATACATATCTTCATAAACGTGTACGGTTTTAAAGGTCATCGGACGAATTTGTCGCGATTGCTCGGCCATGGGTTTGCCTTTACTCATATACATGCCGCAGGCGGTCATGCTGTTTTCGACTTTCTTCTGCGGCACCAGCTCATGGTCTTTCACACTGAGCTGTGAACGTAAGTCCAGTTCTTTTAGGTAAGTTTGGCGCGCTTCATCAGAGTCTAGGCTGGCATATTCAACGCACAAATCTAGAGTCTTTTTCTCCGCTAATGGGCTATCGCGGTTTAGCAGGGGTTGTTCTGCAGCCAAGGCGCTGTTGGCTGTCAAAACGCCCAAAATAAAAAAGGTGCTGATAAGGGGTTTTGTTGACATCGTTATTTCCTTGATTGAAAGCAGAGTTAAGCCTGGCAATTCTAATGAAGTGAATAATATCAGTAAAGGCTTATTTATTGGGCGCATCGACAATTACCAAGATACTGTCACACTTACGGAAATTGTTCTGCGCCTTTTATCGTTTAGGGTTGCATGCCACTGCCGCAGCGATGACCGCTTCCCTGCTCGGTGGCAGGTGTCATCCCCATTTTCATGCCTTTAAAGGACTTCACCGGCATGGCAACCAATTTGCGACTGCCATCGACAAATTCGAGTTCAACCTCGACGGTTTCGCCGACCTTGATGGGTTTGGTTGGGCTAATCAACATAATGTGTAAGCCACCGGGTTTCAGCTCGGTCATCCCATTTGCAGGAATGGAAATCTTTTCAATCTTACGCATCCGCATAACACCACCGTCGTTGGTATGGGTATGCAATTCAACGGTCTGTGCCGCATCGGAGTAGGCTTGCACCAGATCAATCGCTTGGTCAGAAAGATTATTTAATTGCATAAAGCTGGCAGAAGCCGGTGCCATTGGCGGAACTTCGCGCGCAAACGGGTTTTCGATTTCAATTTGTTCGGCTTGCGAAGCCAAAGCGGCATGAGAGCCCATGGCGCTGAGGAGCGCGAAAGCCATGGCGGTAAAGGTCTTTTTCATCGGAGTATCCTTGATTAAATGCTACTTAAGATAGCGTTGAATGGTTTGAATAAATTGTTCAGGGGTGGTGGCGTGTGGCAGTTGCATTTGCAGTTGACCTTGGGCATCGACCACATAGGTAAAGGCGCTGTGATCTACTGCGTAGTTGGTCCCGTTATTGGGGTCTTCAACCTTGTGATACACCACGCCGTAGCGCATTGAAATTTCGCTTAGGTTAGCAGGGGTACCGGTTAACCCAAGCACGTTGGCTTCAAAGTAGTCGGCATACTGTTTCATCCGCTCAGGTGTGTCGCGTTCTGGGTCTACTGAAATAAACAGAATTTGCAGCTGGTCGCGTTGTTTCTGGGTTAATTGGCGATAGGCGACCGAGAGGTTGCCGAGATTGGTCGGGCAAATATCTGGGCAGTAGGTGTAGCCGAAGTAAACCAAAACCAGTTTGCCTTTGTAGTCACTGAGGCGATGATCGCCATCGTAAGCTTGTAGAGTGAAATCGCCGCCTTTAGGTGCTTGCTGACTGATCAGTTGTGCGGTTTGGTTCGGCGCATTGAGAGGGGCAAATAAGAATGCTAATCCAATCAGCATGCCAAGAAAAATAATCGCCAGAGTTCGTTTTGGGGTCATGAAGTTTCGCATAAATAGAGCACTTTAACGGTTCGAGGAAAATGCCCCTAAGTCAAATGTGCAAATAAACATTTGGTTATTGTAAGGGGCGATGGAGTGAAGACTCTTTCTAGAAAGTGACTTTGACTTTTGCCCAAGCCGTGCGTCCGGGTTCGTTGAGTTTATACAGGTTGCCGCTAAGGGGATCGACTCGGTTAAGGGCGTTTTGATAGGCCTTATCGAACACATTATCGATTCCCAGCAGCAGGGTAGCCTGTTTGTGCAAGCCAAACTGGCTGTATAAATCAAGCGTTGCCCAGCCAGCGGTATCAACTTCGTTTTGATTGGTGTCCACATTATTGTGAGCGCGAGCAAAGTTTAGACGAGCGCCGGCTTGAGTTTCACCCTTTTGATATTGGGTAAACCATTGTCCGCTTAAAGGGGTCATATTCGCCAAAAAGCGATTGTCGGTGCGGTTACTTCCATAGGCTAAGTGGCTGTTAAAACCAGTTTTTAGATTTGGGAGCAGTTGATATTCGGCATTCAATTCGATTCCGTAGAGTTCGGCATCGACATTTTCATAACGTTGGTTGCTTCCCTGTAGATAACTCAAGATATAGTCATCCACTCGGTCGTAATAAGCTGAAGCCTGCCAACTGAAATCACGAAACGATTGTGCTAGGCCAACATCGACTTGATTGTGCGCTTCAGGTTTTAAACCAGGGTTTCCTGTCCAACTGCTGCCCTTAATGATGTAGAGTTCCGTCGCATCGGCAAAGCGATAAGCCCGTGAGATGCCAGCAAAAAATTCGGTATGGTCATTGAGCTGTTGTTCATAGCGGAGAAGGGCGCTGAGTTTATTGGCTTGGTTATCCGTTTGAGTCACGCCATAAACCGATTGATAAACTTGTGCCGGTGGCGGGTTGCCCGTCTCACTGCTTTGATCCGCAGAGTCCGCTTTGGCGGTGAAACGATCGTAGCGCAGACCATAAATCCATTTTTGAGTTGTATTGAGCTGCGTGGTGGCTTCGGCAAACACGCTGTTGGTTTGGGTTTTTACCTCTGGCCACATCTGCCAAACGATTTTGTTTTGGCCATTTTTTAAATCGGCAACTTTTTGAATAATTTCACTCTGCAAGCCGTACTCGAGAGCTGTGTTCCCTAGGTTTGAGCGCAACTTGAGTTTGAGACCATCGGTGCTGACTTCCGTTTGGTTTAGCATTTTCATTGCATTTGGATTCAGAGGGCGCAGCGAGTAGTTGTCCATAAGATGATCAACTTCAGAGTGATAAACATCTAGCTCAAGCGCATCCAGTCCATCCGTTAGGTTTTTACCACGGTATTGCAAGCGGGTGGTGCGGCCGTCTGATTCTGGCGAATCCATTCCGGCACCTTGAAACAGGGCGTCTTCAATTACGCTTTGCTCATAGGATAATTTGAGCAGGTGATTGGCACTCGGCGTCCAGCCTAAATCGACATGGCCTTGCCAACTATCATAACTGGAACGCACTTCATCGCCGTTACCGTCCTGATAGTTATCGGCTTGTTTTTCGGAGCCTTGCAAAACAATAAAACCTTTTTCGCCAACGGCTTGGACGCGTGCATTTAGATCGTGTTGTAAACCGTTGTCACTGCCACCAAGTTGAATAATACCAGACAGGGGTTTTTCAGGATGGTAGGTCGGCACAGCGCGCTCGAATAAGACCGTACCACCGGTACCACCTGCGGCTTGTGTCAGGGTACCGACGCCCTTAATCACGGTGATGGAATCATAACTACTGAGTTCTGCATAGGCGGTAGGCGGGTCCATTCGATTGGGGCAGCCGCCTTCGATTTTTGCGCCATCCAACAAAATATTGAGTTGCGAGAGGCTTTGACCACGAATGGATAAATCAACACCATGCCCACCCATGCGAATCGCATCGACCCCGGGAATTTGCCGCAGTGCCGTGCCGGTTTCACTGTTGCTTTGCGTTTGCAACTCTGGTACCGGTGTCTGGTTCGGTGAGCCGGGGACTGGCGACGTTGCTGTCACGGTCACTGCCTCAATTTCAGTGCTGTTTGCCAAAGTATTGGTCGCAGCTGGAAGCGTGAATAGCGCCACGAGGGCGTGGGTTAGCGGGGTGAAACGAAAAGTTGATTTTGCCATTTTAGGAACGCATCCTCGTTGCGAATGAAAAATTTTTTTATTTTTTTTATGGGTCTTTTTAGCATTGGATAAGCATAAAATCCGCGTGTATTTTAGGGTTTTTTTGCGTAGAAAACCTGACAAAACTTCGGGTGAAGTCTGTCGAAAGTGGCGTAACTCTAGCGTAAAGCTTACAAAAGTTTGGATACCTGAATTCTGCGCTCCATCCTACCAAGAGGCAGGGCGGTGGTATAATGCCAAACTTTGTTGCGCTGGGTTTTGGTGTATCCATGAACTTGTCTATGCCGAAGATAATGCAGAACACATTTGCTAATGTTCTTGGTGAAGTCATGTGAACTGACTCTGTGTTTTTACGTACTCAGCACTCGCTTAATGTAGGATTGGTGCCATGCCCGAACAGATTTTACGCCGCGTATTGACGGCACCCGTTTACGACGTTGCCCAAGAGACGCCGCTGGAATTAGCGCCTCTGTTGAGTAAGCGTTTTCAAAATCAAGTTTGGCTTAAACGCGAAGATTTACAGCCGGTGTTTTCGTTTAAATTGCGCGGTGCTTACAATCGGATGGTTAATCTAACGCCCGAACAGAAAGCCAAAGGAGTCATTGCAGCGTCGGCCGGTAATCATGCGCAAGGCGTGGCTTTGGCAGCGGCTAAATTAGGGGTAGAGGCGATTATTGTGATGCCGACTACAACACCGCCGATTAAATATAAAGCGGTTGAGCGTTTGGGCGGAAAGGTTGTGTTGTTTGGCGATTCGTTTGACGAGGCAGCAAAGCACGCCAAGCAGTTGATGCAGCAAAATGGTCTGACTTTTATTCACCCCTACGATGACATAGACGTCATTGCCGGCCAAGGAACCATTGCATTGGAAATCTTGCGTCAGCATCCAAACCCGTTGGATGTAGTGTTTGTCTGTGTGGGAGGGGGCGGTTTGATTGCTGGGGTGGCGGCGGTGATTAAACAGGTCTGGCCGAAAACCCGAGTCGTTGGTGTAGAACCCGAAGATGCGGCCTGTATGACCGAGGCCTTAGCGAAGAATGAACGGGTCGTGCTCAGTCAAGTTGGGCTCTTTGCCGATGGCGTTGCGGTGGCACAAGTGGGCGAATTGCCTTTTTTGATTGCGAAAACCTGTGTGGATGAGATGGTTACCGTGAGCACCGACGAAATTTGTGCTGCGGTGAAAGATATTTTTGAAGATACGCGAGCCATTGCTGAACCGGCCGGTGCTTTGGCGGTGGCTGGCATGAAACGGTTTGTGGAAAAATACAGTTTCAGTGGTTTAGCACTGGGCTGCATAGTTTCGGGCGCCAATATGAATTTCGACCGATTAAGACATATTTCGGAGCGCACGGAGTTGGGTGAAAAACGTGAAGCCATTTTTGCCGTTACCATTGATGAGCGCCCGGGCAGTTTTAAACAGTTTTGTGAGCTGTTGGGACGGCGGCGTGCGATTACCGAATTTAATTATCGCTATGCCAATGATCAGCATGCGGTGGTGTTTGTCGGGGTGCGCACAGAAGGGGGGCGCGCAGAGCGAGAGGCGATTGTGCAGGAGTTGCGCGCTCAGCATTATTGGGTGGAAGACATGACCGATAATGAGATGGCCAAACTGCATTTGCGGCATATGGTTGGTGGACATGCCAACGGTTTAGACGATGAACTGCTGTACCGATTTGAATTTCCAGAACGACCTGGAGCCTTGTTGAATTTTTTAACCCTGATGAGCGAAGAGTGGAATATCAGCTTGTTTCATTATCGCAATCATGGTGCGGCCTATGGCCGAGTATTGGTGGGGATTCAGGTGCCATTGCAGCAGCAGCGGGAGTTTGAAGTTTATCTAAAAAACTTAGGCTATCCCTATGAAAATGAAAGCGAAAACCCAGGTTATAAACTGTTTTTAAAACCCTTTTCCGTGCAGCGTTAAACGCAAGAGATTGAGACCGTCGCCCCGCTTTTGGGGCGGGGTTCGCTCGCAAAGTGCGTGGGTTAATGCTCTACTTGACGCAAATCGCTGATGCGTTTGAGTAGGTGTTCCAGTTCTGCGTGTTTCTCCAGCTTTTCCTGAACCTTTTCTTCGATAAAATTGACGACGTCAATTTGCAGTTTGACCTTATCCAGCTTATTGATGTTACTGATACCACCGGGATTAAGTACATTCACTTCTAAAATTTTATCGCCAATCATATCTACCCCAACAAAATCGAGACCGTCTGCGGCTAAGCGTGGGCCGATTTTACGGCATACCTTTAACTGGGACTCGGTCATGGTGTATTTGTGCGCGGTTCCACCGACTTGAATGTTAGCGCGAATATCGCCTTCTGGCGGACGTCGATTATAGGCACCTAGAAATTTACCGTTGAGCATAAGAACCCGGACATCACCTTGTTCTGCACCTTCGATATACTCTTGAATAATCACATAGTTGCTGCCGCCTTTGCCAGTTAGATAGTAATCTAAGATTGAGTTGATATTGGATTGGGCATTTTTTTCTAATACGATGACGCCGTGTCCCCCTGAACCCACTAACGGTTTTAAGATTACCTTGTCTCCAGGCATTTCGTTAATCAGCTGGCGGATGACATTTTTGTCTTTGGAGACATGGGTAATTGGCAAGTAGTTGTTTTTAGGATCGCTGAAGGTCGTGGTGAACAGTTTATTGTTGGCTTTACGTACTCCGTCAACACTGTTGATAATGACACATTCGTTTTTAATGGAGTCCAGAAAGTTAAAGATAATTGGATCAATTGGCGGGTCTTTACGAATCAGCAGGGCATCCATGCTGTGCAAGGGCGAGTTGATGGTTTTGAATTCCACTTTTTTGTGGAATTGTGTAATGTTTTCAGGAATTTTTTCCATTGGTAAAATGCGGTGCAGATTGCCATAAGCCACGTTGTTTAGCACACGGAGATTGTCCGTGTAGAGAATTGATACCTTGTGACCGCGACGCAAGCACTCTCGAATCACCAAAATGGTCGAGTTTTTTGAAGGGGTCAATTCTGACCATTCGGCGATCATAAATCCAATATGCATCTTTAAATCCTTAAGTAAGCCAGCGCAAGAGTGTGTTTCGCGTCCGTATTCCGCCGTGCAAATTATCAGGGCTTTCGGCTTTTTGTAAAGCGCTTTCCGTGCCGCAGTGAAGCAATTTTATTGCTGAGGGTATTGGGGTTCCTTAGCGTTCGCTGAGCAGATCTAGTGGGGGATGGTTTACACCGCTCTGCGCTTGTGGATCTTGATTGATGCGACTGGCGGTTGGGCCTTTTTGATTACGGTATTTGGCATCTTGGCGCTTGTTGTAGGGTGTGCTTGAAGCGCTGGAAAGTGTTTCAAAATTAATGGCACAGATGTCCATTCCTGGGCGTAAGGCGAGTGGCAATTTACCGCTGTTGAACACTTCGAGCACAATCTGGCCTTGCCAGCCCGGATCAATACGATGTGCGGTTACATGTACCATCAGACCCAGACGAGCTAAGCTGGAGCGCCCGTCAAGCCAGCCGACCAGGTCGTCAGGAATGCTAAGTGATTCATAGGTTGCCGCTAATGCCAGTTCACCAGGATGCAAAAAGAACGCTTGACCTTCGGCAATTTCAATTTCATCACCCATCACCGTATCCATAATCCGTTGCATCTCATCACGGGGGCCGCTGAGATCAATGTAGGGGGCGGTGTGATCGTTAAAGACCCTAAATTTGTTGTCGAGGCGAAGATCGACGCTGATGCCTTTGATTTTTGATTCTGGGGGCATGGGGTCAATCTGAATTTTGCCAGCGTTTAGGTATTTGATGATGTCGCGGTCACTGAGTTTCATAGAGGGTTTTGGGTCTCGTGATGGGCTTAAGGCTTAGCAAAGTTCGGCGCTTGGCGCAGAGCTAAACCAATCGTGTTGTTTTTCTCATGGTCTTGAATCTTAATTTTGCCAGGGAAGGCTCGGTGCTTGGCCAATAGCCATAAGTCTATCGTATAACGCGCATCGCCAAATTGGTATTTGAAGGCAGTTTCATTACCATAATCCAAGGTCAGCGTTTCGGCTTGAGCGATTTCGGTAAAGCGGATGGGGTGTTGCTGCTGAGAAGATTGTAACCAGAGGTTGAGTTGAGAGAAATCGCTGCCGTGCAAATGATGCCACTGGATGGCGTAGGCAATCGAAGTACTGTCATAAAGATGGGCTTGCCAAGGCCAAGTTCGATTTTTTTCAGGGTATTGCACAATTTTACGTTGCGATGTGAGATCCTCAATCGCTTGATAGGTCGTAACTTTGGGCGTCTTGTCCTCAGGATTGCGCCAGCGCGTTTTTTGGTAACGCTGCCAACTCAGCGAGTCTTGGGTTTGCTGTAGTTGAATCTGTTCTTTCGCGCGTTCTTTAAAAAAGAGGCTGACCATGCCTTTAGGTTTGGAGTCGGTTGTTAACACGCAGTTTTGCATTTGGCAACGTAATTGATGGTCACTCTCACCGAGTTCTACGCCAAATGCGTTCACTTTAAAGGTGGCATTAAAGTCTTCTAGGCTGAATATTTCGGCGGCAGTGGACGCATTGCCAAAGCCAATAAAACTCATACCCAATAGCAACGATAATCGGCTTAATTTATGCTTTTTTTGTTTCACATCGCCTTGAATCATTCTGCATTCATCCAAATCAATTTACGCGATTTCGCTAAGAGCCTGCGCCAGAGCTGAGAGCTCTAGGGGTTGGCTTAGTGGCTGGTGTTTAAAGTAGACCTTATCTTGTCGCAATTCCAGAAGTCCTTGGCAGATGCCTTGAACCACTTGTGGGTAGGCACAGTGTTCGAGTTGATGAATTTTTTGTTGAAGACTTGCGGCCGTATCTTGCTTTTGCACCGACAATCGAGATTGCAGAATAATCGGCCCACCGTCTAACTCTTGAGTAACAAAGTGGATGCTTAAACCGTGCTCGGCATCGCCTTCCTCTAGAACGCGTTGGTGAGTGTCGAGGCCAGGATATTTAGGCAGTAAGGAGGGGTGTATATTCAACATTCTACCGTAAAAATGCTGGGTGAACGGAGCTGAGAGAATCCGCATAAAACCGGCGAGAACAACTAAGTCAACCTGATGTGCATCGAGTACAGTTTGCATTTCACGGTCAAAACTGGCACGGTCTGGAAACTGTTGGTGTTCAATAACACAGGTAGCAATACCCGCTCTGCGAGCTCGTTCCAAGCCATAAGCTTGAGCTTTATTACTGATGACTAAAACGATTTGATAGCCCTTCGGCGCTTGAGCTTGATAATCGATTAGTGCTTGAAGATTGGAGCCGTTGCCGGAGAGCAAAACCGCGATGCGTTTAAGGGGCAATGGGGTTTTGAGAGACATGAGCAAAACCTTTTGCAATCAAAGTCGTGGATAAGGAACCCCAAAGAAAACCAATGCGGTTTCTCAATGGGGTGTCGAATTCAGGTCGCAGTGCGATTACCGATGGTCTGTGCGCTGCGGGATTAGGATTGACTCAACTTTACTCGCGAACCAGTTTGACGCTGGGCGCTTGTTGATTGGAGGCTTCAATCACGCCAATCATAGTGACCGTTTCGCCCATTTCTTGCAGCGAAGAGATGGCTTTTTCGCAATCTGCTTCCTTGACGACAATCACCATGCCGATGCCGCAGTTCAGGGTACGATGCATCTCTTCGTAGGCAACATTGCCTTTTTCCGCAATCCAGTCAAAAACGGCAGGACGTTGCCAAGCGTTGGTGTTAATTTTTGCCAGCGTGTAGTCCGGCATGACGCGCGGAACGTTTTCCAACAAACCGCCACCGGTAATGTGAGAAAGCGCACGAATTTCAATTTGTTTCATCAGGGCCAGTAGCGGTTTGACATAGATGCGAGTAGGGGCCATCAGCGCATCAATCAGCGGTTGACCATTAATCTCTTGACTGAGATCGGCACCAGAGACTTCAATCACTTTACGAATCAGTGAGTAGCCGTTTGAATGCGGACCGCTTGAACTTAAACCAAGCAGAACATCACCGGCTTGAACTTTTGAGCCGTCAATTAAATCCGCTTTTTCAACAATTCCGACACAGAAGCCGGCCAAATCATAATCACCGTGCGGATACATTCCAGGCATTTCTGCGGTTTCGCCGCCAATCAGGGCACATCCAGCTTGCAAGCATCCATCACCAATGCCTTTAATAACGGAGGTCGCAACCGCCAATTCGAGTTTACCTGTGGCATAGTAATCTAAGAAAAACAGCGGCTCTGCCCCTTGAACAATCAGGTCATTAACGCACATGGCCACCAAGTCAATCCCGACTTGGTCGTGTTTGCCGGAATCAATCGCAAGACGCAGTTTAGTCCCGACACCATCGGTCCCAGAAACTAAAATAGGGTTCTTGTATTTGGCCATGTCCAATTCAAACAAGGCACCAAAACCGCCCAAAGAACTGGGAACTTCTGGACGAGTAGTGGCTTTAGCAATCGGTTTAATCGCTTGAACGAGGGCGTTTCCTGCATCGATATCAACACCGGCGTCTTTGTAACTGATAGAGGGATTGTTTGTGGTCATGGTTTCTTTTTTACTCTAGATTGGTTTACTTGGCGAGCCTAGGGCGGCAAGGTGAACAAAGATTTGAGGCTGATTAAGGATAAGGTACATTGCAACCGGGGGCGAGCTCGTTCTGGACTGGGGACCGGTTGCTAAGGCTTAAACCTTAAAAAACGTCAAAGGGTTTTTAAAAAATATTATGATATTGTAACGAAATTTTTAGGTTGCTATATGAGAAGTTTACAGCGAATCCTGCGCTTTTGGGCACTTGGCCTATCCGGTTGCCTGCTTGCCCCCTTCACCACCAGCACCGTTTTGGCCCAAGCGCCGTCCTCCCTTTTCCCCGTTTCCCAGCAAGCTACTTCTGCGCAAAGCTTACCCGAATCCTTGTTTGCAATTGATTTACCTGCTCCAAGTGCAGATCAGATGCGTGAAGTTGCACTAAGCGATGCAGAATTGCTGACTTTGAGTCAGCAAGCGATGCAGATTTTGTTACTGCGTTTAAGTGGGCAAAGCGCTTTACAGCAGGCTGCTCGCACCGAGACCCTGCGTCAGCAGGCGCGTCAGTGGTTGCGCAACTATCAGTATGTCCCGCTGTTACAGGACGGTGTGAAAGTGGGTGTCAAATTACGTTTTTTGTTTGATGAAGAAGCACTTAAACCGTTGCTCAGCCAAGCGCAGGTAAAAATATGGCCAACCTTAATGCGACCCAAAATGTTGGTCATGGGGGCGGTGTTGGAAAATCAGACCTTAACGAAGCTGACGCAAGCGAATTTGGCGTTTCGTCCAGATATTCCGTTGATGGCTCTTGCTCATGAACGCGCCATGCCGATTCAACTGCCTCTCAGTGATCAGGTTTGGATTTATCCGCTGAATCCCGCGAATAACCTGATGAATCTACAAGAGGTTTTGATTCAAAGCGAGCAGCAACGTTTGCTGAGTTTTCAATTAAGTAAACGGGGCCCTCAGCAGGAATTGAGTTGGTATCTGTTTGATAATACTGGTGCGGTTTTGACTAAGGGCTCGGTTCAAGGGTCGCAGCAGACGCCACTGTTCGAGCAGATGCTAAATATAACGATGGAGCGATTAATGGAGGAGAGCCGGCCACTGTTAGAAACCCGTGATCAAGTGGTACTGAATGTCATCGGTATTAACGGCTTGGCTGAGTTAGAACAAGCCCGCCAGTTGATTCAACAGGCGCTGCCTAATGTGAGCTCAATGGCATTGCAAGAATTAAAAGCCGATCGCGCGCAATTTAAGTTGGATTATTTAGGCGACTATGCCAACCTGCAGCAAATGCTGCGACCTTTGCCACAATTTACACTGATTTCGGCTTCCGAAATGCTGCGGCAATTAGATTTACAGTTTCAATCAAACGCGCCAGTAGCGGCTTCCCCTGGGATAGGACCTGATGTATCTACCCCAGAACCCCCCTTGTCGAACAATGACAATTCAATGCGTAGTCAGCCTTAGGAGATAGGATTGTGTATGTTCAGATGCCGTTAAAAATGGGGTTGCGAGATGACGCAAACTTTGAGACGTTTGTTGCTCAAGAGGAGTCGGTCGCTGTGGCGATGAATGTGCTGCAAACGCACCTTTCTAAACCCAGAGGTACTGGGTTTTATCTCGCAGGCGATGAGGGTGTTGGCAAAACCCATATTCTGCAAGCCGCGTGTCGCTTTATGACCGAACGCAATCAAGCGAGTGTGTATTTGCCTTTGGGAGATCGTCATTTACCATTGATTCCAGATGTGCTTTCGGGTTTAGAGCAGACCGCGCTGGTTTGTTTGGATGATGTGGATACCCTGATTGGCAAAAAAGCGTGGGAAAGTGCTTTAGCCAATCTCATTATTAAATCCAGTGTACAGGGCAATACGCTGCTGATGGCCGGCACGCGAGCGATTGGCGATTGGCCGATTGTGGTGCCGGATTTAGCCAAATCGCTGGTCAGTGTATTGCCGGTCAAACTCTTGCCTTTAAGTGATAAGGCCGAGCTAATTGTTGCTTTGCAGCGGCACAGCTTGAAGCGCGGCTTTGAGTTACCGGATACCGTTGGCGATTACTTGGTTAAACACGTTGCTCAGCGTTTACCAGAATTAATGCGAATATTGCATGTTCTCGAGGAGGCGTCTTTGGTCGAAAAACGTCGTTTAAGTCTGAGCTTTGTTAAATCCGTGCTTGGAATCTAATGTCGAACTTAACGCCAAAAGGGTCTTTTTAGTTAATCTAAATGTTTGGGAATATTTTCTAACATTTTGAATAAATAGGAAAAGTAATGAAGAATAATAGTTTACTGCATCGTTATGGTTTGGCTGCACTCTTAAGCTTATCATTTTTGGCGGTGAGTGCGCCGGTACAAGCGCAAGAGGAAAAAGAGATTGTTTTTGTGGATTTGGATGGAAACAAAAGCAAGTTATCGGACTATAAGGGCAAATGGGTTGTGGTCAATTTATGGGCAACTTGGTGTCCACCTTGTTTAAAAGAGATTCCTGATTTAGTGATGTTCCACGAAGCCCATGCGAAGACCGATGCCGTCGTGATTGGTGTCAATTATGAAGATTTGGCGACCGACAAGGTAAAGGCGTTTGCCGAGTCGCAGCTGGTGAATTACCCTATTGTTCGATTTGAAACCGACCCTGACGGCAAGACCACTCCCTTTGGCGATTTACGCGGGTTGCCGACCACTTACATGGTTAATCCGGAAGGCAAAATTGTGGCTGCCCGAACGGGAATGGTTGATGCCAAAATGCTCAATGATTTTATTCAAAACTATAAGAGCCCTCGTTAGATTCTCCCTTCTGACTTTTTAACTGTCGCAATTCGTGTTCCCATATTCGCTCTTGCAGAGAATATGGGTTTTTATTTTGGTCAATCCATCTACGTTTCAATGCGTAATTTTGTCAGTAAGTTGCTTTATTCAGTCAGGGGGCTTTGCTATAGTGAACGAGGCCTTCAGGCCGGTAATCCGCGTTTTCTAGCGGTAATTGATGCTTTCGGGATTACCGCTGCGGCCTCTAAAAACGCAACAAAGTATTCTGTAAAAGCTTAGATGAGGAGTCATTATGGTTTTTTCTTGGCAGAAAATGCGTCAGCCTTTGCTGGGTCTGGCACTGTTTTTTACAGCGATTTTTGCGGTGCAGGCCGCAGATCCGCTGTTTGATGAATCTTTTGGTAATTACCAAGAAGAGCTGGAGGCGGCAAAAGCCGACGGTAAAAAGGGTCTGTTCATGTTCTTTCACATGGATGAATGTCCGTTCTGTCATCGTATGCGTACCACCATTTTGCAGGACCCCGAAGTCATCAAACTGTATCGTGCGAATTTTCTGAACTATATGCACGATATTGAAGGCAGTAATGAAATTGTCGATTTTAAAGGGCAGACCTTAAGCGCCCAAGATTTAGCTGAAAAAGAGTTTCGCGTTCGTGCCACTCCGGTGATGATTATTTTTGGTTTGGATGGGCAACCTTTGGTGCGCTATACCGGACCGACTCGAACAAAAGAAGAATTTATCTGGTTGGCTGAGTTTGTCTTGGATGGTAGCTATAAAACTCAATCTTTTACCGCCTATAAACGAGCGCGTAAAAATGCTGGCACTACGCAATAGTTTTGGGGAGAGAAAATGCCACGGTTTCTTTTTATGCAAAAGCCACTGCCTTGGTTGTTCGCGTTGTGGTTTAGCCCGTTTGTTCAGGCTGAAACGCTTCCTGAAGCACCCGGTCCATTCCCGATCAGCAGTCAAATGCCAAGCGAGCCCTTGCCAAACCCTTTGAGTTTGGAATTTTTATTACAGGATTTTCCACTTAAGTCCTCACGCTATTTTTTTGCGCAAACACAAAGTGATTTGGCCGAGGCGCAGGCCCAGAGTTTATCGGCAACCAATGGCCTAAAGCTCAATTTTGAAGGGCGTCTGAGTCGTCGCGAGTACAGTGATGAAGCGCAAGATCATCACCAGTTTGCCTTGCATTTAGGCAAGGTGCTGTATGACGGCAAAATCAATCAATTACGTCAGTTGAATCTGCTTAAGGTGGCCGAAGCTCAAAAGCTTGAGCAGGCCGCAGAACTTGAATCCTATAAATTGTCGGTAATGCAGGCTTTTTTTGCGGCTCTGTTAGCCGATTTTCAATATCGGATTGACAATGAAGCCATGGCTGTCGAGTTTATTGCTTTTGACAAAAGTAAAGAGCAGCACAGTTTATCGCGCTTATCGGACGTTGATTTACTTGAGGCAGAAAATCGTTACCAGCAGACCCTGCTAAAACGTGCAAAAGCTGAACAGAATCTGTTAAAAATGCGCGTGCGATTAGCGAACGTAATTGGTTACGCCGAGGCTCGACCTGATAAGTTAGTCTTCCCTGATTTAAGCCATTTTGATCAGCGTTCGATAGAAGAACTTAAATTAGAGTCCTTGCAGCAGCAGGTTGAGGCCAATCCCATGTTGGTGGCTTTGCGCAGCCAAGCCGAGGGACAGATGCAGCAAATTGAGGCTAGTCATCGTTTGAATCAACCTCAGGTTCGAGCCGATGCTTGGGTTGGTAAGCTGTCAAGTTACCCCGAATTGCGTGAGGGACGTTGGCGCGCCGATCTTTCGGTTGAAGTGCCTTTATATGATGCCGGTGTTCAACGCTTGGAAACCGCAAAAGAGCGGGCTAAATTCAAAACGTTACAGGCCACTTATGAGCAGCTCGCGCAAAGTCTGCGGGATGAGGTGACTGAACTCTATTTTCAACTGCAGATGTTGGAAAATGAGCGTAAAGCCGATCTTTTGTTCGCAGATTTTGCGGATTTGTACCTCGATTTTAGCCGTGCGCTCTATGAAAACGAATCCTCAACCGATTTAGGCGACTCGATGGTTCGTCTGTCGCAAGCCAATTTTAATCAGGCCGAGTGGCAGTTGCGTCGAGCCATGCTGTGGTCGCAACTTGATTATCTTTTGGGTGTGCCGGTTCGACCCTTTGCTCAGCCAATCGAAGCACAGCAGGCAAACCTTCCGCAGCAACCATAATTTAACCGTGAGAGTCCTTGTAAATGAAAGTTATAAACAAATCAATATGTCGTTGTTTACCTTATGTGCTTGGCGTTGGATTATTATTGACCGCTTCGCACGCGTGGGCCCAAAGTGTGGTCATTGGTTCTTTGGTCAGCAGCCAAGTGACTGCGTTGTATGTCAGCGAGGGTCAAGTGGTTAAAGTTGGACAAAAATTATTGGATCTGGATGCCAGCCGTTTTCTGGCGAAACAAAAAGGGTTGCAAGCCAAAGTGAAAATGGCCCAAGCCAAACTAAAAGACGCCCAGATTGAGCTGGATCAGGCCCAAGATTTATTTGATCGCACCGTGAGTGCTCGGCGATCTTTAGAGGCGGCCCAACTGGCGTTTGCTCTGGCGCAAGGTGCGTTGGAATATGCCCAGGCGGAATTAAGTACGCATCAATCTTGGCAAAAATACTTTTCGATAAAATCGCCGGTCAATGGGAAAGTGGGTAAAATTCACGCGCCCGTTGGAACAACCGTATTTAAAGAAAATATGCCGATGTTGGTGATCGAAACGGATTCAATGAAAACCGATTAAGCGAACTCGAATTAAGGAAATAAAGCATGTGGTCAACCCGTATCCAATATGCGCTTAAATACTGGCGCTTGGCAGTTCATCTGCTTTTTAAAACGAAGCATTTTGGCGTGAACAATCTCTGGTGGGCTACTCAGCCCTCTGCGATTGGTTGGCACTGGTATCAAATTGTGTGGGGCGTTTTAACCATCATGCCAATTGTTCGCAACTATCAGTCCTTGAAGGTTCGTAGTTGTTTGGGATGGTTGCCAGAAGCCGAATGTCTGGCCCTTGGTTTTAAACGGCCTTAGCGCCTTTTTGCAATCGGCGGCAAGCGGGTTCTCTGCTTGTTGCCAGCAGGGTTCTTTGCAACCTCGGCTTTTTTGCGGTGCTTATTTCCGAGTATCGAGAGAAACACAGAACCTGTCCTTATTACCTTCAGTTTGGCGATATGAACCTATTCTGGGTTTCCTTAGGTTCGGTTTTCTGGACAACTTTCTGGATTAAACAGCATTTTGACGACATTTTCAGTAATCAGCATTTGAGCGGGTGTGGCTTGAAAGTTGCTTATGGTTTGTCCGTTGACCTGACGGCTATGCAAGACTTGGGTGTTCATATTCTTGGCAATCGTTTCGCCTTCTTTAGATACAATCATCGCCCCGAGTTGCTGGATGTGATTTTGCTCCTTAATCAGCAGGGTGTAGAAGTGAATCCAGATCAGAGAGATGACCAATTCACCAATACTGAAAAAGCCAAAATAGTAGTAGCAACCGAGCTCTTGCGGCCCACACACATCGTTTAACTGAATTTGATCAACGCTCAAACTGAAGTCCATTAAGCGATTAAACGTATCGGGTTTAAGCTTGAGCGCGAAAAAATGACCAAAATAATCCCCCTGATAGTCACAAATGGCAAAGTAATTTTGGGGGTTTTCCGCCAGTTCTTGGTGTAGTGTTTCACTAAAGGTTGCCCCATAGAGTTCCCGCAAAATGAGATAGTTTTTCCGTAAGGCGTTGCTTTTATGCACCGATTCGGCATAAAACTGTATCGAAAATTGCTGGATATCCATTAATCGAGTGGGAAACTCCATCACCATTTTGTGGCGCCCCAATAGCTTAGAAAAGCCCAGAGCGCAGAAACTTTTCTCGATGGTAATCGGTTCGGCTTCTTCTAAAAATGGGTAAACGCGCCCAAAGTGACGAGAAAAATACTGAATCATCAGCGTTTGTTTACCCAGCGCGGGTTTGGAAACGCCGCGCTCCCATCGACTTAGGGTGGTCACATCCAAGGCTTGAAATGTGTCATCTAATGCCAGTAGTTCATCAACCAACTCGGTTTGGGTAATGGCGCGGTTTTCTCGACAAATTCTTAAGTAATCACTAAATCGAAACACCTGTTATTCCCCTAAAAATAGCAATATCCCTGTTCGTAACCTAACCTATCGAAACGCAATGAAGGCTGGAGTTATAGGCATTTGGCTTTTTTAAAAAAAAGCTAATTGCCCTGTTAGCTGGGTTTGGGCTTAATTAAAATAGCCACGATTGCGAAGGGTGAGGGTCTTGTTTCTTGCTTTGGATGAAGATCTTTTTTCGTTTTTCACTTTCTTGGCGAAGCTTCCATTTTTGGAGTTTTCTGCGTTTATTCGTTTTTGAGGTGAGCTAATTGGCGTTGGTTTTCAGCGCAAAAACGGGTAATTTTCGTTTATTGATGTTTGTTTATTTTTTTCGGCACTCTGTGCTGGAATCGACCTGAGAACGGCTTAAGGATATTGAGCTGACTCAGGTTTTTTTTTGAGTTTTTTTATCTTTTTGAACCGTAGCTCAGAAATACGACCTTATGAGTTGGTCGTTTTTCCCTTAGCGATGACATGTAAATCAGCGCTTGTTTTTGCGATGCCGAGCGCGGCGAGCCAGTTTTTCTGCTTCTTTGGCGAGGCGTTTTGCTTCTTTGGCTTCGCGAATTAACGCCACTTCAGTCATTTCTTCTGCAATCATTGCCGGTGTCTCAAGCGTGAGGTTACCGAAGTATTGGTCTCGGTATTCCATAATCAGCAATCGCGATACTTTCTCTAAATCGACCTTACCGCCAGCACGAAGGCAGCCGCGTTTACGGCCAATCGCTTCGAGCAGTTCCAAATCGGTGTGGGGCAGCGTTTCAAACTGATAACGAGCAAGAATAGCTTGCGGATAAGCTTTTAAAAAGTATTCGCAGGCGTAGGTCGCAATGTCTGGCAGTTCGAAGGCGGTTTCTTTAATGCCTCCAGTAATGGCCAAACGATATCCACTGTGTGGGTTTTCAATGTTTGGCCATAGCATACCTGGGGTATCAATCAGGGTAACATTGTCTTCCAACTTGATGCGCTGTTGGTGTTTGGTTACCGCCGGTTCATTGCCAGTTTTGGCGATGGTGCGTCCGGTTATATTGTTAATAAGGGTTGATTTGCCAACATTGGGAATGCCAATAATCAGTGCATGCACGGTTTTCACACTGTCTGACTTTTGGTTGGCCATCTTTTTGATGAGCTGAAGAATTTGCTCGCGTTTATCACCCTGTTGGGCATTAAAAGCCAGGGTTTTAATGCTCTGCTCTTCTTCCAGATACGCCTGCCAGGCTTGCGTTTGAAGCGGGTCAGCCAAGTCAGTTTTATTTAGGATTTTAATCGTTGGTTTGTCTTGTCGAATTTGTTCAATCAGCGGATTTTGACTGCTAAATGGGATTCTCGCATCCAGTACTTCGATAAAAACATCAATTTGGTGGAAGATTTCACGCACTTCCTTTTGCGCTTTATGCATATGCCCTGGGTACCACTGAATATTCATGTGACAAGATTCCTTTTGGGTCTGGAGGCGGCGAGAAACGAGTGTTTCGCGCTTAGCAAGACATTTGATGGCGATTGGCCTTGCGTTAGACCAATCGCCATCGCATCAAAATAGTGTAAACAATCCCAAGTTGGCTGCGGACGCTAACGGACGCAACGAAAGCGCTGATTTGACTGTCTCGGGCAAGGTTACGCAACTTTTGCGTAATTTTTTTTGCTCTGTTGATAGAGATCGACAAGTTGTTGCATTTGTTGGGGATTATAGTCGCGTAAGCCACCCAGTGTCATTCGTTTACACCCTTTTCCGATCGGCTGGTTTTGATCTGAAATGGTAAATTCTAAAGTGACCAAGCCACGCTTGCCGTTGACTTCCAATTGATGGTGACTCAGCTCAAGCTGCGGTTCCACAAGGGTAGTATGTGCTAGGTCAAATTCCATACTGTCATAGACGACCATCGGCCGTTCTGGATTGATCATGACCGAGTGCTTTTCCATCAAGGGAACCAGTAAGTCAGGAAAACTCAAGCCTGAAAAGGCAACGTAAGCGCGAGCAAAGCGTTCAATCAACTGAGCATCATGGCTGATGGTTCCCCGGCGCTTAACTTGCAGATAGCTTTTCTGATTAGCGTCCAGCAATTCGAAGATTTCGGCACTGCTGTGCGGTAAAAACAGGGGCGTTTCCTTACCCACCATGCCGGTGTATTTGACTTGCATCTGCTGAGCAAGGCCTTGAGTGCTCAGTAATAGGGAAAATAGCAAGTCTCCAGGGACACAGAAGCGTTTGGAGTGGGCGTCATGCAATGGATTGAAATCCCCAGCAATTTCTTTGGCAAAACGACTTCCCTGTTCTGGAGTAATGTGTAATTGCTGTTGCTGGCGTTGGTAAAAAGAGTCTAAATACATCACGTTTTCCGGTTTAACGCGCGCCTTCAGACAAGCGTTGGGTTAAAAATGCCATAAAGTCTGCATGAGGAATTTCTTCGGCTTGCGGCTCACGACGGTATTTGTATTCAACTAAACCATTATCCAAACCGCGTTCACTGATGACGATGCGGTGCGGAATGCCGATTAAATCCATATCCGAAAACATGACGCCAGGACGTTCAGAGCGATCGTCCAATAGAACCTCAACCCCTTGCGCCAACAGTGCTTGATAGAGGGTTTGCGCCGCCTCAGCCACTCTTGGAGACTTGTGCATTTGCATCGGCACAATACAAACTTGGAAAGGGGCGAGGGCATCGGGCCAAATAATCCCGCGTTCATCGTGATTTTGTTCGATTGCGGCGGCGACCACTCGGGTTACGCCGATTCCGTAGCAGCCCATTTCTAATACTTGCGCACGGCTGTTTTCGTTTTGAACCGTTGCGTTAAGTGCGGTCGAATATTTATTTCCGAGTTGGAAGATATGACCCACCTCAATCCCTTTAAAAATCGATAGGGGTCCTTGACCACAAGGGCTTGGATCTCCGGCAACCACTTTACGCAAATCAAACGTTGAGGGAAGGGGGAGGTCGCGCTCCCAGTTAACGCCTTGAAGATGAAAGCCATCTTGGTTGGCGCCGCAAACAAAGTCGGCACAAACCGCAGCCGCTCGATCACAGATAATAGGAATAGGTAGGCCAACTGGACCAATTGAACCGGCATTGCAGCCAATCGCTGCAAAAATTTCATTCTCATTGACTAAGGTAAGCGGAGCCGCAATCAAAGGGTGTTTTTCCGCTTTTATTTCGTTGAGCTCGTGGTCGCCGCGAAGCACTAAAGCAATGATGGGCTGCGCTGGATCTGCCCCCTTTACCAAAAGCGTCTTGAGGATTTTCTGGTAAGGTTGCTGCAAGAATGCACTGACCTCTTCAATCGTATGTTGTTTTGGCGTGGCAATTTTCTCAAGATTTTGACCGGGAGCCGAACGGCTTTGCGAGGGGGCAATGGCTTCAGCCAGTTCGACATTGGCGGCATAGCCGGAATTTTGACAGATGGCAATATCGTCTTCACCAGAGTCGGCCAAAACATGAAATTCGTGGGAACCGTCACCACCAATCGCACCGGTATCTGCTTGTACTGCGCGGAAATTTAAACCCATGCGGTTAAAAATCTGAGAGTAGGTTTGGTGCATCACCTCATAGGTTTCTTGCAAAGATTCGCGCGACAGGTGAAATGAATAGGCATCTTTCATAATGAATTCGCGAGAACGCATCACGCCAAAACGGGGACGACGTTCATCGCGGAATTTGGTTTGAATTTGGTAGAAGTTAATCGGCAGTTGTTTATAGCTGCGAATTTCACGACGAACCAAATCGGTAATAATCTCTTCGTGGGTTGGGCCTAACACAAAAGGACGATCGTGACGGTCGGTAAAGCGCAGCATCTCTTGCCCCATGTCCTGATCTCGCCCCGACTCTTGCCACAACTCTAAAGGTTGTACCAGTGGCATTAAAACTTCTTGAGCCCCAGAACGATTCATCTCTTGGCGCACAATCGCTTCAACTTTTCGCAACACACGCAAGCCTAAAGGAAGCCAATTGTAGAGTCCGCCCGCCAACGGGCGAATCATTCCAGCGCGAATCATGAGTTGATGGCTGATGACCACCGCATCGGAGGGCGTTTCACGCGTTGTGGCAAGCAAGAGATTGGAGGTTTTCATTTTCGGCATTTACCTTTGCAACAGCAAAAAAGTTAAAAGTGCCTATTTTAGGGGATGCGCACCAGAAGTCACCAATATTTTTTGGCAAACTGCTGAGCAAAGCCTCAATGCATTTGGTTTGTTACGAGCGCTTTGGACGCTTTTTAAGAAGGGCTCGGAGACTTTGCCAATGGAAATGATTAATTAAAAAATATAAAGTCGAACCGAAGATAATGCCCAAGGTGGCGTTGCCAATCAGAAACGGTTGCCATATATAGGGAAACACATCTGAAAACCAGATTTCTGAGCCAATCACAATGCCTTGCGAAGCGTGAAATAAGTCGGGTGTGCCGAGCATCCAAGTGCCAAACAAGTAGCCACCGTACCAAATCGGCCACATGGTAAGCGGATTGGTAATCCAGGCTAAAGCAGTGGCCAGTGGAATATTGGCACGAGCGTAATAGGCGAGTACTGAGCCGAGTATCATTTGAAAAGGAATGGGTAACATCATGCAAAAGCAGCCAATAAAGCCGGCGCGGGCGAACGACTGACGGTCTCCTGCCCAATAGATTCGATCTTTAAAACGCGGGAAGTACTTGTTTAGAAAAGCTGAATTCTTGGTCGCGCGGCCAATCTGGTGAACTTTTAAACGAAGAAAACGAATCATGCTTTGCAAACCCCAAAGTGAGCCCGAGCCAAGGCGCGAAGATTATTAGCCGATTTTAATATGCTTTGCGCTTGAAGAAGGGAAAATTTTTGGGCGCTTTCAGCGAATCCAGCCGTAATTTGGTAGATTCGCTTAAGCACGATTCGCGTTAAATTGCGTAAAGCCAATTAAAATTTAAATCCTTTGAGCGCATCTTTAAGTTGGTCTTCGACTTTTTTCTTGGTCTCTTCAATCACTTCGGTTTTTTTCTCTTCAACCTTAGTTTTGGCTTTTTCAATGGCTTCTTCTTTTTTCTGTTCAAGTGCTTGTTTGGCACGCTCTTCTACCAAGGATTTCAGGTCTAATGAAATCGAGGGATTGAGCCAGCTACCTTTCAAGCGCACGGGCAGGGTTAAACCGCTGAGCTCTTCCAAATCTGCCCCACCTTGACCCTTGCTGGTGTTGACAATTTTGGCATTGACAAGGTAGTCAAGGGCTTCCTTGCCTAAGTCAATTTTTCCTTCCCCTTGAATGCGCATAAAGGGCGCTTGCGCACTGAGCGTTTCCGTGGTGGCAATGCCTTGGCGAATGTTTGCCTTGGCAATCAAAGAGCTGAAGTCGGTTTGATTCGGGCCTTGGTCCGCAGGCAGGGTTTCACCTTTAAGTTTGGCTTTGGCTTCGCGCACAATTTTGGCCAAATTAAAGCCTTTGACGGCCCCATCGGTTAAATCGAGGTCAGTGCGACCATTGAGTTGACTCATAAGTTGTTTTACCGTCTCGCCTTGGGTTTGCAAGTCAAGTTGGAGGTTGCCCAAACCACGGAGTTTATCATCGCCGGTAAAGGCCAAAAGCAACTCGCCAACGGGAACCTTAGGCGCTTGAAGTTGCAAGGTGTAACTTGGCATTGTCTGGCTGACATTTAAGCTGGCATTGGCACTAAGGGTGGTGCTAAAAATATCGGCTTTCAGCGAGCGAATTTTGAGGTCACCCTTAGCTGCACTCAGGTTGAGCAAAAGATTTTTAGGTTGCAATTGTTCGAATTTCAAGCTGCCAACCTTTAGGGTACCTTGCAGATCTAAGCTGCGCAGCAGCTCTGTTGGAAGGCTAATAACGATGTCTTCATCTGGCTTACTAGCAGGTTCATCGCTCTTAGGTGGTTTCGGTGGAAGGTAGGCATTGAGGTCAATTTGGTCAAGCGCTAAATCAAAGCGAACTTGTGGTTGGGTAAAGTTTTTAACAGAGGTTTGTCCTTTGAGCGTACTTTGATCCAGTAGCAGTTTCGATACGGTGACTTGCAAGGCCTGCTGTGTCAAATTGAAATCCACTTTGGCCTGCAATTCGGCCTGTTGCAGACGTTGGTTATCTGCCATCGGAGGTAAGGCGATTTTTAAGGTTTCTAGGAGCTGTTTTGGATTGAATGTGGCAATGGCTAGATCGCTTTTAACCTGGGCACCGTCCAGCAGCTGTTTGACCTGGACGTTTGCTTGAATTTGTGTATTAAGCGCTTGGATTTTTAAATCGGGCATCGACAGGGTTTGTGCTTTTAGATCGGCTTTAATTTGGCTATTCAAACGCGCTCCTTCAACAGGCGCGGGGAGTGCTGGACCACTGGCATCGGTCTGACTGCTGAGATTCATGCTGAGTTGTTGGGATGTGATATCAAAACTCAATTTTTCAAGAGTTTGCACACTGTTCAGGCGGTGGATGGCAAAGTCGGTCTGGCCTTGTGCTTGGGTTTGTAAAGACAGGGTCGAAGCCTGAAGGAGAAGGGTTTCTAAATTCAGTTTTAGCGCTTGAACCTTTAGCTGATTGTCGAGCGTTTTGAAGGAAAAATCTTTTTTGCCAAGGGTTTGGGTTTCTAAAGTTACGTTGGGTAAGTGAATTAAATTCTCAGAAAGTTGTAAGTCTAAGGTGGGAATCGAAAGTTTGGCAACCAGCGTATCGATTGGTAAAGCTTGGCTTTGCAGGGTGTTTTCCAAGGTTAGATTGCGTAGCGTGTAGTTTCCGTCTTGTGAGATTTTGGCTTCAATCTTGAATTGCCAATCGTTGTTCAATTGTGGGGCCTGCAATTCGGTTTTTGCGCGGGCTTCAATGGTAAAAAAATGATCAAACTGCATCTCGTCGCTGCGCAAATTCAAATCAAGAATCGTGAGATTCTGTCCTGTACTGAGATCTTCCCAGCTCAGCTGGGCATTTTGAATCTCCAAACCCTCAAAGCTTAAGGCGGCCAGCTGTTCCAAGGGATTGCTTGGTTCCTTTTCAGTTTGTGCATCCGGTGCGTCCGGTTTGGCAAAGCGTGCTTGCAAATCTGCCCAGTTGGTTTGACCCTCGGCGGTTTTTTGTAGGTTAATTTTAAGACCATCGAGTAGAACGGTTTTGATCTGTAAACGTTTTTCAAACAGTGGGAGTAAAGCCACACCGACATCGACTTGCTGAGCACGTAACATCGGGGTCTGCCCAAAATTTGGGGCATTGCTCAAGCGCGCTTGTTCAAGCTGAATGGCTAAGTTGGGATAGAGTGAGAGATGCATTTTCTCAATGGTCAATTCTCTTCCAGTCTGTTCTTTTACAAGATCAGTCAGGTTTTGACGATAGTCGTTAGGATCCACGAAGGCAAAAAGCGCACCAATGGCAATCACCACCGTTAAGATCAAGGCGGCAACAAGTTTGAGCAGAATTTTGAGTAGAGACATCGTTTTACTCCAAGCTAAAAAACAATCAATTTTGGCAAACAGCCTAACCGATTTGACGGTTCGCTGACAATCTTTACACCCAAAAGGCGCCTAAGAAAGCTTTTTTAAGCCCGCTTAGTAAAAAACATTGGAAAAGTGTTGAGAACGTTATTTAATAGTTTTGATTTTAAAGGCCTTTTTATTCTCTTCTTTAGTGGATTCTATGTTATATCAAGCCATTTGGACGCAGCGTTACACCGATTTTTTAACCGATAAACCTTCTCGACCGGCACGGATTGTCTATCAACGAGACCGCGCTCGGGTAATTCACTCCGCTTCCTTTCGCCGATTGCAGGCCAAAACACAAATCTTTGGCCTGAATGAATCGGATTTTTTTCGGACTCGTTTGACCCACTCAATGGAGGTCGCGCAAATTGGTTCAGGTTTGGTGGAGCAATTAATCACGGTTGGTACGGATGCGTTGGGGAGAGAGCAGGATTACGTGGCTTGGCTTCCTTCGATGTATCTGATAGAGGGAATCTGTTTGGCGCATGACTTGGGTCATCCCCCTTTTGGGCATGGCGGGGAAGTTGCGCTAAATTATATGATGCGTCAGCATGGCGGCTTTGAGGGCAATGCACAAACCTTACGTATCTTAGCTAAACTTGGTGAGTTTACCCCGAACAATGGACTCGATTTATCCCGTCGGGCGACTTTGGGGGTAATGAAATATCCGGCTCTGTATTCCGAAGTTTTAAGTGAGGAGGCGGCATTTGTTGAAAAGCAACAGGCGGCCGATACCAGCGATTTTCGCGTACTGGATTTTGCCAGTTGGTTACCGCCAAAGAGCATCTACAGCGAAGAAAAAGCCATTTTGGAGTGGGCGCTAGCGCCTTTCTCAGAAGAAGATCGTCATCGTTTTACCGCCCTAAGTCACACCCACGAGGGGCATAAGCGTACTCAGCATAAAGCACTAGACACCACGATTATGGAATTGGCCGATGATATTGCCTATGGCATTCATGATTTAGAAGATGCGGTTGCATTGCGTATGCTCGATCGTGATCTTTGGCAGAAAGAGGTGATGAACAGTGAAGAGTTAGCTCTTTACCCACTGTGGGGTCCAGAAATGACGGAACGCTTGTTTAGCAATTCGTCAAAAGGGCGTAAACATGCAGTGAGTCAAATGGTCGGCATAATGGTTGAGTCGATTAGAATTGAGCAGAATCCCTGTTTTAGCCACCCCTTGTTAGCCTATCAAGCGCGTTTAGAACCCGGGGCGATGGCGGTGCTTGAGTTGTTGAAACGATTTGTTTTTAAAAATGTCATTACCATTGCCGAAGTGAAGCAGATGGAATACAAAGGGCAGCTGATTGTTTTGGAACTCTTTAAATCGCTGCGTGCCAATCCCAGTGCACTCTTGCCGGCGAAAACCTATGCTAAGTTCCAAGCACAAGAGACCGAACAAGAACGACAGAGGGTGATTTCCGATTACATTGCTGGGATGACCAATACCTATGCTTCGCGGCTTTATGCCAAGTTGTTTACCGCGACTCAAGGTTCGATATTTGATCGCTTGTAACCGCTAAGGCCGAACGAGATTGGCGAGATGTGCAAGCAGACTTCTGACGTGGAAGATAATAGCGTTTGGCAAAAAAAGGGTTAGGGGGCGTCACTTCTATCGGGATGCTAGCGAGCGCATGGAGCGGTTGCGGTGCGGCTTGCAGTTGTTGCTGCGCCCAGAGGATATGAACATCGACCATTTCCGAGATTTTCCCCAGTTTTTGCGCAAGCGCTTCTAAACTTAACTGTTTTTGCTTTGGACTAAGCGTTGATGGGTGCAGAGCTTGATTGCCTATGGCAATGGCCAGATTACGGCACCATTTTGCATAGCCAATCCGCCGAATCGGCGAACCGGTAAAAAAAGACAAGAAGGTGCTTTCATCCCATGCAAATAGGGGTAAAAGTTCGGCTCGGTCAAGGGGCGAACGGTGTTGAAAAGCCGGTTCCTCCGTTGGGGAGCTGAAGTGGTTCCAAGGACAGACTAACTGGCAGTCGTCGCAGCCATAAATTCGGTTGCCCATCAACGGACGCAAAGCCTCATCAATCACGCCATCGTATTCAATGGTGAGGTAAGAGATGCAGCGTCGTGCATCAATTTGATTGTTGGGGAGTATCGCTTGGGTAGGGCATTCTTGCAGGCACGCGCTACAGGGACCACAGCCTTGTTTGTGGGGTTGAGCGTCAACGGGAATCGGCAAGTTAATGTAGAGTTCGCCGAGAAAAAACCAAGAACCAGCGCGTGGATGAATTAACAAACTGTTTTTGCCGATAAAGCCAAGACCTGCTTTATGAGCAAGAGCTTGCTCCAAAACCGGAGCGCTGTCACAAAAAGCACGATATTGCAGTTCGGGGAAGTGCGCTTGAATGGTTTGCGCCAATTGCTCCAGGCGTTTGCGTAGCAGTTTGTGGTAGTCCTTACCCAGAGCGTAACGTGAAAGGTAAGCACCTTGCGGATGATGCAGTTGTTGCAATGCGTCTTGAGCCGAGTGATCAAAATAGTTCATCCGCGCTGAAATGACCCTCAAGGTGCCTGGCACCAGCTCCGCCGGACGGGTGCGCTTGGTGCCATGTGTTTCAAGGTAGTGCATTTCTCCATGAAAGCCTTGATTAAGCCAGCTAAAATAGCCGCTTTCATAAGCACTGAGGTTGACATCGCTGATGCCGATATCCGCAAAGCCTAAAGCTTGGCCCCACGCTTTAATTTGCGCAGGGAGCGCTTGAAGCGGATCGGGAGATGCGTGCATAGAAAAAGAATCCAAAAATCAACTATTCGGCAATTGTAACCCTATCAAACCGCAATTTAGAGAGATTTATGCAGCCAGTTGAAATCCAACTTGTTTTAAAAGACGAAGCGGCAACGCAGCAGTTTGCTCAGTGTTGTGCCGAGCAGATTCAGTCCATTTTTTGCTCCGACTCGCCAAGTATTTTCTGGCACCTACAAGGCGATTTGGGAGCAGGCAAATCCTTTTTTAGTCGCGCATTGTTACAAGCATTTGTGCCTGGAATGAAAGTCAAAAGCCCTACCTATACACTCGTCGAAAGTTATAAGGTGCCGATTCAATCTGGGAGCTTGACAGTGCATCATTTTGATTTGTACCGACTATGTGATCCGGAGGAGCTTGAGTATTTGGCGATTCGAGATCTATTGCAAGGCCCATTTTTGGCACTGATTGAATGGCCGCAAAAGGCCGAACCTTTATTACCGCTTCCAGATCTCATTTTGCATTTGGAGGCGAAAGAATCTGCCAGGCACGCCCTACTTCAGGGAATTTCCGAGACAGGGCAGCGACTCATTGAGTTAATGAAACCGCATTTGCCGGCCGATTTTTTGCCGAGATGATCGTCTTGGCAAACCTTTTGCTTCATGCATAAAAACCGACTTTAACCGCGTCAATTTTTTTACATTTTGACCCACGAGGTGTTTATGATTTGGGCTCCACAGACGCTATCCCATGTTTGCTGGCAAAGACTATCACGCTTACTGTTCATCGGTTTCTTATTGATGACCAGTCAAAGCGTTTACGCACAAACCACATTACAGCAACTCAGAGTTGGGCAGGATGCTCAAAAAACCCGTGTGGTGGTTCAGTTGCAAGGCCAGAAGGACTATCAGATGGCGCGGCTGCATGATCCAGAGCGGCTTGAAATTGTGTTTACTCAGGGTAAGAGTGCCTTGGGGTTTGAGCACAAGCTGCTTAAAGATCCGTACTTAAAGGCCTTACAGATTCAGCAAGAGGGCGTGCAAACAAAATTGGTTTTGCACTTAGTGTCGTCGGTGCAAGCGGACGAATTTCTAATGGCCGAACCGAAGCGTGAACAGGCGCATCTGATTATTGATTTATTTGCAAAGGTCACTCCATCTCGACCGGATGTTTCGGAAACGGAGCCTTTGTCGGTGGCGCACAAACCATCCGCCAAAAGCCCGGTTCGGGCGCAGGAATCTGAGGTTTTGGCAGCCAAAGAAGTGATTGCTGCGCAAACGATTGCTCCGGCCGTAACCGAACAAAACCGTCATTTGCTTGGCCGAGTTTCCTCTAAGCCGCTGGTGGTTGCTTTGGATGCAGGGCATGGTGGTAAGGATTCCGGTGCCATCAATGCTCAGCTTGGGCTGCAAGAGAAACAGGTTACTTTACAGATTGCACAACGTTTAAAACAGCAAATCGACGCCTTGCCCGGAATGCGGGCCGTTTTGACTCGTGATCGAGATGTGTATATTCCGTTGCATGAACGTGTGCAAATTGCGAAAGCAAAGGGGGCGGATATTTTTGTTTCGATTCATGCGGATGCTTTTGCGGATGCATCGGTAAAAGGGGGCTCTGTCTATGTTCTTTCCCGCAAGGGCGCGAGCAGCAGTATGGCCCGACTGCTGGCAAAAAGTGAAAATGCTTACGTACAATCAGTTGATTTAAACCGATTTGATCAGGACGTTGCCTATGCGCTGAGCGATTTATCACGGCAAGCAACCATCGACCACAGTCGTAAACTGGCGGATGCGGTTTTGGCTGGCATGCGTGAACAGGTGGTGATGCACCGTGATCAGGTTCAATCTGCCGGTTTTGCCGTTCTCAAATCTATTGATATTCCTTCGATGTTGATTGAAACCGCTTTTATTTCGAATCCAAATGAAGCGCGTAATTTAATGAATCCACAGTTTCAGCAAAAAATGGCATTAGCGATTGCCAAAGGTTTGAGTCGCTATGTTGATCAGTACCAGCCTGCGCCAATTCAAGGCCCGCAGATACAGTATGTGCAATATCGCGTTAAAGCCGGAGATACCTTGAATTCGATTGCACAGCGCTATCAGGTAAAAGTTGAGCAGATTACCCAACTGAATCAAATGGAAAACGCTAATCGATTGATGAAAGGCAAGCTGCTCAAAATTCCAGCGGATGCAACCTTGTTGGCGCAGTTGGCTTCGGCTCCCTGAATTGGGTATTTTGGGTGGTAGTGGGTAAAAACGGCTTGGCAATCCTGCTCGCGCGCTCAGCGACGAAAATTCAACAGCCCTTGCTCAGTAATCAAGAGATCGAGTGGCAGATCCCATGCTCGAGCCTCAATGCTTTCAAGTTGTTGACAGCTATGTGCCCACCCAATTAAAAGCGGCGTTTTTTCAGATTGCCTCTTCTGTTTAAAGGCAAAAGTACGATCATAGAATCCGCCGCCCATTCCAATTCGATTCCCCGCTAGATCAAATCCAACCAAGGGAGTAAGAACCCAATCTAATTGGGGCGGGGCACAGATTTCACTGTGTTGTGGTTCAGGAATGCCAAAGCGATTGAGCTTTAAAGATGTTTGGGGGTGATAAAGCGAAAACTGCATCTGTTGACCGACCAAAATCGGTAAATAGACTGAAATTCCTGGGTGTTTCCAGAGCTGTTCAATCAGCTGTTCGGTTCCGAGCTCGCCGTCTTGACTGAGAAATACCGCGATTTTTGCTACTTCAGGGTGGTGGTCAAGGTGATGAAGAAAGTGGGTGCAAGCTTGATTTTGATTGTGTTGCTGAGACGCCATGCTCAGTTGACGGCGTTTGGCACGCAATTGATTGCGAAGCTCAGTTGAAGGAGCGCTCATTAAGCGTAAACCTCACGTTTGGAAAAGCATTGCGGGTAGGGCATGAAGCAAAAGAAAAGACATGCAATCTGAGCTAAATTCCCTGAACCGTAAAGTTCAGGTGGCAGCCTTCTTAAGAAATTTAGGCTTCTCGGGTTAGCAAGCTAACGAGATGCACACCATTTCAAATATCTGGCCCCAAAGTTGTAATTATCGGAACGGGGTTTAAGCCCAGATCACATGCTGGGCACATTATAACAAAATTTGTCCCAGCGCCAATCAGACTTATTTTTCAAAGACGAGTTGTTTAGTTTGGATAGGCTGTGGTAGCCAGAGCGTTGCGCTCGGCATCGCTTAAAGCTTGTTGTTGCAATGCTTGGGTGAGCAGGAGATGAATTTCTTCAATTTTTACCCGCAGGTCACTGCCATGTTCTTGTGTTTCCTCTTTCAATTGCAACAAGTCGTAGGCAATGTTGATCGCAACCATAATTAAGGCTCTTTCATTGCGATTGGCTTTGGGCAGCTCGTTCATTTTGTGTTCAATGAGTTGGGCTGCTTTTTGCAGACGAGCCTTTTCTTCTGGTGCGCAGGGGAAATTAAACCGATGCCCTAAGACGTTAATTTCGACCATTGAGGTTACTCCTAAAAATGGGGTTGGTCACTTTGTCAAAGAAACTTCAGAAAAGGTAAGGGGCTCTACCCTGTTTTGTGAGTTCTCAAAGCGTTTTCAAAAAAGATGTACGGGTTTTCCCGCGCAATGAATATGGTATTATTCCGGAATTATTGGCTTTAAACAAGAGATGGAAGCATGGATTTTCAAAGCATCAATCAAGCAATTACCCCTTACCCAGAACTTGAATCCCCAGCGTTTTTGCAAGGAATGTTGATTGGTTTACTCTGCGTTGATAGTGAATTACAAGAGACGGTATGGATTAAAAAATTACTTGAAGAAGCGCAAGTGACTTCCATTAAAGAGTCCTTTCTCGTGGCGTTGCACGACCTTTTTACGCAAACCAACCAAGGGTTGAACGGTTCAGGATTTGAGTTGGTATTTTGTTTGCCAGACGAGCAAGAGGATATCGTGTTTCGCGCTGCGATGCTGGGGCATTTATGTGAAGGCGTTATTTATGGGATTGGCTTAGCGGGCGGGTTGAATGAGATGGAAAAATCCATTAGTGAACCGGTTCGGGAAGTGATTAATGACCTCAGTGAAATTGCGCGAATTGATGCTTCTGAGTTGGCGCAAATGGATTCAGAACCTGCATTGGAACAGATTGAGCAAGATTTGATGGAGTTGAGTGAGTTCGTTAAGGTCGCTGTGCTGATGTTGAATGAAGAATTGAATCCTGTGCAGGCGGCACCCATTAACGATTTTCCAAACGCCTCCGGTGTCCTACACTAGAGTGAATTTCAAATAACTTAATTGATCGTTTTTTATTTGCAAAACAGGATATTGCATGCCTTTTCTCGACTTTGATCCGCGCGCCCATCGCACACAATTATTTGCGCAATTGCCGTTTAACAGTGTGGCTCTGATTTTTTCAGGTCAAGAACAGCTGCGCAATCGTGATGTAGATTATCCCTTTCGGGCTCACAGTGATTTTTGGTACCTGAGCGCTTTTGCCGAGCCGGATTGTGTTTTATTGCTCATCAAAACGGCACAGGCTGAGCAAACGCTGCTTTTTCTGCGGCCAAAGGATTTGGAACAAGAGACTTGGCAGGGACGGCGTTTGGGAGTGGATGCAGCCGTTTCCGTCTTGGGTGTGGATGCCGCTTATCCGATTGAAACCTTAAGTGCCCGTTTACCCGATTTATGCAGGGGCCTAACTCAGCTCTTTTTTAGTTTTTCGGACATGGGCTACTGGATGCCACTTTTAGTTCCTGTGATGGAAACGTTAAAGTCTCAAGTGCGTAAAGGAATCGATGCCCCTGCCCATTTTTCAGATTTAGACCCGTATTTGCATGAACAGCGTTTGATTAAAAACGAAAAAGAAGTGGCTTTGATGCGAGAGGCCGCACAGATTAGTGTGCAAGGACATCTGGCGGCGATGGCAGCGGCGGCACAAAAGAGCGCCACTGAGCGCCAAGTTCAAGCGGCGCTCGAAGCGGCTTTTTTCAATGGTGGTGCACAGAGGGTCGCATTCAACAGCATTTGTGCCAGCGGTGAAAATGCCTGTATTTTGCACTATACCGAAAATAACACCCCCCTTGAGGCCAATGCGCTTTTACTGGTGGATGCGGGTGCGGAATATCAGGGATATGCCGGTGATATTACGCATACCTTTCCTCCCAGTGGCAAATTTACTCGAGAGCAGGCGGCATTGTATCGTTTGGTTTTGGATGCTCAACAAGCCGTGATTGCAAAGATTGCACCGGGGGTGACTTATCAGCAGTTGCATCAAATCACTCTGCAAGTTTTGACAGAAGGTTTGCACGCTTTAGGCATCCTGAACGGCGACCCAGAAGAGTTGGTTGCGAATGAGGCTTGCAAAGCTTTTTTTATGCACGGTACCGGTCATTGGTTAGGCTTGGATGTGCATGATGTTGGGCTTTATAAACTGCAGGGGGCGTGGCGACCGCTCCAAGCTGGAATGGTTATTACGGTAGAACCGGGGATTTATATCTCTTCGAGACACACAACCGTGGATGCTAAGTGGCACGGAATCGGCATTCGGATTGAAGATGATGTGCTGGTGACGGCCCAAGGGTGTGACGTTTTAAGTAAGGGGTTGCCGCGCACGCCCGAAGCTATTGAAGCTTGGTTTGCGAATTATGCGGCAACGCATCCAACGAGGGAGTAATTGATGCAAGCAACGGCCGTCAAGGTTTCGGATATTCTAATTGTAGGCGGTGGGCCAGTCGGTCTGATGCTCGCATTGGGGTTAGCCAAACAAGGGTTTGCGATAGGGCTGCTCGAAGCGAACCCAGCGATGACGATGCAATCCGCGTCTGAACAAAGTTCAAATGCGTTTGATGGGCGTGTGCTTGCACTGTCCTACGGCTCCATAAAGGTGTTGCAGCAACTGGGGGTCTGGGCAAGTATAAAACCCTTTGCAACAGCAATTGAACATGTGCATGTGTCGCAGAAAGGTTACTTGGGAATCACCACCTTGCATGCCGAAGAGATGGGAGTCAGTGCCCTTGGCTACAGTGTGCAAGGACGCGATTTGGGTCGGGTGCTGTGGCAAGCCGTTTGTGAACAGGTCGAGCAGATTCAATTACTTAGCAACGCAAAACTCCTGCATTTTGAGCAAAATGAAGCAGGGGTTGAAGCCCAGGTTCAAATTGGGGATCAGGTTCATCTGGCGACAACGCAATTTTTAATTGGAGCGGATGGCACTCAGTCGCAAGTTCGTCAGGGATTAGGTATCGAATTGCTGAGTAAAGACTATGAGGCCGTTGCCATCTTGGCGCAAATTCAAACCGCAGAACCCGCGATGGGTTGGTCCTATGAACGCTTTACCCAAGAAGGCCCTGTGGCGATTTTACCAATGCAAGAACGCTGGCATAAAGCGGTAATGGTCTGCCCAAAAGCACAATTGCCGAGCTTAATGTCGTTGGATGATGCGGCTTTTTTAGCGCGTTTTACCGAGAAAATGGGGGCTCGGATGGGCGGGTTTGTTGGCATTAGCCCCCGCTTAGCCTATCCCTTACACGAAAGTTATGTGCAGCAGATTTACCAAGGTCGAGTGCTGTTGATGGGCAATGCGGCGCATACCCAACATCCGGTAGCGGCTCAGGGATTGAATTTAGGTATTCGCGATGTGGCGGTATTTTTACAGCAGATTGCCGCACTCAACTTAGCACCAAAACAGGCGATTAAAAGCGTTGTTGAGCAGCACTTTTTACACGCTTACGCGGAACAACGCCAGCCCGATCATCAAAGAGTTTTAGGAATGACCGACGGTTTGATTGACCTGTTCCAGCATTCATCTCCTTTAGTCGGGCATTTACGCGGGATAGGGTTGATGGCGATGCAGGCTTTACCACCCATTAAAAAGCGTTTTGCCCGGTTTGCGATGGGCAAGGCCTAAGACAAATCAATGAGACTATGTTTATCGTGCTTTGAGGTAATTTTGTGAATCAGGATTTAATGGAATCTACCCAAAAACCTACGCTAAAGACTGCCTACGATGTGGTAGTGGTCGGTGGAGGAATGGTGGGGGCGGCCACAGCGATTGGTCTTGCTCAAGCCGGTTTTTCGGTTTGTGTGTTGGAACCCAATCCGGTGGAATGGTCTGCACAGCAGCCGATCGGTTTACGCGTCAGTGCTTTAACACGGGCCTCTGAAAATATCCTGCGTCATCTTGGTGTTTGGTCGCAAATCCTCTCAGCACGAGCCCATCCGTTTGTCGGTATGAAGGTTTGGGATGCTTTCAGTCGTGCTGAAATCGACTTTCATGCCAAGCAGCTCGCGGAACCGAATTTGGGCCATTTAGTCGAGAACGATTTGGTGCAATCCGCATTGTGGCAAGCCTTTTCTCAGACGCCTAACCTGACGGTAAATGTAAAGCAAATCACGCAATTGCAACTGCCCAAGCAGACAGATGAGTGGGCCTGTGTCACCTTAGATGACCAGACTGAGTTGCGAACGCGGTTGGTTATCGGCGCTGATGGCGCTCGTTCGAAAGTGCGTACTCTGGCACAGATTGGTTTGCAGACCAAGGAGTATGATCAATGCGCGGTGGTGGGGATTGTGCGTACCGAAAAATCGCATCAAGATTATTGCTGGCAGCGTTACACCGCAGATGGCCCTTTTGCTTTTTTAGCATTGGCACAAAATTACAGTTCGATTGCTTGGTATTTGCCCATTGATAAGCAAGCTTGGGCTCTCTCATTAGATGACCAATCCTTTGCTTTGGCATTGGAGCAGGCTTCGGGCGCTCGTTTGGGTGCGATTGTTGAAGTGGGTGAAAGGGGGGCTTTTCCTTTAATCCGTCAGCACGCCAATCATTATGTAAAACAAGGCCTTGCTTTGGTTGGCGATGCCGCCCATACCATTCATCCTCAAGCTGGCCAAGGGGTGAACCTTGGATTAATGGACGCTGCGGCTTTGGTTGAAACCCTCGTGCAGGCACAAAAACGTGGACGCGATATTTCCAGTCTCAGTGTTTTACGTCCTTATGAACGTTGGCGTCGTGGTGACAATGCGTTGGTGCAAAATGGTATGGATGCCTTATCTTGGCTTTATCAAGACTTGCCCTTACAGAATGCTGTGCGCCAGCAATGTCTGCCATTGGCAAATTTTCTAACCCCAGTCAAAAGTTGGCTAGGTTCTCAGGCGCTCTATGGGCGTGGTGAATTGCCTAAAATGGCTCGAGTGGATTCCTTGTAACCGCCCTAGGAGTAGAGTTTTAACATGCAACTAAGAACGCGACTGGGTATCGCTGGCGTTAGCTCGCTGGAAAATGCGCGGGCTCGAAAAGTAGGGCGTATATTTGATTATTTGGTCGCTTTTGCTCTGTTTTTGGTTTTGTTGCAGTTTTTATTGAGCTACTCCCTCTATCCTATTCACTCCAGTAAGTTCGCGACCTTTTTATGGTTGGTTTTTGTGGCAGAGCTGCTGCTGAATGTGACCTTAGTCAAGCAAAGAATGCTCTATCTTGCACAAAATTGGTTAAGTATGCTGGTCATTATTTTGGCCATTCCATGGATTGAGTGGGGCACCGACTGGGCGCTGGGATTGGCATTGTTGCGTTTGATGTTGTTATTGCGTTTTATCAGTGGTTTTTTTACCGATTTAATGACGCTCTTTGGGCGCAACCGATTTGGGCGAATTTTAATTGGATTTGCTTTACTGGTGCTGGTTTCTGCTGGGATCTTTGCTTTGCTTGAGCAGCGATCTTTTGGAGAGGGTTTGTGGTACGCCGTAGTGACTATAACTACGGTAGGCTACGGTGATGTGGTGCCGGTAACCGAAGCGGGGCGAGCCTTTGGCATTGTTTTAATCGTTTTTGGTGTGTTGCTTTTTTCCCTGGTGACCGCAAATTTAGCCGCTTTTTTAATTGAATCCGAGCAACGCAAGCTGCAGCAGAATATTTTGCGCTCGGTGCGTGAAACCGAAAAAAGATTAACTAAGCAGAGTTTAGAGATTGAAGCTCATGTTGAAGCCATCATTCAGCATTCGAGCCGAGAAATGGAAAAGTTGCATGAAGTTCTTAAGCGTTATGAACATCTTGAGCACCATTTGCGCAGTTTGGAAGCGCAAAAAAATCGTTCCTCATTGAACGAGCCTAAGGGCTAAGGTTAACAAAAGGGTGTTGCAAAAAAAGTCTTGGCGAACCGTTTTTGTTTAAACCTTTGGGGATGGTGCAAAAGGAGTCTTCTTGTCACTCGTTGTGGTATCGAAAGCCTGCATAAAGCCCTATTTTGTGCCTTTTGTTGCAGGGTGATAAGTTTGGTTTGGGTTTGGAATAAGATTGACTTTTGCAAATGAAGCGCCTATATTCACCGGCAAATTATTAACACATCATGACAAAGGAAAGTGTAGATGGCAGATAGACGTCTTCAGGTATTTCATACCGTTGCCAAGGTGATGAGTTTTACCAAAGCGGCAGAGACCCTTCATATGACTCAACCGGCCGTAACTTTCCAGGTTAAACAGCTTGAAGATTTCTTCAATACTCGTTTGTTTGACCGCACTCACAATAAAATTACGCTTACCGAAGCTGGCAAGCTGGTCTATGACTATGCTGATCAGATTCTTGAACTCTATGAGAAGATGAATTCTGAAGTTCGTGAGTTAACCGGTGAAGTGACTGGAACCTTGGTCATTGGCGCCAGTACAACGATTGCTGAATATATGTTGCCAAGCCTGTTAGGGGCTTTCAAAAAGCAATATGAAGATGTCAATATTCGTTTACAAGTTGGCAACACGGATGCGATTGTTTCCATGGTCGAAAACAATATGATTGATCTCGGTCTGGTTGAAGCTCCGGTGCAGAATAAAAACCTGGAAGTGGATGTTTGCCGAATCGATGAGATGCAATTAATTTGCCCTTTGGACCACCCTCTCGCTAAGCGTGAAAGAGTGACCGTGGAAGATTTCCGTAAGTTTGGTTATATTTCGCGCGAAGAAGGTTCCGGATCTCGTCAAGTGATTGAATCTTATATTCGTGAACAAGGGTTTAGCTACAGTGATTTAAATGTAGTCATGGAGCTGGGTAGCCCAGAGTCGATTAAGATGGCCGTTGAGTCCGATGTTGGTGTGGCAGTGGTATCTCGTACCACGATTGTGAAAGAGCTCAAGTTAAACAGTTTCCGCGCGATTCCTTTAGACCCGCCCATCTTGCGTCCGTTTTCACACGTTCGCCAAAAGCACAAGTTCAGAAATCGTGCGGTCGGTGAGTTGTTGGAGTTTGCCATTAACTATTGCCGTGCTCGCGCTCAGGAGTTGGGATTCCGTATTCCAACCGATGAAGAGAAAAAGTCGATGAGTCGCTAAGCGTTTTCGCAGAAAATCCAATAAAAAAACCGGGCGTTCCCGGTTTTTTTATTGGCGCGAGTTGATTTTTTAAAATGCCTTTAAAGATTGTCAGAAGCAAACTCGGCTAAGCGCGAACGTTCGCCTTGTTGCAGCGTGATATGGGCGCTGTGCTCCCAGCTTTTAAATCGGTCAACAATGTAAGTGAGACCGGTGGTGGTTTCCGTTAGGTAAGGCGAGTCGATTTGGCTGATATTGCCCAGGCAGACTACCTTGGTTCCGGCACCTGCGCGGGTTACCAAGGTTTTCATTTGTTTGGGTGTCAGGTTTTGGGCCTCATCAATAATCAAAAATTTCTTCTGAAACGTTCGGCCGCGCATAAAGTTCATGGATTTGATTTTAATGCGTTTGCTCAAAAGTTCTTGAGTGCTCTCTTTTTCCCAATGCGTTGAACCTTCTGATTCCGTCAGGACTTCCAGATTGTCCATTAGGGCACCCATCCACGGTGTCATTTTCTCCTCTTCGGTACCCGGTAAGAAACCGATGTCTTCGCCAACCGGAATGGTGGCGCGGGTCATAATGATTTCGCTGTAGAGGTTTTGATCCAATGTTTGTTCTAGAGCGGCCGCGAGTGTCAAAAGGGTTTTACCGGTTCCAGCCACGCCAAGCAGTGAGACAAAATCAATTTCTGGGTCCATCAAAAAATTCAATGCAATGTTTTGTTCGCTGTTGCGTGCGGTAATCCCCCAAATGCTGTGCCGAGCTTGAGTGAAGTCCCGCATGTATTCTAGGGTTGCTTTGCCGTTTTTAACCGTACGAATAATGGCGCTAAATCCCGAATCATTTTGGCTGACCAGCGCTTGATTTGGGTACCACTGGCAGCCAGGCTCAACGTCTAACTCATAGTAAGTATTGCTGTTTTCTTGCCAAGAGCGCATGTTTTTGCCGTGGGTTTCAAAAAAATGCTCGTCAAGTTGCTCCCAACCGGTGTACAGCAAATCGGCATCTTCTAGAACGCGATCATTGTAGTAATCTTCGGAATGCAAGCCGACTGCGGAGGATTTAATCCGCATATTAATGTCTTTGGTTACCAAAGTGACATTGCGGTTTGGATAGCGCTCTTTAAGCGCTAGGCCGGTTTGCAAGATGTGATTGTCCGCTTTGTGGCTGGGTAGGTGCGCGGGCAGTTTGGCAACCAAAGGTTCGGTTTCAAAGAACAGTTTGCCAAGATGGCGAGTTTCTTCGCTGCGCTTTGGGTGAATGCGTTCCAGATCTAGGCCACTTTTGATTTGATCAAAAGATGCATTATTAATTACTTGATCAATTAAGCGGTTGGTTTCGCGTACATTACGGGAAACCTCCGACATACCTTTTTTACCGGCATCTAATTCCTCTAGAACCGTCATCGGTAGAAAAATATCGTGCTCTTGAAATTGAAAGAGCGCCATCGGATCGTGCATTAAGACATTGGTGTCGAGAATAAATAAACGGCGAGGTTCATCGGTCATAATCCATTCCTTTTGAGGGCGCCTTAGTTATGCAAACTAAGGGGTGATTTAACACTGGCGGTAGCCTCCGCCATGCATCATGCATAGCGGTTTTATGGTTGGAGTTGTTGTATTGTTTGAAGCACTTCAGCCGCGTGGCCATCAACTTTTACCGGGCTCCAAAGCGCACAGATTGTACCGGTAGGGTCAATCACAAAGGTTGAGCGAACAATTCCCATATATTCCTTGCCAAAGTTTTTCTTTAACTGGTAAACACCCAACGCACTGCTTAATTCGGCTTGAGGGTCGCTGATCAGTTCAAAGGTAAATCCTTGCTGAGATTTAAAGCGCTCATGGCTTTCAATCGAATCTAAAGAGACTCCATAAATGGAGGTGTTTTGTTTGGCAAATTCTTGCAAGAGACGGTTAAAGTCTTGGCCTTCGGTCGTGCAGCCAGGAGTGGCATCCTTAGGGTAGAAGTAAAGCACACTGTAGCGTCCAATAAAATCAGCATGGGTGAGCGTTTTTTGTCCAGTGGTTGCCAAACTGAAAGCAGGGAGGGGTGTGCCAAGTTGCACGGTCATAGCAGCTCCTTTGAAGTTGAGGGGGATTAGGTGTATTCACACAAAGCCGCGCCTTTGCTTAAAGCCTTGTGTTACGCAGCGGCAGTCAGTATGCCATCTTTTAACCCAGCGCAAATGGATGTAGGGTGTTTTCTTGTGTGATACTAATTGTCCCTTTAAAAAAGTGCAAATTCGAGTGTGTGCGAGCTTGTTAATACGCGCATCTTGTCGGCAAGCGGTCCTAGGATTCCGCCGATTAATTTGTTGAAGTGTCCTAGGGGAAAGGTTAAGATTACGACCTTTATACTATGCGTTCAGAATTGGAGAGTTTTACTGTGTTTATCGGCAGTATGGTGGCCTTGGTCACGCCAATGTTAGAGGATGAATCGGTTGATTATCCGGCTCTGGAAAGGTTGATTGAGTTTCACATTGCGGCGCAAACTGATGCGATTGTGGCGGTTGGCACTACCGGAGAATCGGCCACCCTAGACTTTGCAGAACATTGTGCGGTGGTTCGTTTTGTTGTTGAGAAGGTGGCAGGAAGAATTCCGGTGATTGCCGGCACGGGTGCCAACTCAACGCGCGAAGCCATTGAGTTGACGCAGTGTGCGAAAGACGCCGGTGCTGACGCCTGTTTACTGGTCACGCCTTATTACAATAAGCCCACTCAGGAAGGCCTCTTTTTGCATCATAAGAAAGTGGCTGAATCGGTTGATATCCCACAAATTCTTTACAATGTTCCTGGGCGCACTGCGGTAGACCTAAAGCCAGAAACCATTATTCGTTTGGCGCAGATTGAAAATATTATTGGTGTTAAGGAAGCGACTGGCGATTTGAGTCGTTTGGCCCAAATCCGAGCGGGTGTTCCAGCCGATTTTGCACTTTATACCGGGGATGATGCCACAGCCATCGACTTTATCTTGCTTGGCGGGCATGGCGGAATTTCTGTAACCGCGAACGTTGCCCCGCAGCGCGTTCATGATGCTTATGCGGCGGCTTTGGCTGGAGACGCCGAGCGTGCTCACCAGTTGGATTCTCCCTTAACAGAGCTTCATCAGCATCTGTTTATTGAGGCCAATCCAATTCCTGTAAAGTGGGTTTTAGCCGAAATGGGCTTGATTGGTCGAGCGATTCGCCTTCCTTTAACGCCGCTTTCCGAATTGGTCCAGCCAATCGTTCGTCAAGCGATGGCAAGCGCCGGAATTTAATTTATCGGTTGGGCGAGACGACTTGGTTTCGTCCTCTCGCCGCCGCCTGCATTTAACTCGAGTCACCTCACTATTAAGGTTCAATAGACTATGCGCTTTGCACAAAAAACGCTGGTAGCTTCTACCCTTGCCATGACCTTCACTTTGAGCGGTTGTTCTACCTTTAGCAGTCTGTTTGGTTCAGACGACCGTTATCGCGAAGAAGAAAATAAAATGGTCGAAAATTTAGAAATGCCGCCCAACTTGTTTAACCCAGGTAAAAATGATAATCAACTTGCGCCGGCGTTAAAAGAAGCGCAGAAAGCGGTCTTGGCCAGTCAAAATCCAAGCGGCGTAGAAATTCCGACCTTTCGTGCGCAAAATGTGGCACTTAAATCAAATTTGTCTGAGCGTTGGTTAGAGCTGCAATCAACCGACAGCCTGTTGGTTTGGAATAGCTTGAAGCGCTTTTTAACCGACCAAGGCTTTGCGATTGCGGAAGAACGCCAAGACATTGGTTTGTTAAAAACTGATTATTTAAGTCGAAGCGAACTTGCCCCAGTCGATCGTTACGATGGTACTTTAACGCGATTGTTAAACAGTTGGCGTCCTGAAGTTGCCAAGGGTGCTTATGACAAATTTATTCTTCGCGTGGCGACCGATGGGACCGCAGGGGTGACTCGAATTTACATCAATCATCACGAAATGATCGAACCGACGAATCGCGGTGATTCTTCTGTTGGTGGTAATGCTTGGCAGGTTCGTCCTTACAGCCCGGTGCTGGAGGCGGAAAAACTTCTGCAAGCAATGGTCTTCTTTGGTTCAACCGAAGAGATTGCCTTAGCGCAGCTACAAGCCAGTGTTCAAAATATTGAAGTCGTTGAAGGTGAAGAATTTGGTGGGCTACGTTTACAGGCGTCGATGCCAGCATCTTGGGATTATTTGAAATCGATGGTCTATCGTGCCAATTGGAACCTGCATAAGAGCAATAATGCTGCTTACACCATGCAGGTGGATGTACCTGAAGCACTGCGCCAGCCGGAGAGCTTTTTCAGTGCTTTTGCTTTTTGGAACACAGAAGATAAAACGAACTTGCCTGAACGCTTAGCGTTTCGTTTGCAGGAAAATGCCGATCAGAGTGTTTTGGTTTCGGTCAGTGCTTTAGAGGGTGAAAAACCGCTCACGCCAAGCCAAAAACGTTATGTATTTGAGCGTTTAGGTTTGTTGACGAAGTAAATCAGTCGCTAAAAAATTTGCCCTGGATGCAGCCAGCTTGAACAAAATTGGGCTTGCAGCCTAGGGCTTTTGTTTTTTGTCAAAGGATTAAAAAATGCAGATTATTTGGGGAAATCCCGCACATTCAGCGTACCGCAGCAAGCAGTTGCTTCAAAAATTGCAAAAAGTAGCGAATGTTGACGCTATCAGCTCGCAATTTGTTTATTTTGTTGAGGCTTCTGCTGGCTTAAGTGCAGAGGAAATCACGCGCTTGAATGTGCTCTTAAACAAAGACGCAGCGGGTAAGTCGGGTGAGTTATCGGCAGACAGTTGTATTGTCACGCCCCGTCTCGGAACAATCTCCCCTTGGTCGTCCAAGGCGACCGATATTATGCATACCTGTGGCATCGACCAGGTGCTCCGTATTGAACGCGGCATTGTTTATCATTTTGTCGGGGCCCAAGCCGCAGATAAAAAAACCTTGGAGTCTTTGGTTCATGACCGCATGATGGAGACGGTTGCCCATGACTTTGCGGGATTGGAGAATCTGTTTTCGCACCAATCGCCAAAGCCTTTGACTCGCGTCGATGTACTGGGTGGTGGGCGTGAAGCTCTGGTTGTTGCCAATCAGCGCATGGGCTTGGCGCTCAGTTCTGATGAAATCGATTATTTGGTTGAGGCGTTTAAGGGGTTGAACCGCAATCCCAGCGATGCGGAATTGATGATGTTTGCACAGGCTAACTCTGAACACTGTCGCCATAAAATCTTTAATGCAGACTGGACAATCGATGGTCAAGACAAACCTCATTCCCTGTTCGGTATGATTCGCAACACCTTTCAAAAGAGCCCTGAAGGAGTGCTTTCTGCCTACAGCGATAATGCAGCGGTAATTGAAGGGCCGATAGCTATGCGTTTCTTTCCGAACCCGAAATCCCGTCAATATGAGTTTTCAGAAGAGCCGGTTCATTTTCAAATTAAAGTCGAAACGCATAATCATCCAACTGCTATTTCGCCTTGGCCTGGCGCGGCGACAGGTTCCGGCGGTGAGATTCGTGATGAAGGGGCGACAGGCCGAGGTTCTAAACCTAAAGCAGGTTTAACCGGCTTCACTGTTTCCAACTTGAATATTCCGGGTTTTGAACAGCCTTGGGAAAAGCCTTACGGCAAGCCAGGGCGCATTGTTACACCAATGGAAATTATGATTGAAGGTCCTTTGGGGGCTGCGGCATTCAATAACGAATTTGGTCGTCCTGCCATTAACGGATACTTCCGTACCTACGAAAACGCGCTTATCACCCATGACGGTGAAGAGATGCGTGGTTACCATAAGCCGATTATGTTGGCTGGTGGTCTCGGTAACATCCGTGATATGCACATTAAAAAAGGCGATATTCCAGTTGGCGCTAAGCTGGTGATTTTGGGTGGTCCTGCGATGTTAATCGGTCTGGGTGGTGGGGCGGCTTCATCGGTAGAAACGGGCTCTGGTTCTGAGGCTCTGGATTTTGCTTCAGTGCAACGTGAAAACCCAGAAATGGAACGTCGCGCGCAAGAGGTTATTGACCGCTGTACTTATTTAGGTGAAGACTCACCCATCGCGTCGATTCATGATGTGGGTGCCGGGGGGATCTCCAATGCCTTCCCTGAGTTGGTAAACGATGCTGGACGCGGTGGCAAGATTAATCTGCGTTCGGTGCCAAACGATGAGCCGGGGATGTCGCCGATGGAAATTTGGTCGAACGAGTCCCAGGAACGTTATGTCATTGCCGTCTATCCTGACAAAATCGACCAGTTCATCGAAATTTGCCAGCGTGAACGCGCGATTTACGCCATCGTCGGCGAGGCAACCAAAGCACAACAATTGGTGGTTAATGACACCGTATTTGAGAACAATCCAGTCGATATGCCGTTGAATGTATTGCTAGGCAAACCGCCCAAAATGCATCGTACGGCTGAAACGCGCACCGTTCCGCAAGCGGGTTTTGAGACCGCCAATTTGGATTTGAACGAAGTGGCTGAGCGTCTTATGAAGTTGCCGACCATTGCCTCGAAAAATTTCCTAATCACCATCGGTGATCGGAGCATCACGGGGATGGTTACGCGCGATCAGATGGTCGGGCCTTGGCAAATTCCGGTTGCTAACGCCGGGATTACCGCATCGGATTACAACGGTTACACGGGGGAAGCGATGGCTTCCGGCGAGCGTCCGCCCGTGGCGTTGATTAATCCAAAGGCGTCGGCGCGTTTAGCGATTGCCGAGGCGATTACCAACATCGCTTGCGCCAAAATTCGCCAGATGTCGGATATTAAAATTTCGGCCAACTGGATGGCCGCAGCCGGTCATCCGGGTGAAGACGCAGCTCTCTATGCAGCGGTGGAAACAGTTGGTATGGAGCTATGTCCAGCACTGGGTATTGCGGTTCCGGTTGGTAAAGATTCTATGTCGATGAAGACTGTGTGGAAAGACGGTGATCAAGACAAAGCGGTTATTTCGCCGATGTCGTTGAACATCACCACTTTCGCGCCAGTCGAAGATGTGCGTAAAACCGTAACGCCGCAACTGCGTACCGATTTAGGTGCCACGGAATTGCTAGTGATTGATCTCGGTAAAGGGCAAAACCGTGTTGGTGCGAGCTGTCTGGCACAGGTTTACGGTCAAGTCGGTGAAAATACGGCTGACTTGGATTCTGCAGACGACCTTCTAAACTTGTTCAATGCCACTCAAGCGTTGCTGGCGGACGATAAGATGGTTGCGTATCACGACCGTGCCGACGGCGGGTTGTTCGTCACGTTGGCGGAAATGGCGTTTGCCGGCCACACCGGAATCAAAGTCGATATTTCTGCTTTGGGTGCAGAGCCTGTTGCGGCGTTGTGTGCGGAAGAGGTTGGGGTGGTATTGCAGATTAAATCTGCGGACAAGGCTGTGGTTGAAGATGTCTTGGCTAAACATAATCTAACCGCCATGTCGCACTTTATCGGTTCGGTTTCGGCGGACGATGCGATTTCGATCTCGTCAAACGGAACAGAAATTTTCAAGATGCCGCGTAAACAACTACAGCAGTGGTGGTCTGAGACGTCTTACCGTATGCAGGCAATTCGTGACAACGAAGATTGCGCGAAACAAGAGTTTTCAGCGATTGAAAATGATGAGAATACGCATCTTTTTCCGGTCGTAACGTTCGATATCAATGACGATATTACGGCGGTGTTTGCAGGCCAGACTCGCCCGAAAGTGGCGATTTTGCGTGAGCAGGGCGTTAACGGTCAACAAGAGATGGCGGCGGCATTCACCAAAGCAGGGTTTGATGCCATTGATGTGCACATGAGCGATGTGCTTTCGGGTCAAGTCAAGTTTGATGATTTCCGCGGTCTTGTTGCCTGTGGCGGTTTTTCTTACGGAGATGTACTTGGCGCTGGCCGTGGATGGGCAAATTCGATTCTTTTTAATGAGACCGCGCGCTCTACATTTGAAAGCTTCTTCAAGCGTGAAGATACTTTCTCGCTAGGGGTCTGTAATGGTTGTCAAATGTTGTCTAACCTAAAAGAGATTATTCCTGGCGCAGAAAATTGGCCTGCTTTTGTTCGTAATACGTCAGAGCAATTTGAAGCGCGTTTTGTGCAAGTCCAGATTGAAGAGTCACCTTCGATTCTTTTGAAAGGCATGGCGGGCTCTCGTATTCCGGTCGCGGTTGCGCATGGCGAAGGGCGTATGGATTTTGGTCACGGCGAGGCATCTCAAGTGGCTGGTTTGGTCGGGGTGCGTTATGTCGATGCTCAGGGACAGGCAACCGAAGCTTATCCGTTTAATCCCAATGGTACCGTAGCGGGTATGACCGGTTTGACCACGCCAGACGGCCGCGTAACGATTATGATGCCGCATCCTGAGCGCGTGTTCCGCACCGTTCAACATTCTTGGCATCCAGATGATTGGCAGGAGGACGCGCCTTGGATGCGTCTGTTCCGTAACGCCCGTCAGTGGGTTGGCTAAGATTTTATTAAGCATTCAGCCCGAATTTTCGGGCTGAATGCTTTTGATTGCGGCGAAATAAAATGGGTTTTATTAAAAATTAGAAAAAGTGAATTTCAGTGTTTTCTAATAAGTTATTTCTAAGTACAAATAACATTACTTTATTTGACTTTACTGGGGTAGGCCCTTAAATTGACCCAAATTTTTTTGCGACCACTGGCGCAAAATGCTTACAATTAGGCGCTCCCTGCCAACAGCAGGTGGCGAACGCTGATTCAAAAACCAATAACAACGGAGAGACCGAATGTCTTTAAATCGCCGAGAATTTTTACATGTCATGTCGATGGCTGCTGCCGCAGGAATGTTGCCAAGTATGGCTTCTGCCATGTCAGGCGGTGCCGATAAGGCTGCCGCGGCCAAAGCCAGCGCCGAAATGTATAAGCGCCCACTCAAAGGCAAGGTGCGTTTGTTGCACGTCACAGATATTCACGGGCAATTAAAGCCAATTTATTTCCGTGAGCCTAATGTGAACCTTGGGATCGGACCTGCGTTTGGTAAATTGCCACACGTTGTTGGTGAAAATCTTTTGAAAGAGCTGAACATCAAACCGAATACCCCTGAAGCCCATGCGTTTACCTATATTGATTTCCAAAAAGCAGCGGAACAGTATGGCAAGGTCGGTGGTTTTGCGCATCTTAAAACAGCCTTGGATATGCTGCGTACTGCAGCCGGCGGTCGTCAGAATACAGTCTTGATGGATGGTGGCGATTTGTGGCACGGTTCAGGTGTCGCCTTGTGGACTCGTGGCCAGTGTATGGTTGAAGCCTCAAACTTATTGGGCTTAGACATTTTGACAGGTCACTGGGAATTTACCTACAAACAAGAAGAGGTTCTGAAAAACCTTGGCTTGTTTAAAGGCGAGTTTTTGGCTCAAAACATTCGCGTTAAAGAAGATTCTCTGTTTGGCGATGCATACCGAGAAATGGTTGAGAAAAACAATGGTATTGGTTTGTTCAACGAAGACGAAGCACGTGCATTCAAACCTTATACCGTTAAAGTTATTAATGGTGAGCGCGTAGCCATTATTGGTCAGGCCTTCCCACGTACAGCTAATGCAAACCCACAAGAAAACTTCCCGGATTGGTCGTTTGGTCTGCGTGTCGATGATTTGAAAGACACGGTCGCTAAAATTCAAGAAACTGAAAAAGTTGCGGCGATCGTTATGATTTCGCACAACGGTATGGATGTAGATATCAAAATGGCTGGACAGGTTCCAGGCATTGATGCGATTTTTGGTGGTCACACTCATGACGGTATGCCTTCTACCATCAACATCAAACGTCCAGATGGTGGCACTTGCTATGTTACTAACGCGGGTTCAAATGGCAAGTTTATCGGGGTGATGGACTTGGATATCCAGGATGGCAAGTTAAAAGGAGTGGATTACACCCTGTTACCGGTGTTCTCGAACATCCTTGCTGCTGATCCAGAAATGCAGAAGTACATTGATCAGTTAGAAAAAACCGTTTATGACGACAAGGTCGTTGAATCGCGTAATCCTGAATTTGCTGTCAATAAATCTCGTTTGGGCAAAACCTACGGAGAAATTCTGTCGGAAGAGCTGGCGGTTGCGGAAGATGTACTTTACCGTCGCGGCAATTTCATGGGGACTTGGGATCAAATTATTGTGAACGCCCTGCGTGAAGAATACAAAACACAAATCGCTTTATCAGCGGGTGTGCGCTGGGGGACTTCAATCCTAGCGGGCGAAACTATTACGATGGAACGTGTTCTAGACGAAACCTCAATGACCTATGGCGAAACCTACAAAACCGAAATGACCGGTGCGCAGATCAAAGACATGATGGAAGCCGTTTGTGAAAACATCTTCCAAAAAGACCCTTACTTGCAATCAGGGGGAGACATGGTGCGTATTGGTGGTTTGGATTACGCTTGTGAGCCAAACGCAGAAATGGGTGCACGTATTTCAAACATTCGTTTGGATGATGGTACTCCGGTTAAGGCAGAAGAAAAATACACGGTTGCTGGCTGGGCTCAAGTAGAAACGACAGGTCCTGGTCGTCCAATTTGGGATGTGGTAGCGGATTACCTACGTCGCAACAAAGCCAACATGAAACTGAAGAAAGTCAATCATCCGAAGCTGATTGGGGTCAAAGACAACCCAGGTCTGACAGATTATGCAGGTGAATTGGCTTAATTTCTTTCGCCTAATTACGTTATAATTCTGCAGGAACCCGGTTCAGTTTACTGAGCCGGGTTTTCTTTTGAGAGCACACAATTTGTTGGGACGCTTATGGCAAATAATTATCAAGAACTTCAAGCTTTACTCGAAAAAGTAACCGAAAAACTGAATGCCACTCGCAAAGGGGCTAAGTTCCAGTTTAGTGTTGCAGAGAATAAATCTTTTGTGGTCAAAAACCTTAAGAACGCTAAGCAGTTTCGTTTTACCCTTGCCAAATTAGGTGATGAGCTGAAAGTTGGGTTTGCCTATTATGAAACTGAAGATCCTCAACCGGATTGGATTGAAGACATTAAGGCGGGGAGTTTTACCGAAAAGTATGTTACCGAGTTGTTGTTAACCGAGCTTAACTAGACGGCTAAGTCGCCGTATTGTTGTTTTTACGCTTTATCCCTCTGGCCATGGAGTCGATCCATCTCTTCCATGCGCATCTCATTTTGCCTTCCGCAGCGCCTCTATGATTTAGCGTTTGTGCGGGAGGCTCTGCCTTCAAATAAAACTTATTAACAAGATAATGCAAGATAATAGAAATGATTGAATTCGCGAGTCTTAAGGACGTCTTGCATTTTTTCTTGGAAAGAACATGCTGAAACTCAATCGAGAGAGATTCCCTATCTCTCTAACCTTCTAACGATTTTTAATTCATCTCTCTTAGGCGTTGTTTTTCTTGGCGATACATGACCAAACCAGCAATCAATACCGCCAGACTGACTAAGCCGACAATAATGGTTGCAAGGGCGTTTATTTCTGGGCTGACACCCAGACGAACGCTGGAATAAACCACCATTGGTAGTGTAGTGGCTCCTGGGCCTGAGACAAAACTGGCAACGACCAGATCATCCAGCGATAAGGTAAAAGCCAAAAGCCACCCAGCCACCAGCGCAGGGGCAATTAGGGGGAGGGTAATCCAGAAAAAAGTCTTAACTGGATGAGCCCCTAAATCCATAGCGGCTTCCTCCAAGCTGAAATCAAAATGTGCCAAACGCGAGCGAATCACCACAGTGACATAAGCAATGGCAAAGGTCATATGCGCCAAAATAATCGTGGTTTGACCGCGAGCAGGCCAACCCAACAACTCTTCCATACTGACAAAGAGAAGCAGCAAAGACAAACCTAAAATAACTTCTGGCATGACCAGGGGCGCGGCCAGCATGAGACTGAGACTGCCGCGTCCGCGAAATCGCTTGAACTTAACCAAGGCCAGAGCCGCGAGGGTTCCGATGATGACCGCAAAGGTCGCACTCACGGTGGCAATCTTAATGCTTAGCCAAGCGGCGTCCAAAATTTGCTGATTTTCTAATAGAGCACCATACCATTTGGTGCTCCAGCCACCCCAAACCGTCACCAATTTGCTCTCATTAAATGAGTAGATAATCAGGCTTGCGATGGGGCCATATAAAAACGCATAGCCAAAGACTAATAGCGTGATTAAGGGCAGAGAGAGCCGTTTGTTCATTGCCGCATCTCCAATCGCTTTTCAAAGTGCTGCCACAGCACAAACGGGATAATCAAGACCACCAACAGTACTGCCGCTAAGGCCGAGGCGAGTGGCCAGTCTTTATTGTTAAAGAACTCCGTCCACATCAATTTACCAATCATGAGCGTATTTGGGCCACCCAGCAGGTCTGGAATGACAAATTCTCCCATGACCGGAATAAAGACCAGCATCGAGCCAGCAATAATTCCCGGTAAGGAAAGAGGAAGAGTGACGGTTAAAAATTGTTTCCAAGGCGGGCAACCTAAATCGGCCGCAGCCTCTAATAGGGTATCATCCAGGCGAATTAAGGTGGCATAGAGCGGCAAAATCATAAAAGGCAAATAGGAATACACAATGCCGATATAAACCGCCGTTGGCGTATAGAGAATCTCGAGAGGTTGATCAATAAGACCTAAACCCAAAAGGGCGTCATTTAAAATCCCATTGGTCTTGAGGATACCAATCCAGGCATAGACTCGAATTAAAAACGAAGTCCAAAATGGCAGGATAATCAGCATGAGCAAAGGCAAGCGCCAGGCTTTTGGGGCTTTGGCGATGGCATAGGCCATGGGATAACCAATCAGCAGGGTAACTAGTGTGGCAATCGCAGCAATTTCAATAGAACTGAGTAGGGCCTTCCAATAAAGAGGGTCTTCAAACAGCAGCGAATAGTTGCCAAAATTGACCACTAGGGTCACCAATCCATCCTCTATTTCCCGAATAAAAGGGAGATAAGGCGGCTGCATTAAGGCGGCTTCTGACAGGCTAAGTTTGATGATAAACAGAAAGGGCAACAAAAAAAACACGCCCATCCAGAACCAGGGCGCGCCGATTAACAACCCCCGACCGGACAGTTTAGCCAAAGGGTTGTTTCCCGATAAAGAAGGGTTCATCGCTACTCCAGTAAAAGGTTGCAAGAATCGGCTTGCCAGCTTAAACAAACCTTGTCTTCCCAAGTTAGGGGCTGTTCGGCAAGGGCTTGAATATTGGACTGAGTAAACTGAATACGTTTGCCGCTGGGTAATTCGACATGGTAAATCGAGACATCGCCAAGGTAGGCGATTTCTTTGATTACCCCTTCAATCGTATTGGCGTTATGCGTGCCTGATGAGTTCACCACGCGAATTTTTTCTGGCCGGATTGCGACAGTGACATCCATCTCAGCAATCAATGGTTGGCCATGATAGACCTGTAAGGGTTGTTCAAAGGCATCGGTTTTTAAGGTCACCAGATCTTCGTCTTGAGAAATGACTTCGGCATCCAATAAATTGATGGAGCCGATGAAGTCAGCAGAATAACGACAATTTGGATATTCATAGAGACGGCGCGGGGCATCGACTTGCACAATGCGGCCCTCGCGGAGGAGCGCAATCCGAGAAGACATGGTCATGGCCTCTTCTTGGTCATGGGTGACCACGATAAAGGTAATCCCTAAGCGTTCTTGCAGGTTTACCAGCTCAAATTGGGTCTGCTCGCGCAGCTTTTTGTCTAAGGCGCCAAGCGGCTCATCAAGGAGCAGAATTTTGGGGTGTTTGGCCAGCGCGCGCGCCAGCGCAACACGTTGCCGTTGCCCCCCTGAGAGTTGATGGGGCTTGCGCTTTGCGAGCTTACTGATTTGTACCAGCTGCATCATCTCTTCAACGCGTTGGTCACGTTCCGCTTTCGGCATTTTTTCTTGGCGTAAACCAAAAGCGATATTGTCGGCAACACTCATGTGAGGAAACAAAGCATAAGACTGAAACATCATATTGATTGGCCGTTTGTAAGGCGGCAAATCGGTTATGTCTTGTCCATCAATAAAAATTCGTCCCGTTGTGGGGGTTTCAAAACCGGCGAGCATACGCAGCAAAGTGGTTTTGCCGCAGCCTGAAGCACCGAGCAGAGAGAAAAACTCTCCCGGATAGATGCTTAGGCTGATGTCATCGACTGCATACAGAGAGCCAAATTGTTTACTAACGTTTTGAATCTCAACAATAGGGGTTTGTTCTAAAGACATAGGCCGCTTCTGTAAGAGTGAAAATTATTGACCGGTTTTCAAGCGTGTCCAAGCACGGTTCATGGTGCGGGCCTGCTTATCGGTCGGCGTTTTGAGAACCATAAAGTTAGCGCGGGTTTCTGCAGGTGGGTAAATGCCCGGATCGTTGCGCACGCCTTCATCAATTAAAGCCGTTGCATCTTTATTCGCGTTTGCATAAGCGACATAGTTGGTAATCGGGGCAATAACGTCAGGTTGCAAAAGGTAATTGATAAAGGTATGCGCTGCTTTTGGATTGGGTGCATCTTTTGGAATAACCATAACATCGGTCCAAACTACAGCCCCTTCTTTTGGTGCAAAGTAGGCGACTTCGTTGCCATTGTTCGCTTCCGCAGCGCGATCACGCGCTTGTAGAATATCACCAGAGTAGCCATGGGCGACGCACAAGTCCCCATTCGCCAAATCATTGATATATTGAGAGGAGTGGAAATAACGAATATTCCCTCGAACCGCGCGAACCGTTTCAGCAGCGGCATCAATTGATTTATTGCTAAAGTCGTTATTGTTTTCGGCTTTGTAAGCATGTGCTGCGGCAAAGACTTCGGTGGCATCGTCCATTAAGCTGATACCGCACTGAGCCAATTTGGCAGAGATTTTTGGATCAAAAATCAAAGACCAGGTGTCTAATGGCATCTCATCACCCAGAATCGCTTTGACTTTTTTAACGTTAATCCCAATTCCGGTCGTCCCCCACATATAAGGAACCGCATAAGCATTGTCGGGATCGATATCGGCCAGCGATTTCAGAATATCACCATCAAGGTGTTGATAATTGACCAGAGCCGCCTTGTCTAGCTTTTGATAGATGCCGGCCTTGATATGACGGTCAACGAAAGGACGGGCGGTAGGGAAAACCAAATCATAGCCACTCTTTCCTGCTAATAGCTTGGCCTCAAGCACCTCGTTGGAATCATAAACGTCATAGACCACCTTAATGCCAGACGCTTTTTCAAAATTCGCAACCGTTTCATCGGCAATGTAGTCAGACCAGTTATAAACATGCAAGGTTTCTTGCGCATTTGCGCTCGCACTGAATGCGGTGGCGGCCGCCAAAAAGGTGGCATTTAGGCTGAGCAAAACAGTTTTTTTGGTAAATGGATACATGACCGAACTCCAAGATAAAAGGTAGCGGGAGAATTCAAGACATTATTGGCAGCGCAAAACGCTGTTGCTAACGCGAAAAACTAGGCAAAATTTACTGGAAAAACGAGTAAAACAAAAGAAAAATTTCGGTTAAAGAATAAAAAACGCCCAAGGCAATTTTACTTGGGCGGATGTGGGGCAGGCAGCGGGCAATTTGCACTTCAATGGTGCTAAAAAACCAGCGAGTGCCTCTATTGAATTTTTAAGTAGGCATAGCCTTCCGATTGCAAAATGGCAATTTTTGCTACGCCGGAAGAGGTGAGTTCGATACCTTTATAAACCTTCGCCCCTTCTAATCCTACTTCTTCACGGGTTTTGTCGCATAAATGGACTTTTACCCCGCGGACATTGATCAGTGCGTCTAAACGACCCTTGAGTTCATCACGTCGTTCTAGCAAGGGCGCATCATGCTGATAGGGGGTTCCTTTTAGCGCATCGTCTGTGCTAAAACGCAGGCCTTGACCCACGAACACCAGATGCACATCGGCACTCATCAACTCATTTTCATAAAAATTAAGAATATTGTTGATGGACGTTAGGGTAGCCGAATAGCGAGTGGGGTCAGCAAAGTCAACGTGATAGACCACTTTCGCTCCATCGTCTGCGGCAAGGGCATGGGTGTGCCAACCGAAAAAAGCCAGTGCGAGAATGAGCAGTTGACCGAGTTTTTGGATAGGGCGCATGAGTCTCTCCTTTGAGTGTGGGGACAACTGTTTTGTCAATACAAAACAGTTGTCACGGATTGTCTGTACGGGTTTGAGCCTGTTTACACGTTTTGGATTGTCGTTTTTACGATCGTTTCTTTTACGCTCGTTTTTCTAAGCAATACGGATAATTTCTCGGCTAGCTGCCAAAGAGTGAATGGCTTGGTTTACCCTTTTTAACAGTTGATAACTGTCTTCTTCTGGGCTACGCAATTCGGTAACGCCAGCATGACTGGTTAAACGAGTACTTTGCTCCGCATCCAGTTTAATTTTGTGCGCCACAATTTTTTCTTGAATTAACTTGCCGATGCGTAAGGCATCAACGCCTTTTACTTCAGGTAAGGCAATCATAAATTGATCGCAGCTAAGACGACCAATCGGCCCCATTTCTTTTACCACGCTTTGAATCGCATGAGCGGCACCGAGAATGGCCTTGTCGCCCATTTCATGACCGTAACCGTCAGTAATGTTTTTAAAACAATCCAAATTGATTTTAATCAGCGAAAGTGCCTGGTTGTTCATTTTGCTGCGTTGAATTTCTTCATTCAACAGGTCTAAGAAAAAATCACGATTGTACAAGTTGGTTAAGGGGTCATTGGCCGAGAGATGCTCAATCTGCTCTTCCATATGCTTGCGCCCAGTGATGTTAATCGCCAGCCAAATTACGGCAGGTTGACCGTAGTGATCACTGTTTACCGGATAAACTCGTGCTTCATACCACTGACCGCCGCTTGGGCCTTCGGCAATACCACTGACCTCTTCATTGGCCAGTTGGTACTCGATTTCTTGCAAGTGATTGCTGGCGATGGCTTTTTGCACAACTCTTAAAAAGCGTTCTGCCATTTTTTCTGGCAGCACATCGCGATAGTTTTTGCCAATTAACCCACGGCCATCGGCGTAGAGTGTGCGCTCTTGCCCGCCAATGATATCAAGATAGGTACCATCCTGGCCCATAATAAAAATAGGGTCAGGCATGGCATTGGCAATGGCTTCAAGATGCGAATGACTTTGGTCTAAGGCGGTACGCATGTGAACTCCTTTGGGGCACGAAAGCTTACGAATTAAGCGCCTTTTTTGCTAATCGGCTTGTATTTGATGCGATGAGGTTGAGAGGCATCGGCTCCCTTACGTCGCTTAAGATCGGCTTCATAATCGCTGAAGTTCCCCTCAAACCACTCGACATGCGAATCCCCCTCAAATGCCAGAATATGGGTTGCAATTCGGTCCAAGAACCAGCGATCGTGGGAAATAACGACGGCACAGCCGGCAAATTCCAACAGGGCTTCTTCAAGAGCACGCAAGGTTTCAACATCCAAATCGTTGGTTGGCTCATCGAGTAAGAGAACGTTGCCACCGCTGCGCAGCATCTTGGCGAGGTGTACTCGATTGCGTTCACCACCAGACAGTTGACCAATTTTTTTCTGTTGGTCACCGCCTTTAAAGTTGAAGCGGCTGCAATAGGCACGTGAGTTGACCTCAATGTTGCCCACCATAAAAATATCATTACCCTCTGAGATCTCTTCCCAAACGCTTTTTTTGTCATCCAACGCATCGCGGCTCTGGTCCACAAAAGAGAGTTTAACCGTTTCACCAAATTCGATTGAGCCTGAGTCGGGTTGTTCTTTCCCGGTAAGCATTTTAAAAAGCGTTGATTTACCAGCACCGTTGGCACCAATAATTCCGACAATCCCCCCTTGTGGTAAGCGGAAAGAAAGGTCATCAATCAGTAGGCGGTCACCATAGGATTTAGAGAGGTGCTCAATTTCAATCACCTTTTCACCCAAACGCTCGGCCACCGGAATAAAGATTTCATTGGTTTCATTACGCTTTTGATGCTCTTGCGAGCTGAGTTCTTCAAAGCGAGCTAGGCGCGCTTTTGATTTGGCGTGCCGTGCTTTGGCGCCTTGACGAACCCATTCCAATTCGCTTTGAATGGTCTTCATTCGTGCTGCTTCGGTTTTTGCTTCCTGTTCCAAACGTTTTTCTTTCTGCTCTAACCAAGAAGAGTAATTTCCTTGATAGGGAATGCCTTCTCCACGATCGAGTTCAAGAATCCATTCTGCCGCATTATCTAAAAAGTAACGGTCGTGCGTGATGGCGACAACAGTACCCGGGAATTCACACAAAAAGCGCTCTAACCAAGCAATAGATTCGGCATCGAGATGGTTAGTCGGTTCGTCAAGTAGCAGCATATCCGGCTTTTCAAGCAGCAGTTTGCACAAAGCAACTCGGCGTTTTTCCCCGCCAGAAAGTTTTGAGACATCGGCATCCCATGGCGGGAGGCGCAATGCATCGGCGGCAATTTCAAGATTGCGATCAAGATTATGGCCGTCCATCGCTTGAATGAGGTCTTCGATTTGTCCCTGCTTTTTGGCCAGCGCATCAAAATCCGCATCGGGCTCCGCATAGGCTGCATAGACGGCATCCAATTCGGCCAACGCATTTTTTACCTGCATAACGGCCAGTTCAATGTTGCCGCGAACGTCTTTCGTTTCATCAAGTTGAGGTTCTTGTGCCAAATAGCCGATTTTGATGCCGGGTTGCGGACGCGCTTCGCCGACAATGTCCGTGTCCACACCCGCCATAATGCGCAATAGGGTGGATTTACCCGAACCGTTAAGGCCCAGAACGCCGATTTTCGCGCCTGGAAAAAACGACAAGGAGATGTCTTTAAGAATATGACGATTAGGTGGGACTACCTTGCCCACGCGGTTCATGGTGTATACAAATTGCGCCATGCAGTTCATCCTGTTACGAGTCGTGTTGGAGCCTCACCATAATCGGTCTTAGGGCTCAAAATAAGTATGAATATAAATTGAATGAGCGCAAGTTTACCGACAATCCCCAAGCAGGGAAAGCCCTATCATTCGGCTTTTGACGAGCAAAAGACAATTTCTGGCATAAATTTGCCCAAGCCGAGCAAAAAGATTAAAATTTGCGCTTTAATTTGACCGAGCCGGTCCGCGTTGCGGCAGTTGCAGTGCGAAAGTGACCGCTGCTTTTGGAACCTTACGGAGAGCTAAAGAATGTTTACCAAATCCATGACGATTGCCGGATATGACGATTTAATTGCAGAAGCGATTAAAAACGAAGAACAACGTCAAGAGTCGCATATTGAGTTAATTGCATCCGAAAACTATACCAGTCCGCGCGTTATGGAAGCTCAAGGTTCTTATTTCACCAATAAATACGCGGAAGGCTATCCCGGAAAACGTTATTACGGTGGCTGTGAATTTGCCGACATTGTTGAGCAGGCCGCCATTGATCGCGCTAAACAGTTGTTTGGCGCCGATTACGCTAACGTTCAGCCACACTCGGGTTCACAGGCGAATGCTGCGGTTTATATGGCGTTGTGCGAGCCGGGCGATACCATTCTTGGCATGAGTTTGGCGCATGGCGGGCATTTAACGCACGGTTCGCACGTTAGCTTTTCCGGCAAAATGTACCATGCCGTGCAATACGGAATTGATCCAGTAACCGGCCAAATTGATTATGACGAAGTGCAAGCGCTTGCTACTGAACACAAGCCGAAAATGATTATTGCTGGCTTCTCTGCCTATTCACAGATTATCGATTGGGCACGCTTCCGTGCTATTGCCGATTCGGTTGGCGCCTATTTGTTTGTGGATATGGCGCACGTTGCCGGTTTGGTTGCCGGTGGTGTTTATCCCAATCCAGTGCCATTTGCAGATGTGGTCACCACGACCACTCACAAAACGCTGCGCGGTCCACGTGGCGGTTTGATTTTGGCAAAGGCAAACCCCGATTTGGAAAAGAAATTTAACTCGGCGATTTTTCCAGGTGGTCAAGGCGGGCCTTTGGTGCATGTGATGGCGGCCAAAGCAGTGGCTTTCAAAGAGTGTTTAGAGCCTTCTTGGAAAACCTACTGTGAAGATGTTGTTAAAAATGCGCAAGCAATGGCACAGGTCTTTGTTGAGCGGGGTTGTGATGTGGTGTCTGGTGGTACCCAAAACCATTTGTTTCTTGTCAGCCTAATTAAGAAGGGGCTGACCGGTAAGTTGGTCGATGCCGCACTGGATGCAGCGCATATCACGATTAACAAGAACTCGGTGCCAAACGATCCGATGTCGCCGTTTGTGACTTCGGGGATTCGTGTCGGTACGCCAGCGGCCACGACTCGTGGGTTTGATGTTGCCGATTGTACGCAGCTTGCCCATTGGATGTGCGACGTGATTGATGCTTGTGATCAAAGCGCGCAATCTTGGGATGAAACGGTGGTTGCGGAAGTTCGCGCTAAAGTCAGCGAGCTTTGTGCACGCAAACCCGTTTACAAGTGAGCGTGATTTTGGATGATGCTAGCACCAAGCAGCGCCCTGTGTTATAAACACCCCTGAAAATAAAAAACCACCATATCTGGTGGTTTTTTCACATTTAGAGCGCAACTAAATAAGCAAATGCTTAAGGAGTTACATGCACTGTCCATTTTGTAATGCACCGGATACGAAAGTTGTCGATTCGCGCTTAGCCACGGAAGGGGTGCAGGTTCGTCGGCGTCGAGAATGTATCCATTGCGGTGAGCGTTTTACCACTTACGAATCCGCTGAGTTGTCACTGCCGCGCATTATCAAAAGCGACGGTAATCGCGAGCGTTTTGATGAGGAAAAGATTCGTCGAGGATTAATAAAGGCCTTGGAAAAGCGCCCAGTGGCCAGCGAGTCGATGGATCAGGTGGTCAATAAAATTATTAAGCGAGCGATGACGGAAGGGGTGCGCGAGCTCTCTTCAAGTCAAATTGGTGAATGGTTGATGGATGAGCTCAGCGAATTGGATCAGGTAGCCTATGTGCGTTTTGCCTCAGTTTATCGTTCTTTTCAGGATGTGAATGCGTTTCGCGAAGAGATTGAGCGCCTAATGGTTTCGACCACAGCAAAGACTTAAGGAAACGCAGAACAAATCCAAATGGCTTCAGGCACAGAAGAATTTGGCTGAGCAAGGCGACTGTTCGCAGTCATGTCTAGACCTGACAAGAACAGGCAACACAGCACAGCTAAATTCTTCAAAGCCCCAACGGGCGAGGCTGGCAAGGACAACTTCGTTGTTACGCTTCTCACCCCTCGCTTTGGCTAAGCATTTCGAGGCAAGCCTAGAATTTGCTCCTTGCAAATCCTCGCTGAAGTCAATGGGGACTTATTCTGCGTATTCCTTAACAATACGGGAGTCTAGAGAGTGAATGCTTGGGATGATAACGATAGCCGTTTTATGGAACGCGCGCTCGAACTGGCTGAGCAAGGCCGTTACAGCACCAAGCCCAATCCTTGTGTGGGGTGTGTTCTGGTAAAGGAAGGGCGCATTATTGGTGAAGGTTGGCATAAGAAAGCTGGGCAGCCACATGCAGAAAAAGAAGCTTTGGCAGATGCCAGTGCTCGCGGAGAGTCTGTGCAGGGGGCAACCGCTTATGTCACTCTTGAACCCTGTTCACATTATGGGCGCACGCCGCCGTGTTGCGATGCTTTAATTGATGCGCAAGTGGCGAAAGTTTGGGTGGCGATGACCGATCCCAATCCGTTGGTTGCGGGAACCGGCGTGGCGCGTCTTAAGGCAGCGGGCGTGGATGTTCAGGTGGGATTGAAGGCGGAGCAAGCGGAGAGACTCAATCGTGGCTTTTTGCAGAGAATGCGTCAAGGCTTGCCCTATGTCCGTCTAAAAATGGCCAGCAGTCTCGATGGTCGCACGGCCATGGCCAGTGGAGAGAGCCAGTGGATTACCGGTGCCGCGGCGCGCGAAAAAGTGCATCAAATGCGCGCTCAAGCCGGGGCGGTTGTCTTAGGGATTGGCACGGTGCTGGCCGATGACCCTTCAATGAATGTTCGTTTGTCGCCAACTGAGCTGACGCGCTTACATCTCACTGAGTTGGACGCACACCCTTTAAAAGTGGTGTTGGATCCTCATCTCAGTTTGCCATTTGATGCAAAGTTGCTGCAAAGCGGAGGCCGAAATTTGGTGATGACCACTCGGCAAGCTGTAGAAGCAAGTCCGGAGATTGTTGAACAGTTTCTACAGCAAGGGGTTGACTTAGTTGCGGTTGCCGCACAGGAGGATCGTCTAGAAATTGAAGCGATCTTGCGTTATCTAGCTGAAGAAGAGCAGATAAACGATGTATTGGTAGAAAGTGGTGCCATAGCGGCTGGCGCCTTTATGCAGTCGGGTTTGGTGAACGAATTGCATGTTTTTATTGCACCGGTGTTAATGGGTGATCTGGCTAAGCCGATGTTTGTACTACCCGGTTTAGACACGATGGCTCAGCGTTTGGTTTGGCAACTGCAAGATGTTGAGCGCTGTGGAGAGGATTTGCATTTGCAGTTGCTGCCTGTGACGCAGAGCCAGTCCAAACCAGAAATCGAAGAGAGGAAATAGGATGTTTACCGGAATTATTCAAGCGGAAGGAAAAATCCGCAAAATCGAAGTGCAATCAGGGGATTGGCGGGTGACAATCGGTACGGGAAAATTGCCGATAGCCGATGTGCAAATTGGCGATTCGATTGCGGCCAATGGCATCTGCCTCACCGCGATTGAGTTGGGTGCAGATTATTATGTGGCCGATGTTTCTGCTGAAACCCTAAAAGTGACCACTGCTCAGCGCTGGCAGGTTGGTTATCTCGTGAATTTGGAAAAGGCCTTGCGATTGCAAGATCGGCTTGGCGGTCACTTGGTCAGCGGACATGTTGATGGCGTTGGGGTCGTTAAGGGGATTGCACAAGAAGCGCGTTCTTGGCGCTATCAGATTCAAGCTCCAGACGCCCTATGCAAATACATTGCCGCGAAGGGATCTATCTGTGTGAACGGCATCAGCCTAACGGTAAATTCGGTGCATGACTGTCAGTTTGATATCAATATTGTGCCCCATACTCGGCAAGAAACCACCATTAAAACGCTCGAAGTGGGCAGTGAAGTGAACCTAGAGGTGGATTTACTGGCTCGTTATCTTGAGCGGATGTTGCAGGCAGAGGGCTCAACAGGCGCAAAACAACCCGCAATCACGGAAGACTTTTTAGCTCAACACGGATACAACTGAAGATGGCATTAAATACAATTCAAGAACTGATTGAAGATTACAAGCAAGGCAAGATGGTCATTTTGATGGATGACGAAGATCGTGAAAATGAAGGTGATCTTTTGGTGCCTGCGGAAACGGTTACCGCCGAAGATATCAATTTCATGGCTCGATATGGACGGGGTTTGATTTGTTTGACAATGACGCGTCAGCGCTGCAATCAGCTGCATTTGCCGCTAATGGTTCGCGATAACACGGATCCGCACGGAACTAATTTTACGGTGTCGATTGAAGCAGCTAAGGGGGTCACAACGGGGATTTCTGCCGCTGATCGTGCGGTGACTGTTCGTACAGCCGTCACCAAAGGCGCGGGGCCGCAAGATATTGTTACCCCTGGCCATATTTTTCCGCTCATGGCTCAACCGGGTGGAGTCTTAACCCGAGCGGGACATACGGAAGCTGGGTGTGATTTGGCTCGTTTAGCCGGTTTTGAACCTGCTTCCGTGATTGTTGAAATCATGAATGAAGACGGCTCCATGGCTCGACGTGATGACCTGGAGGCTTATGCTCAAATCCACGGTATTAAAATTGGAACCATTGCGGATCTAATTGAATATCGCCTGCAAAATGAGAAAACCATTGAGCGCGTTTCCGAATGTCAACTGCCCACTGAGTTCGGCGATTTTCGTTTGGTTGGCTACCAGGATACGCTCGATCAGAAAGCGCACTTTGCGTTGGTATATGGGCAAATTGATGCCCAAACGCCCACTGCGGTAAGAGTGCATATGCTTGATACTTTGTGTGATGTGTTTGGGTCACAACGTCGTGAATGCGGTTGGTCGCTACAAGCGGCGATGGCACAAATTGCCGCTGAAGGCAGTGGCGCGATTGTGGTTCTGCGAAAACATGAAGAGCCTGGAGCATTATTGGATAAAATCCAGCGTTATCAAATGCAAGATCGAGGTATTAAGGTACCTGAGACCCAAAACCCTGACGATACCAAAACCTACGGTTTAGGCGCACAAATCATTTCAGATTTGGGCATAAAAAAACTCAAGGTGATTGGTTCGGCAATGAAGATGACGGCGTTAAGCGGTTTTGGCTTGGAAATTGTTGAGGTGTTAGCCAAGAAAAACCGTTAAAAAGGTCAGAAAACCCGTTTAAATACCGTGTTCTGGGTTTGCATGGTGAATCCATATTGGCTTTGCTGCTTAAAAGCAGTTTTTTGTGGCACAATATGCGGCTATTTAGCAAAACCGTTCTGACGGCGATGGCTTAACAAGAGAAGAAAGCAGAAGAGGCTCTGGAAACATGAAAGTAATTGAAGGAAATTTGACCGCATCAGGCATGAAAATTGGTTTAGTGGTAGGTCGTTTTAACAGCTTTGTGGTTGATCATCTTGTGGCGGGCGCCATTGACACCGTTGTGCGTCATGGTGGTTCGGCTGAAAACATTACCAAGGTCATGGTTCCGGGTGCCTTTGAAATTCCATTGGCCGTGAACAAACTGGCGCAATCCGGTGAATTTGATGCAATTGTTGCCATTGGCGCAGTGATTCGTGGTGGTACTCCCCATTTTGATTATGTGGCTGGCGAGTGCGTCAAGGGAATTGGTCAAGTTCAGTTGCAAACGGGCGTGCCGGTTTCTTTTGGTGTTTTGACGGTTGATAGTATTGAACAAGCGATTGAACGTTCGGGCACCAAAGCAGGTAATAAAGGCGTGGAGTGCACGCTTGCGGCAATTGAAATGGTTAATGTGTTGAAGCAAATCTAATGAATATTTCCGATTCGATTCAGCCTGGAAAAGGCGAAGAAGTAGTAGAAAAAAGTCAGCCGGTTTCACCGCGTAGTCAATCGCGCCGTGCCGCTTTACAAGGGTTGTATCAGTGGCAACTGACGCAAGCATCCGCGCTTGAGATTATGAAGCAGTTTAGTGAGGATGGCTACTTACAGCATCTCGATTTTGAGTTGTTTAAAGAGCTTTTAAGCCAAATTATTCTGCAAAGTGAGGCCTTGGATGCCTTATTCGTTGATTTTATAGATCGCGACCTCAAGCGTTTGGATCCGGTTGAAAAAGCCATTTTACGGATTGGCACCTACGAATTGCGCGATAAGATCGAAATTCCTTATAAAGTTGTTATCAATGAAGCGGTCGAATTGGCCAAGGTATTTGGTGCCGATGAGAGTCATAAGTTTATCAATGGCATCTTAGACCGAGTGGCGCAACAAGCGCGGCCACAAGAGTATCAAGCTCGCACTGCTGATTAGAACGCAGCCTAGTCAGAGTTTGGTGAAAGCCCTCATTTTGAGGGCTTTTTCGTTATCGAGTGCGCATGAAGCAAGAGGTTAGGGATGGAGTTCAATTTAATCGAACGTTATTTTGCTCCGCTAGGAGCTGGCCTGCCAGCCGGGGATTTAGGAATTGGTGACGATGGGGCTTTAATTAGCATTGCGCCCGATCATCAGTTGGTTGTGGTCACTGATACCTTGGTTTGTGGCGTGCATTTTCCAGAGGAAACCGCAGCGGCAGATATTGCTTGGAAGGCATTGGCGGTGAATCTCAGTGATTTAGCTGCCATGGGCGCGACGCCGCTTGGGTTTTCGTTGGCGGTCAGTCTGCCTCCAAATCTTGCTCAGAATGAAGCTTGGATGAGTGCGTTCAGCCAAGGTTTTGCTGATTTAATCGCGAAGCTGGGATTGCCTATTCCGCTCGTTGGAGGGGATACCACGCGCTCTTCACTTCTAACCTTGACGGTCAGTGCAAAAGGGCTGGTGCGTTCTGGACAAGCATTGTTGCGTTCCTCAGCTCAGATTGGTGATTTGATTGTAGTGACTGAACAGCTGGGGGATGCGGCCTTGGGTTTGCTTTTGGCGTTGAATCGTTTGCCGGAAGATGAGAGAAGCTTGCTGACGGAGATGCAACAAAAAGATGCCATACTGGCTTTAAATCGACCTTGGCCACAAGTAGGTTTTGCGCAAAGTCTTTTTCCGTTGGTACGGTCGGCTATTGATGTTTCCGACGGTTTATTGCAAGACCTAGGGCATTTACTTAAGGCTTCTTCAAAAATGTCGGGGCAGTCATTTGGCGCGCGGATTGAACTTGAGGCGGTGCCTTGCTCTCGCGCTTTACGCCTGCTTTGCGATAAGCAACCGGATTATTGGCGTTTGCCTCTGAGTGGCGGGGATGATTATCAGCTCTGCTTAAGTGTGGCTCCAGAACGATGGCCGCAACTTCAGCAATTGGCGCGCAGGATGGGAGTTTCATTGAGTCAAATTGGGCAGATAACTGACAGCGGAGTGACCGAGGTTTTATGGTTTGGCAAGCCGTTCTCAGTGGAAAACTATCACGGTTATGATCATTTTTAGTCTAGTAAACGAATAAGGCTGTTAAATTTGGTTCCGTTTTAAACCAAAAACCCTGTACGCAGACAGGGTTTTTTTATCCATATATCTAGCGCGAGTCTAGTCGTCGGAAAGGGTTTGGCGTAGAGCGCGGCGAGCGCGAACACCTTCGGCCAGCAATCCCAGCAATTCAAGGCTTTCATCCCAATCAATACAGGCATCGGTAATGCTTTGACCATAAGTGAGTTGTTTGCCAGGCATGACCTCTTGGCGGCCTTCGACGAGATGGCTTTCGACCATCGCACCCATAATAGCATCGGAACCGGCGGTGAGTTGTTCGCTAATTGAGCGGGCAACTAACATCTGGCGCTTATGGTCTTTATTGCTATTCGCGTGGCTGCAATCGACCATTAACCGTGTTTGCACTCCAGCATGGGCGAGTTGTTTGACCGCTTCTTCAACAAATTGCGGTTCATAGTTTGGCCCTTGGTTGCCGCCACGCAAGATGACGTGACAATCTTGGTTGCCAGTGGTTTCAAAAATGGCAGAATGGCCTTCTTTGGTTAAAGACATGAAAATGTGCGGGTTATTGGCTGCGCGGATGGCGTCAACAGCAACTCGGAAGCTCCCATCGGTTCCATTTTTAAAGCCAACTGGACAAGATAAACCGGAGGCCAGTTCACGGTGTCCTTGGCTTTCAGTGGTTCTGGCACCAATCGCGCCCCAAGCCACCAGATCGGCAATGTATTGCGGCGAAATGAGGTCCAAGAATTCGGTAGCGGCGGGAACCCCCATGTTATTCACATCGGAGAGCAGTTTGCGCGCCAGACCAAGACCTTTATTGATTTCAAACGACTCATCCAGGTTTGGATCGTTAATCAATCCTTTCCAACCAACCGTGGTGCGCGGTTTTTCGAAATACACGCGCATAACAATCAGCAGATCGTTTTTATGGGTTTCAATTTGGCCTTTTAACTGCGCAGCATAATCGCGTGCTGCAATCGGATCATGGATTGAGCAAGGGCCAATGACCACAAGAATTCGGTCGTCTCGTCCAACGAGGATGTTATGAATTTGCTGACGGGTGTCATACACCGTTTGTGCGGCGGTTTCGGTAATCGGATAGAGTTCATGTAATTCACGTGGCGAGCGAACTTCGGTAATGTTTTTAATCCGTAAATCGTCAGTCTGATAATGGCTCATGATAAGTAACTTTTTCTCGTAACCGGCCACCGAAAAAGGCGGCAGAATTAGGTTATACAGTTTAACAGCGCCAAAGGACGCATACAAAGTAGGGTATTATGCCATTTTTTGCGCCGCAATTGAGTGGGATTTGGCAGATTTGTGCCCATCTCAAGCGAAGATTGAAGGATTAGGCGCTGGCCTAAAAATAATGGATTGACCCCTCGGAATTTTAAGGAGTTATGTTAAAATCCCACGCAGTTTTTTAGATGGCTAGATAGGCAAGAGTAGAAGTGTACTGTAAATACGTGATTCAAGGGGTGACTGAAGACGGTCGCAAGTTTAGACCCAGTGATTGGATAGATCGAATCTCATCGATGGGCGCCACTTTTGGTGATTCACATCGCTTGGTCTATTCGGATTTGCTGCATCCAGAACTTTACGAAGGGGAAAAGTGCTTAATCCTTGATACGGAGTTGGAGGTTAAAAATCCAATTATGTTCCAGTATGTGATGAACTTTGCCAAGAGTAATGGATTGAAGATGGTAGAGGTTTGCAAAGAGAATGCCGAAAAGATCGGTAGTTAGCAAACATTTTCATTTGGTTTGTCTTGATAAAAAAGCCGGAAATTTCCGGTTTTTTTATTGGATATTGAAAAATGCCGCCCCGTTTGGTCAATCAGATTGGGCCAAAGAATAAGGTGACGAGCCCAGCTAGGGCAAGGAAAGGTCCAAATGCGAAAGGGCTGCTTTGTTTTTTGCCGGCAAGCCAAACCTGTAGCAAAGTAATGACCAAGCTGCTGAGCGCGGCAATTAAAATGAGTTGATTCAAAGTTTCGACGCCAAACCAGGCGCCCAGTGCCGCTAGCATTTTAAAGTCACCATATCCCATTCCTTCTTTTCCGGTGAACAAACGGAAACCATGAAAAACTAGCCATAAAATCAGGTAACCCAAGGCGGCTCCCCATACGGCAGATTCAAGAGAAGTGAACAGCGTTTGCGTATTGAGCAAAAGGCCAAGCCAGAGCAAAGGCAGACTGAGAGAGTCTAAGATCAGTTGAAATTCCCAGTCTATAACGCTAATGGCCAGCAGTATCCATACAAATACTAGGGCAGCCAGACCGGTAATCGATAAGCCAAATTGCCAAACCACCGCCATAGTTAAAGCCGCGCTGCTCAGTTCAATTAATGGATAGCGCGTTGAAATGGCTTGCTTGCAGTGATGGCAGCGCCCACGACTGGCAAGCCAACTGAAAACCGGAATTAAGCGGTACCATGGAAGCGGACTGTGGCAGTGTGGGCAGTGTGAACGGCCTTTACTTAAAATCTGGTAGTGCGGGGTATTTGCATCGGCTTCCAGCAGTTGGCGGGGTAAGCGGTAGGTTAGCATGCTGAGAAAGCTGCCTACAATCAAGCCAAGGATAAGAGCGATGAAGAGTGTGAGACCGAAGGGGAGCTCAAACAACGGTTGCGTTAGGTGGATGATTGGGCTGTCCATGGATCTTGTCTCATTGAGAAGCTCAAACCCTTCCGGTTGAAGGGTTTGGGTTATTCACTGTAAATCACGCAGTTGCGGTCATTTTCCCAAACGGTGATGGAGTGCATTTGGATCTGTGGGGTGGCAATTCTGGCCTGAATTTGCTGGAACAAAAATTGTGCAATGTTTTCAGCCGTCGGGTTACGGTGCTGAAAGTGCGGGTGATCGTTCAGATAAGTGTGATCCAGTGCTTTTACCACTTCTTTTGCATGACGTTTAATGTCTTTAAAATCGACGACCATTCCAATTTCATTGAGCTGATTACCGACAATTTGCACCTCGATTTTCCAGTTATGGCCGTGTAACTTGGCACAATCCCCAGGGTAATCTTTGAGCGTGTGCGCCGCGGCAAAATCCAGCACGGTTTTTAAAACAAAGGTTTGCGCCATAAAAAGGGTCCTGCCAAACAAAAATAAACACACAATTATACTGAATTGAGTGAGGCTTTTAAAGGTAAGTCGCTGAAATGAATTGTCTTTTTCATCTCAACGCATTTTGTTATTTATCACGCTGACCAATGTAATGTGTTAGCGCCTCAAGAAAAGAACTTTGACTAGGAAGTTGTTGCAACCGTTCTAGAGCTTGGGCAATCAGTTGGTCGCGCAACTGTTTAGATTGTGCCAGCCCGAGTAGTTTAGGGTAGGTGGATTTATCCGCATTGAGGTCCGAACCTTGGGGTTTGCCAAGCGTTTCTGTGGTCGATTCAATATCTAAAATGTCATCTTGCACTTGAAAAGCCAGTCCAATCGCTTGGGCATACTGACTAAGTAGGGCTTTGATTTGCGGGTATTGAGGGGTTTGGCAAGCCCCTAATAGGAGAGCGGCTTCAATCAAGGCTCCGGTTTTCATGAGGTGCATCTGCTGCAGCGCTTGTTGGTCTGGTAAATTTCCTGCGCAGTCCATATCGATTTGCTGGCCGCCAACCATGCCTGATGGGCCTGCTGCGTGCGCCAAGATTTTGACCATCTCAATTTTGGCTGAGTCGCTGATCTGTGGGTCTTCTGCCAAGATTTGGAAGGCGAGACTTTGTTGAGCATCGCCTACTAAAATCGCCGTTGCCTCATCAAATTGGATGTGCGTTGTGGGTTTGCCTCGGCGTAAATGGTCATCGTCCATCGCTGGCAAGTCATCGTGCACCAGAGAGTAGCAGTGAATCAATTCGATGGCCGCAGCGGGGGCGTGCAGTTGTTCGACGGGGAGTTCCAGCGCCTCCCCGATTGCGTAAACCAGTGCGGGTCTGAGGCGCTTGCCTTGATCCAGTGTGGCATAGGCAAGGGCTTGCGCCAACTTTTCAGGGCAATAACGGGCGCTAAGGTCGGCCAGTTTCTCTTCTAAGTAGTGATTAATGCGTTCTTGGTAAATACGAAGTTGAGCGTGCAAGAGGTTCATCCGTGAGCAAATTAGAGAACGTATTTTAATGAAAATACGCAAGCAGGGCTGAGCAAAATGCAGTCAGTGATTTTAGCGTGGGTTTTTTCCTTTATTATTCATGCGTTGACTCGTGCAAAGGTCTCTTTATACTTTCTCTGTTCGGCCGATAAAGTATTACCGCTGAAAAAAAACGGTTGGGGAGGGGTGATGTTTATCGTTTACACGCCAGAAGGGCAATCGTTGGCAATGTCGGTACAGCAGTTACCGATGCTAAAAGTGGACCCAGCTACACGCGTGAATCAGGTAGAGGATACGCGCTTAGATGCATTGAAGCCGGATGAAGGGCGCACAGCTAATCCTGGCCAAAAAGCGCTGCAAGCCTATCAAGGTGTTCGTCATTCGAATCAACGGCGGCAAGTGGTACAGGTGGCAGAGATTATGTCCGAGCCGATTATTACGATCAATCAAGAAGCCAGTTTAGCCCAAGCCTATGAGCGGATGAATCGCTTGCAAATTGACTATCTGCCGGTCGTTCGAGAAGCGGTACTGGTAGGGCTATTGACACGTGAGGCCCTATTGCAGAAGTTGCTAATCGATGAAAAAGGCCAAATTGAATTTGGCGCAGAGCGGACGGTACAGCAAGCCATGCTCAAGCAGGTGGTCAGTACGCAGCGCACTACGGATATTCGACAGGTAGCTCAGGTTTTAAGCTTTTATCGGGTCGGTGCCTTGGTGGTCATGAATCAGAATGAACAGCCTGTTGGGATTATTACCCGCGGCGATTTGATCAAGCGCCTTGCCAAAGACCCTCCCATTGAGCTCTATGTTTAGCAAGGCGGGAAACACGCCCTGATTAGCCTCCGTGAGTACGCGCCTTCAAGACGAAAATGCAAGCCTTGTTCAGCGCTTTCTTAGTAATTCTTAGAGAACTTATTGAATAAGTTCGATTCTGCGCAATCTTAACCGCCATTCTGGCCATTCATTATTTGCTTCGTGTTCGGCCGCTTTCCTTTTTCAAAATCGCTAACGATTCCTATATAATGATGTGCTTAATTTTGCGTTGGTGGTCCTCATGTCTTGGCTTAAGCGTTATTTGATCGCCGGTCTGTTAGTTTGGTTGCCTTTAGGTGTGACCTTGGCGGTCATCAAGTTTTTGGTTGATCTGTTTGATCGCAGTTTATTGCTGCTGCCGATGCAGTATCGTCCAGAAGTGTTGTTTGGCATGGACATCCCCGGTTTAGGGATTTTATTGTCTTTTGTGCTGATACTATCAACCGGAATTCTTGTGGCCAACCTCTTGGGCAGTAAGCTGGTCGGTTTGTGGGAATCATTACTGGCACGGATTCCGTTGGTAAGAAGTATTTATAAGGCGGTCAAACAAATTGCCGAAGCGGTGTTTGGTTCGGGTGATCAGACCTTTCAAAACGTCTATTTGGTTGAGTATCCACGCAAAGGGATGTGGACCTTGGCTTTTCAAACCGGAAAAAACTTGGCTGAGCCACAAATCAAGACGGGTTTGCCAAATGTGTTAAATCTTTTTGTGCCGACTACGCCAAATCCCACCTCAGGTTTTTTTATTATGGTGGATAAAAGTGAAGCCATAAAACTGGATATGAACGTTGATGACGCCTTGAAAATGGTAATTTCCGGCGGGGTGGTAGCACCGGACATATTACCGGCAAAAAATTCCAGTGCTGAACAAGCGCAGTTGGTTTCGACCGAGAAGGCTTAAGGGTTCAGCAAACACTGTTTTAAATTCCGTATTAGCAAGTGATAGCAAAGGGTTAAAAAGATATGCGTACGCATTATTGTGGGCAAGTTACAGAGACATTGATCGAACAAACCGTACAAGTGGCTGGGTGGGTGCACCGTCGTCGTGATCATGGTGGGGTGATTTTTATTGATTTGCGCGATCGCGAAGGGGTGGTGCAGATTGTTGTTAACCCTGAAAATGCTGAACTTGCTAAGGCAGAGAAATTGCGTTCTGAGTGCGTTTTGAGTATTCGTGGTAAGGTCATCGCTCGCAGCCCCGAAACCGTAAACCCCAATATGAACACCGGTAAAATTGAAATTGTCGCGCAAAGTCTTGATGTGTTAAGTATGGCTGAACCGATCCCTTTTCAATTGGATGAAAAGAATGTGGGCGAAGAGACACGCCTGAAATATCGTTACATTGATTTGCGTCGTAACGAGATGCAGAAAAACCTTAAATTGCGTTACACCGTTACCAAAGCGATGCGTGCTTATCTGGACGCAAATGGTTTTATGGATATGGAAACTCCAATTTTGACCAAATCCACGCCAGAAGGCGCACGCGATTACTTGGTTCCAAGTCGCACGCATCCCAATAAATTCTTTGCTTTGCCGCAGTCACCACAATTGTTTAAACAGCTGTTGATGATGTCTGGCTTTGATCGTTATTATCAAATTACGCGTTGTTTCCGTGATGAGGATTTGCGTGCCGACCGTCAACCTGAGTTTACTCAGCTGGATATGGAAACTTCGTTTATGGACCAAGAGCAGGTCATGGCGATGATGGAAGGTTTGGCAAAGCATATCTTTAAAGAAGCGATTGGCTATGAGTTTGATTACGACTTCCCGCATATGACCTATGCTGAAGCGGTACAAAAATACGGTATTGATCGTCCTGATTTGCGTATTGATATGACGCTGGTCGATGTGGCCGATCTCTTGCAAGAAATTGATTTCAAGGTTTTCGCAGCCCCTGCACGAGATCCAAAAGGGCGGGTTGTGGCGTTGCGTGTTCCACAAGGCGGCCGCTTGTCGCGTAAAGAAATTGACGAATACACCAAGTTCGTTTCGATTTATGGCGCCAAAGGCTTGGCGTACATTAAGGTCAATGATTTGTCTGCTGGATTAGATGGATTGCAGTCGCCAATCGTTAAGTTCTTCCCAGATCAGGCAATGGAAATTTTGGCGCGTGTGGGCGCACAAGATGGCGATATCGTCTTCTTTGGCGCAGATTCCGCTAAGGTAGTCAATGACTCGATGGGTGCCTTGCGCTGCAAAATCGGTGAAGACATGGGGATGATTCAAGAACGGTTTAAGCCGGTCTGGGTGGTTGATTTTCCAATGTTTGAGGCGGATGCAGAGGCCGCACGAATGGTTGCTGTACACCATCCTTTTACCCAGCCTAAAGCCAGTACAGAAGAGATTCTGTCGCATCATGCTCCAGAGCAAATGCTGGCTCGCGCTTATGACTTAGTCATTAATGGTCTAGAAGTTGGGGGCGGGTCAGTGCGTATTCACGATACCAAAATGCAGGCGGCGGTCTTCAAATTGTTAGGGATTGATGCGGAAGCTGCGCAAGAGAAATTTGGATTCTTGCTTGATGCATTGAAATACGGGTGTCCTCCGCATGCGGGCATGGCTTTTGGTTTAGATCGCTTGATTATGATCTTGGGAGATATTCCTTCAATTCGCGATGTTATCGCCTTCCCTAAAACCCAATCGGCAGCTTGCCCATTGACCGAGGCTCCAGGTTATGTGGAAGATGCACAACTACAAGAGTTGGCGCTGCGTTTCCGTAAGCCGCAGCTAAGCGCGACCAAAGAGTAATAAGGATTATCTATGTCATCATCCGCCGCGCAACAGATTCCACTGCAACTTGAAGCCCGCATTGCCCAACTTGCTGCCGATGCGCCAACCCAGCCGTGGCTGGGGCGTGAGCAGAAGCAGGCTTTGCGAGCGGAAATTAAGCAGCTGTTGCAAACCCAGAACGCGCAGCTGGTGGCACATTATTATGTTGATGATGAACTACAGTCCCTAGCGGAAGAGACCGGCGGCATTGTGGCGGACTCTTTGGAGATGGCTAACTTTGGCGCCCACACTTCTGCGAAAACATTAGTGGTTTGTGGGGTGCGCTTTATGGGCGAAACGGCAAAAATGCTCAGTCCGGAAAAAACGGTGCTGATGCCTGACCTACAGGCGACTTGTTCGTTAGATGTGGGGTGCCCGGCCAAAGAGTTTGGCGAATTTTGCGCCGCACATCCGCAACATAAGGTAGTGGTGTATGCCAACACCAGTGTTGAAGTGAAAGCCCTTGCAGATTGGGTGGTGACCTCCGGTAATGCCTTGCAAATCGTGCGGCATCTTAAAGAACAGGGGCATAAAATTATTTGGGCTCCGGATCGGCATCTGGGAAATTGGATTGAACAGCAGACCGGCATTGAGATGCTGCGCTGGCAAGGGCATTGCATTGTCCATGACGAGTTTAAAAGTTATGAGTTGCAAGCATTGCGTGAACAGCATCCTCAGGCGAAGGTTTTGGTTCATCCAGAGTCGCCGGCAGCCGTGGTAGCGCAAGCCGATGTCGTGGGTTCAACCAAAGTTCTGCTAAACGCTGTACAAACTTTGCCCGATGCGCAATTTATTGTCGCCACGGATTACAATATTTTTTACAAAATGCAGCAATTAGCCCCACACAAACAATTGTTGGTTGCGCCTACCGGTGGTCACGGTGCAACCTGCAAAAGTTGTGCGCATTGCCCTTGGATGGCTATGAACGGCTTGCAAAACCTTCGGGATTGTCTGCTCAATCAAGCACCTCAAATTCAGTTGGATGAAACGATTCGTCAAAAAGCCTTGGCGTCGGTGCAACGTATGCTCGACTTTTCTCGCCAGACGGGTTTAGTCTCGGCAGCGCCATCGCCATCGTCTTAATTCGTTTTGCCGCCGCCGACTCAATAAAAGGAGTGTGTTTTGTCCATTTCGCCTAAGCGCATTCTTGGTATTGACCCAGGTTCTCGAAAAACCGGTTTTGGTGTGATTGAATCTGGGCGCTTTACGCCAAATTATTTGGTCAGTGGCGTGATTCGTGTCGAAAAACTCAGTGGGGCCCAACGGCTAAAAAATATCTTTGAAGCGGTCTGTCAAATCATTGATCAATATCAGCCGGATGTGATGGCGATTGAAAAGGTCTTTGTCTATAAAAATCCAAAATCAGCCATTACTTTAGGGCAAGCACGCGGGGTAATTTTGTGTGCGGCCGCCTTAAAAGATGTGGCGATTATGGAGTACACACCGACCCAAATCAAAAGCACGATTGTTGGCCAGGGCCATGCTCAGAAAACGCAGGTACAGTTTATGGTTCAACATCTGCTTAAATTAAGTCAAGCGCCCCAAGAAGATGCGGCCGATGCTCTGGCTTGCGCTCTATGCCATGACCGTTATATGACTCTGGGGATTGATCCACAGCTCATTGCCAAGGGTTCAAGCTTTTAAACTTAAAGGAATCCATTTGTTATGATCGGTTTTTTAAAAGGAAACTTGGTAAAAAAACAACCCCCTTGGTTGTGGATGGATGTCCAAGGGGTAGGCTATGAAATGGAAGCACCGATTTCGACCTTTGCCCAGCTGCAAACCACGACAGACAACCAATCGGTTTTATTGCTGACCTATATGCACGTCCGTGAGGATGCCATTCAGTTGTATGCGTTTGCCAGTGAGGCAGAGCGAACGCTCTTTAAAACCTTGTTAAAAGTAAACGGGATTGGAACCAAGATGGCGCTTACGGTCTTATCGAGTATGTCGGTCAACGAGTTTTGCCATTCGGTAGAGCAGGGAGATCATAGTGCGTTGATGCGGATTCCTGGCGTCGGAAAAAAAACGGCAGAACGTTTACAAATCGAAATTCGCGATCGCCTTAAACCATTGGTTGAAACCGGTGTACTGGGGAATCCCAGTGAGTTTGCGCTAACCGCTTCCGGCCGTCTAAGCAAAAACCTATCGGCGAGCGAAACAGGCGATGAATGGCGAGTTCAGCAAAAGGCGCTGGAAGCTTTGATGGCATTAGGGTATAAAACGGCACAAGCAGAAAGCCTGCTGAAAGAGGCTTATACCCCAGGTATGAGTCTTGAAGCCCTGATTAAAGCCGCCTTGCGTGGAGTGAAGATTTAAATGATAGAAACCGATCGCATTATTGGTGCGCAAGCGCTAGAAGACGATATTTATCATATGCCATCGGTCCGCCCACAGCAGCTGTTTGAGTATATTGGTCAGACGGCAGTGCGTGAGCAGCTCAGTTTGTCAATGCAAGCGGCAAAAATGCGCGCCGAACCCTTAGATCATGTTTTGCTCTATGGCCCACCGGGTTTAGGCAAGACGACCTTATCCAATATCATTGCGCAAGAGATGGGCGTTACCCTGCGCCAGAGTTCTGGGCCTGTCTTGGAAAAGCCGGGCGATTTGGCAGCTATTTTGACTCGCCTTGAACCACATGATGTTTTATTTATTGATGAAATTCATCGACTTAGCCCAGTTGTTGAAGAGGTTCTCTATCCAGCGATGGAAGACTTTCAAATTGACATTGTGATCGGGGAAGGGCCGGCTGCGCAAAGTGTCAAAATTGATTTACCACCTTTTACTCTTGTGGGTGCAACCACTCGCGCTGGCTTGTTGACCTCGCCATTGCGCGATCGTTTTGGTTTGGTTCAGCGCTTGGAGTTCTACACCGATTTGGAGCTATGTCAGATTGTCCAGCGCTCAGCGCAGATATTGGGTTTGGACAGTGATGAAGCAGGCGCTATGGAAATAGCTCGACGTTCCCGCGGCACCCCACGCATCGCCAATCGCCTTTTGCGCCGAGTGCGCGATTTTGCCCAAGTAAGGGGCGACGGTGTGGTCACCTTGACGATTGCCAAGGCAGCGTTAAATTTGCTGGAGGTTGATGCACTCGGCTTAGATAAGATGGATTTGCGTTTTCTTGAGGCGTTGATTCATAAATTTAACGGCGGCCCTGTTGGTATCGAGACGCTGGCGGCCGCTTTAGGAGAAGAGCGTGGCACCCTTGAGGAGGTGATTGAGCCTTTTTTGGTGCAACAAGGCTTTGTCACTCGTACCGCGCGCGGACGAATGGCGGCTTCACTGGCTTACGCACACTTGGGTGTTGAAAAACCGCAACCGAATCGGTAAAGTGCATGGCAAAAACGTATGGGTAAAAAACGCCCATATTTGAAACTGAATCACCCGAAAAACTCATACTTTACGTAGGATTATAAAAATATGGACAGCGGTATTTTAGACCTGATTTTAATGGCCAGCCCAGTTGTGCAAATTGTGATGTTGATTTTGGCCATTATGTCGATTGCTGCGTGGACCGTCGCGATTGCCAAATCCTATCAAGTGCGAAAGTCTGCCGATAGAGCGCGGCATTTTGAAAGCGAATTTTGGGAAGCGCACGACCTAACCAATCTTTACTACCGAGTTGAAGCGACGCGTGATTCGGCAGAAGGTATGGCAGTTATTTTTGCCGATGGATTCAAAGAGTTTATGCGGTTACAAAAGCAGGGCGTGACTCACTCTTCTGATTTACTGGCAGGTGCACAGCGAGCGATGAAGATTGCCTTTAACCGTCAAGCCGACAGCCTAGAAAATCGCCTCCCTTTTTTAGCAACGGTCGGATCTTCTGCCCCTTATATCGGTTTGTTTGGTACGGTTTGGGGGGTGATGCATGCGTTTCAATCCCTCGGAAATGTTCAGAATGCGACTCTGGCCACCGTCGCCCCAGGGATTTCTGAAGCCTTGATTGCAACGGCATTAGGCTTGTTTGCAGCGATTCCAGCGGTTATCGCCTACAATCGCATGAGCGCACGCGTTGACCGCCTGCTTGGCGACTACGAAAACTTTGCCGAAGGCTTTATGAGCATTTTGCAGCGTCAAGCGCATCTGTTGGAAGCCAAAACCAAACCAAAAACAGAAGTGAAGTCCGAAAATGTCGCTCAGTTTGCGGCTGCAGACTCACTCAATGTTTAATTCGTCGGGGTTTTTAGACGAGCAAAGGAATCAATATGTTTAGTGATGGTTTTCGCAGTAACCGCAAAAAACGTAGCCTCATGGCGGAAATTAATGTGGTTCCCTACATTGATGTCACCCTAGTGCTGCTGATTATTTTTATGGTGACGGCTCCGATTGTGCAACAGGCGGTTAGCGTGGATTTGCCACAAACTCCTCAACTGGAAACGAATGAAGAAACAAACTCAGACGCGGCCCCTCCTTTTGTAATTAGCATTACCGCAGATGGTCTGTACCGCACCTCAGTCGAGCCAGAAGTGGTCATCAGTGACCGCGAAGTAGAGAGCTTGATTGCCGAAGTTGCCGCACGGGCACAATTAAATCCGGATCAACGTTTTTATATTCAAGGCGATCGGGCCGCGCCCTATGGAAAGGTTATTCAAATTTTCACTTTGTTACAGGCGAATGGGGTAACCAATGTCGCTTTGATTACACAACCTGATAATCAGGAGCCTTAAGCCAATGCTTAACTTTATTAAGCAGTATCCCAAGTCCTTTGCGGCCGCTTTAGGTTTACACCTATTGATTGTGTTTTTACTGTTTTTTAAATGGAACCTGTTCAGCGATGCGGTGCCAATCCGGATTGACGCGGGTGGCGGGTCTTCGGTTGAGACCGATTTATCCCCGGCAACCCAACCGATGCAAACGCAAACGGTCGATGCTGCCGTCATCGAGCAGCAGATGCAGCGAATTCGCGCGGCTGAGACAGCACGTTTGGCCGAGAAAGCCCGTCTCGCTGAAGAAGCGGTTTTACAGCAGCAGCGTCTAGAGGAAGCCAAACAGCTGGCCGAGTTAGAACGCCAGAAAGCGCAAGAGGAACAACGCAAAGCAGAGCAGGCCAAGCAGCAAGCAGAAGAGCAGAAGCGTCAGGAGCTTGAGGCAAAAAAACAAGCCGAGGAAGAAAAGCGTAAAGCCGATGAGGCAAAGCGCTTGGCGGATGAAGAGCGTAAGCAAGCCGCTTTAGCCAAGCAAAGTGCCGAGGCAGAACGCGAGCGTGCAGAAGCTGAAAAGGCGCGGGCCGCTGAAGAGCAGCGTAAAGCCCAGGAAGCTAAGCGTCTTGCTGAAGAACAGCGCAAAAAAGAGTTGGAAGCCAAAAAGCAGGCCGAAGCAGAGCTTAAGCGGGCAGAAGCGGAAAAAGCACGCGCCGCTGAAGAAAAGCGCAAAGCGGAAGAAGCTGAAAAGAAACGCTTAGCGGAAGAGAAACGTAAGCGTGAATTAGAAGCCGAAATTAAGCGTAAAGAACAAGAACGCCTGAAAGCCGAACAAGCCGCTCGCGAAGCAGAGTTGCAAAGCCAGTTAAAAGCCGAAGAAAATGCTCGATTAGAAGCGCAGCGAAGCAAGCAAATGAGCAACCTGAAGCTAAGTTATGTCAGTGAAATTTCGGCAGTCATTCGAAATAACTGGCAGACGCCTGCCAATGTCTCGGAGACCGCTCAATGCGATTTGCGGATTCAGCAGCGCAGAGACGGTACCATTATCAGCGCCAACGTTCTCAATTGTAATGCCTCGGCCACCAAGCAATTCCGGGACGCCACTGTCAATGCGGTCTATCGTGCGGCTCCTCTTCCGATCGCTCCCGATCCGGATGTGTTTGAACCGGAAATCATCATCAAATTTAAACCTTAATCGCAGAGAGGAACTCATTATGGGTTTTCGACATTTTTTAGCTTTTAGCCTGACGGTGTTCATGAGCTTGGTGATGACACCAAGCCAAGCCGCCCTGACCATCGAAATTTCGGAAGGGTTTGATAATGCATTGCCGATTGCGGTGGTTCCATTTCAAGGACAGGGCGCAATCAGTCAGCCAGTTTCTGAAGTCATTGGAGCCGATTTAAAACGCAGTGGGCGTTTTAAGCCTCTTGATCTTCGCCAGATGCCAAGTCAGCCGTCTGAATTGAGTGAGATTGCTTATGACCAGTGGCGCACTTTTAATATCGATAATATGGTAATTGGCAAAGTCATTCCGACCGGCAACGGCCTTTATCAAGTTGAAATGCGCTTGGTCAATGTTTTGCGTAAAGAGCAGGTCATGGGGAAGCGCTGGAATAATATACCGGAATCGAGTTTGCGTCAGGTTGCACACCAAATCAGTGATGCAATTTATGAAGAGTTAACCGGCGTTCGCGGGGCCTTTAATACGCAAATTGCCTATGTCACTTTGGAAAGACGTGCTGGTAAACGTTTTTATACGCTAGAGGTTGCCGACGCCGATGGCTACAATCCTCAGCCAATTTTACGTTCTAATCAGCCGATTATGTCGCCAAGTTGGTCGCCGGACGGCAGCAAGCTTGCTTATGTGTCTTTTGAAGAGAATCGTTCACAGGTTTATATCCAAAGCTTGGATGGCAGTTTCCGTCAAAAAGTAGCCGGTTTTCGTGGGATTAACAGTTCGCCAACCTGGTCACCAGATGGTAAAAAATTGGCATTGACGCTATCGAAGAACGGCAACCCCGATATTTATATCATGGATGTATTTACCCGTGATCTGCAGCAAGTCACCTTTGATCGTGCAATCGAAACGGAAGCCGCTTGGGCGCCAGATGGCCGTTCCATTTATTTTAATTCGGATCGTCGGGGTCAACCGCAGGTGTTTCAGTTGTTTTTGGATTCAAAACAAGAGCAGCGCGTGACTTTTGAAGGCAAATACAATTCCAATCCGGAAATTTCGCCGGATGGACGTCACATGGCGGTGGTCCACGGCGGCAACGGATACCATATCGGTCTGATGGACCTTCAGAGCAAACGCTTTAAGGTCATTACCAAAACCTACTTGGATGAGTCGCCAAGTTTCTCGCCAAATGGTGAGCTGATTTTGTATGCCATGAACAAAGGCGGGCGCGGTCAGTTGGCGGTGGTAACCCTAGACGGTAAGTCTTCTCAGACCCTGCAGGTAAAAAATGCTGAGGTGCGCGAGTCGGCATGGGGGCCTTATTTAAAGTCTTCTGCCAGCAATGCGAACCCTTAATTTCGTCAATCTCTAACGCTTTGATTTGTCTAAGGCCCGTTTGGGCCTATTGAGGAAACATTATGAAAACTTTTTCCAAGTTGGCTTTACTGGCGCTCAGTGCTTCTCTGGTGGCGTGCAGCACTCCGCCGCAACGTGATGTCGATCAGGCGCTTGATGGTCAAGATTCGGCTCCCGGTTTAAATGGCTATCGTTTTAATGAACAGGGAGTTCAGGTTGAAGGTATGCCGGGCGTGCAAATTATCAGTGCCGATGGAACGCCAATAGGGACGGTCGATCCGCTTTCAGGAATGCAGGACGTGGATTTACTCGACCCGCGCCTACCGACATTTGAGCTTGAAAATGCAAAGTTTCAACCGGTGATCTATTTTGCTTATGATCAGTTTGATCTGGATGCGGAATCCATGCAGATTGTCAGCTACTATGCAGAGGTTTTAATTGCCAATCCTAAGCGTCGCGCTCTGTTGCGAGGGCATACTGATGAACGGGGTTCGACGGAATACAATCTGGCTTTGGGCGAGAAACGCGCGGCGGCGGTAAAAAAAGCGATGATTCTGATTGGTGTCGCTCCCGAGCGGTTAGAAGCCGTTAGCATGGGAGAGGAGTATCCGACTGAACTTGGAGCCAATGACGCGGCTTGGGCTAAAAACCGCCGTGTGCAAATTGAATTGAAATAGTCTGTTGACTGCCCGATTGATAAATCCTGACTTTTAAGGTTGTTGTATGAAGCTACTGTCCTCTGTTTTCCCGAAATCGCTGTTGCTCTTGGCATTGAGTGCGGGTGTGTTTGCCTCACAAGCCCAAGCGCAAACATTGGAACAACGCCTTGAGCGCTTGGAACGCATGGCCAACAATCCGTTGCTTTTAGAGATGACTCGCAAAATGAATGATCAGGAACGCGAAATTCAATCGCTACAAGATCGCCTTGATCGTTTGCAGAACAATGCTCAGGTAGCCGGCGAAACTCTCGGGAAAACGAATGCACCAACCCAAAGCGATGCGGTAGATTCTGAGCGCGTGGCTGAGTTGCAAATTCGTTTGGAAAAAGCGCTGCAAACCCTTGAAGTACAAGGCGCTCGGATTGTGCTCTTGGAGAGTGATTTGCGACAAATGAAGGAACAAGCTACCGTGCCCAATTCTACCCCTGTCGCGCAGAACTCGGTTCCAACAACCCCAGTGGTGCCAGCAACCGCGAGTAACGCCTTGCCGACTCTTCGCACCCGTCCTGCTACTGCAGCGGAGCAACAGGCTTATCAACAGGCGTTTGCATTGATGCGCAATTCAGATTATGACGGTTCGATTCAAGCTTTTGCACAGTTTATTGAAAGTGCAAAAGAGAGTGATCTCGCGGCTAACGCTTATTATTGGAAAGGCGAAGGGCACTTTATTAAAGATGAGTTTGAACAGGCTTATCAAGCGTTTCAAGCTTCCTATCAACAGTATCCTCAGTCGGCCAAAATGGCGGATGCCATGTTGCGTGCTGCAGATTCCTTAGATAAGTTAACGCGCTTAGAAGAGGCAAAAGCGCTTTACCAGCAGGTGGTTAAGCAGTTTGCCGGCAGCCGTGCAGCAACCAATGCACAAAAGCGTTTAGAAAAGTTTTAAAACAGCCAACCGCTGTGCTTGGCGTCGTTCAAATAACATGAGAAATCGGTAATGTCTTCTGTTTCAAAAGCTATCATTTTGCTCTCCGGTGGATTGGATTCGGCTACGGTGTTGGCTTTTGCCAAAGCGCAGGGTTTTGAATGTCATACCATTTCTTTTGACTACGGCCAGCGTCATGGTGTCGAGTTGGATGCGGCTGTGCGTTTGGCAACGCGACTTGGTGCTGCCAGCCATCGAGTTATGAATATTGATATGCGCCAGATTGGGGGTTCTGCCCTAACCGATTCGCAATTGGCTGTGCCGATTACCGGTGTGCAATCGCAGCAAATTCCGATTACCTATGTACCCGCCCGTAACACAGTGTTTCTTTCTTATGCCCTGGCGTTAGCGGAAGTCATTGAGGCGCAGGATATTTTTATTGGGGTAAATTCGGTTGACTATTCTGGGTATCCGGATTGTCGTCCTGAATTTATTGAGGCTTTTGCAAAGATGGCTAATCTCGCTACCAAAGCAGCGGTTGAAGGGCGCGCTTTACGAATTCAAACGCCTTTAATGACGCTTTCTAAGGCACAGATTATTCAGATGGGAATCGGTCTAGGGGTGGATTACGCTTTGACGGTCTCTTGTTACCAAGCGGATGCCGAAGGGCGCGCTTGCGGGATGTGCGATTCCTGCCGCTTACGCAAGCAAGGGTTTGTTGAAGCGGGTGTCGCCGATCCAACGGTTTATCAAGTTGCGGGAACCCCTTAAATCCGGCTTTGATATTCAGTCTGTTATTTAAAAAAATCCTCCTGTAATAACAATCACTTATTTACCCTTTATCTGTCGGTATGCCTAGGTGTTGCGCGGCTAAGCCGAAGTGATATTGATGCAAAGCCTGATTTGGTGCGGCTTGGCGAGATAAAAAAATCAAAAAAATGAGAAAAGAGCTTGCGCCAAAGTTCAAGAATTGTATAATACGCCGCATTCCAAGAGGGTCGTTAGCTCAGCCGGTAGAGCAGTTGACTTTTAATCAATTGGTCGGGCGTTCGAATCGCCCACGACCCACCATGGAATAAAATTTGCCTTAATAAAAAGGCTCTGATTAGGTGTTGAAACCAAATCAAACCCTATAAGCGTTAAGCTTAAAACTAGGGGTCGTTAGCTCAGCCGGTAGAGCAGTTGACTTTTAATCAATTGGTCGGGCGTTCGAATCGCCCACGACCCACCATATTTTAACCCCCGTTAAACAGTCCGTTTAACGGGGGTTTTTGTTTTTAAAGTTGCACTGAGTTACCGCTCGCTTACTTTTTCGATAAGATAAGGGTCTTTTAGATTTGTCGGGACTATTGAGAATGGGAATGGAGCAACAGGCTTTTTTATTAGAAAATATTGCGCCATTTGATCGGTTGCCCTTAACGCAAAGACGCAAGATTGCCGCGAACTTTGATGTATTGTATTTGACCCCAGCGGAACGTTTTGTTCCTAAGGCTCCTGCTTTGTTTCTGGTTGTAAAAGGATTAATTCAAGAGTCGCAAAATGCAGAAGTGGTCGCTCGTTACAGCGAGGGCAGTTACTTCAATGAGGCTTCTCTTTTAAAGAATACGGCACGCCTAGCGGGGCATTATTCGGTTGTCGAAGAATCGATTCTTTACCGGATTGACGCAGCCGTTTTTCAGCAAACTCTTGAAGCTTTTCCCCAGTTTCATGCCTACTTTTATGCCAGTGTTGTGCAAAAGCTTGAAGCTTTGTACCTGAGTCGTCAACAACTTGCGGCGGCTGAGATCATGATGGAACCAGTTTATTCCACCCCACTATTGGGGTTGGTCACCGTTGAGGCTGAGGCCAGCGTAGCGAAAGCCGCGCAACAGATGGTGGCGCACAAAACCGACGCCTGTTTGGTGGTTCTGCCACTTGAGCATCCAGCCAGACCGCAAAACAGCCATGCGATTTTAACTTCAACGGATATTTTGCGTTTTACGGCGCAACGGCAGTCAACACCAGTTTCTGCCGACACGACCCCTGCTTTGACCTTGGCGAATTGGCCGCTTTACACGGTCAGTGATGAGGAGTATTTATTTAATGCGTTGTTAAAAATGACCCGTTATCAAATTGATCGATTGGTTGTCCGTTCATCACAGCCTTCCCGCAGCGGTGACTATCTTGGTTTTTTGCACCTTAAGGATTTAATGGCAGTCTTTGCTCATCAATCCACCCTAGTCTGGTTAAATATTGAACAGGCGCACTCTGTCGATGAGTTGGTCGAGCGCTCGGCACAGCTGGATAAACTGGTGGCCACACTGCATGCAAAAGGAATAAAAGTGCACTACATTGCCAAGCTGGTAAGTGAGTTGCACCAAAAATTGTTACGGCGTCTGGTTGGGCTCTTATTGCCAGAAGATTTGCAGAACCATGTTGCCCTGCTGTTGCTGGGGTCTGAAGGACGGGCTGAGCAGCTGTTACGTACCGATCAAGATAATGCACTGATTTATGCAGATGGTTTAAACGCCCAACAGCAGCAGGCGCTCATTGAGTTTAGCGATGCTTTCAGTCAAGCCATGTTGCGTTTGGGGTTTCCCACTTGTCCGGGTGGTGTAATGCTCAATCAATCGCAATGGCGACAGTCACATCAGGCTTGGTATCGTCAGTTACGGGTTTGGTTGGAACAGCCGACTGAAGCGGGCTTTCTGCACTTGGCGATTTTTGCCGATGCACAAGTGCTGTTTGGTGACGCCGACTTGCTGCAATCACTCCAGTCGCTCATTTGGCAGCGCTTAGAAGAGAATCCCCTATTTTTACGACATTTCGCTAAGGGCGCGATGCAGTTTACAACCCCAGTTGGTTTTTTTGGGGGTCTTGTCACTCGTGCAAGTGCCAAGGGTGCGGTAATCGATTTAAAAAAGGGTGCCATTTTTCCAATTGTGCATGGCGTAAGAGTCTTGGCACTGGAGCATCAGATTCCTCATACCAATACCCATCGCCGAATTAAAGCCTTAATGGATATTGGGATTTTTTCGGAAGAACAAGGCGTGGAGTTAGGTGAATCGCTTAATTATTTGCATGCCCTGCGTTTAGATGCCCAGTTACGCGGTGCAACCCAAGCAGAGCCCTTGGGCGAATCAGATTTGGCCGTGGCGGACTTAACGCATTTACAGCAGGATATTCTTAAGCAAGCACTGGAAGTGGTGAAGCAGTTTAAACAGTGGTTGCAGCTGCATTTTAAATTGCGAGACTTGTTGTAGAAAAAGGATTAGTAAGATGGCGTTTTGGCACAGATTGATGAAATTACCCAAGATAAAGTCGCTAAAAGATTCTAATTACGCCTTCCTGTTTACGCCCACCGTTCCAGGTGATTATGTGTGTTTTGATTGTGAAAGCACCGGTCTTAATCCAAGAACGGATCGGATTATTACACTTAGTGCCTTGCGAATCCGCGAGGGTGAAATTCTCAGTAGTCAAGCACTGGAGTTGTGGCTGGCGCAACCGCAGAGAATTGCGCCGGAGAGCATTAAGGTGCATCAAATTCGAAATCAGGATTTGCAGCTACAGGAAGGGCCATTGCTCAGTGAGCAAGAAGCCATGAGCCAATTTTTGCACTTTATTCAGGGTGCGACCTTGGTCGGCTACTATGTAACCTTTGATATTGCTCTGGTTGAAAGAATTGTTCAGCCCTGGCTCGGGGTGCGTTTGCCCAATCCGCGACTGGATGTTTCCGAGCTTTATTATCGGCATAAAGCGAAGCACTGGCGGCATGGTATTTATCAGTCAAGTGTGGATTTGCGCTTTTCTGCGATTTTAGCGGATTTACAATTGCCTAATTTGGGGCAGCATCAGGCTTTTAATGATGCGTTAATGACAGCGCTGATTTTTTGCAAACTGCAACGGCTTGGGGATGAGCGATGCTGAGGCTACAATCGCTTGCGTCAAGGCTTGACAAGTCTTTGCTTTGGGGCTATGCTCTTTGCATTCTTTTTAAAAGTGCCTTGAACGGCTCCTTTTCGGAGTCGTTCAAACCCTAAAAGAACCCCGTTTTTACGGGGTTTTTTGTTATTAGGCTCTAATGAAATGGCCTTAAAAGCACTTTTGAATCGCTTTTTTAACCCTAGATGGATAGCCTCGGTGAGACTAGAAGAAAAATTAGAACATGCAATCACGCCTGCCATTGAAGCCATGGGCTTTGATTTATGGGGGCTGGAGTTTATCTCGGCAGGGCGTCATTCGACTCTGCGAGTATTTGTCGAAAAAGACGGTGGCATTACGGTAGATGACTGTGCAAAGGTGAGTCATCAAGTCAGTGCCATTTTGGATGTGGAAGACCCAATTAGCGGTGCTTATCATCTTGAAGTTTCCTCTCCCGGCATGGATCGTCAGCTGTTTAAACCGGTGCATTTTACGCTGTATCAAGGACAAGTGGTTCAGGTCCGTACCGTCACCGACATCCTTGGGCGTAGACGCTTTAAGGGTGAGCTGTTGAAGGTTGATGCTCAACAGATTGAATTGGAAGTGGATGGTGAAATTTACACAATTGCCTTCGATCAGATCGAAAAAGCGACCCTAGTCCCGAAATTCTAAGCCCTTAAGGGTTCGTAGATTTTCGAGAGGATTGGGCGATGCATGGCATAAATGCGAGCGCCTTTACACCGCTTGCAATATCTAAATTCATTAAATAAATAAGTTTTTTAAGTAAGGCGAACGAGAATGAGCAAGGAAGTATTAGCCGTTGTTGAGATTATGGCCAACGAAAAGGGCGTTGACAAAGAGATCATTTTTGAAGCAATCGAGAGTGCGCTGGCGACTGCGACTCGCCGCAACACCGATGATGAAATTGATGCCCGCGTTGAAATTAATCGACATACCGGTGATTACAAAACCTTCCGTCGCTGGGAAGTGATTGAAGATGACGTTTACATTGAAGACAAGGTCGGCTGGTACATTCGTCATATGGATGCGGTGGATGAGAAGCCCGGTTCAGAAGTAGGCGACTTTATTGAAGAAGAAATCGAATCCATTGATTTTGGCCGCATTGGCGCGCAAACCGCCAAACAGGTCATTATCCAAAAAGTCCGCGAAGCTGAACGCAAAAAAGTGGTCGAAACCTTTCAGAAGCGCGTTGGTGAAATTTTAACCGGTCAAGTCAAGCGGATTGATCGCGGCGATGTGATTTTGGACATGGGCGATAACGTGGATGCTGTGATTCCACGTAATGAGTTAGTGGGTCGTGAAAATTTCCGTATGGGCGATCGTGTTCGCGGCTATTTGCAATTGGTTGAGTTCCGTCCTCGCGGTCCACAGTTGTTCATGTCTCGTGCCTGCAAAGAGATGCTTATTGAACTCTTTAAGATTGAAGTGCCAGAAATTGCCGATGAGCTAATCGATGTGATGAGTGCGGCGCGTGATGTCGGCTTCCGTGCCAAGATTGCGGTGCGTGCCAATGATCCACGTTTGGATCCGATTGGTGCCTGCGTGGGAATGCGCGGTGGCCGTGTGCAAGCGGTGACCAATGAGCTCAATGGCGAGCGAATTGACATCATTCTTTGGAATGCTAACGATGCGCAATATGTCATCAATGCAATGGCACCGGCAGCGGTGACTTCGATTATGGTCGATGAAGATCGTCATACCATGGATTTGGCGGTAGAAGATGATCAATTGTCGCAAGCGATTGGTAAAAATGGCCAGAACGTGCGTTTGGCCTCAGAACTCACTGGGTGGGAACTGAATGTGATGGCGCAAAGTGAAATGGCGCAGAAGCATGAGTTGGAATCTCGTGATCAGATGGAAGTATTTATTAATAACTTGGATGTGGATCAAGAGATTGCTGAAGTCTTGGTGGCTGAAGGCTTTACTTCTTTGGAAGAGATTGCGTATGTTCCTGCGGCGGAAATGCTGGATATTGACGGTTTTGATGAAGAAATTGTTGGGGAGCTTAAGCAACGTGCCAAGGATGCGCTCTTAACGATGGCGATTGCCGAGGAAGAGAAGCAAGCCTTAGCCGAACCCGCACAAGACCTGATTGAACTTGAAGGCATGAGCATGGAGATGGCGAAAAAACTGGCCGCGAAGGGTGTTATTACCCAGGAAGATTTGGCTGAGTTGGCGACCGAAGAGTTGCTGGATATCTTAGACATGGATGAAGCCCAAGCGGCCGAGCTGATTTTGAAAGCCCGCGCGCCTTGGTTTGAATAAAAAGAAGGGAGTGCTTAATGGCTGAAGTGACGATAAATAAATTTGCAGAAACACTCAACCTTTCCGTTGAAAAATTACTGGCCCAGTTGAATGAGTCTGGAGTGAAAGGCAAAACCGAACGCGATTCGATTACCGAAGACGAAAAATTGACCTTGTTAAACTATTTAAAGAGTTTGCATGGTGAGAGTGCGGAAGGGGCTCCGAAAAAAGTTACCATTCGCCGCAAACAAACCTTAAACTTATCTACCGGTTCCGGTAGTGGTAAACGCACCGTGAATGTCGAGGTACGCAAAAAACGTACCTATGTCAAAAAAGAGGAGCATGCCCCGACAGAAGAGGCGGTTGAGTTAGAAGTAGAAGCGGTAACTGAGCCTCACTTAAACACACCGGATCCTATTCTTATCGAGGATGCCCAAACTTCCCCCGCGCCAAGCGAGGCGCTCAGTTCAACTGACGAGGCACCTGAATTGAAGGAAAAAGGACCCCAAGGGTCGGCAGAGAGTGGTGAGGCGGTTGTTGCGCCCTTACCTCCGAAAGAGGATCACTCCAAAGCCACGAAAAAGAAAAAAGACAAGAAGCACCAAGAGCTGCGAGAGCTGTCACAAGAAAAAGACGGCGCTAAAGGCAAAAAGGTCGCGGTGGTTAAGAAAAAAGTTGGCAAGCAACTTGTTGTGGACGATGAGCTTGGACCATCACGTCTTGGCCGTGCTGGCAAACGCCACAAATCAAAACACAATGAACACGCTTTCCAAAAGCCTACCGCACCTGTTGTGCGCGAAGTCTTGATTCCAGAAACCATCACCCTTGCGGTTTTGGCGGATGCCATGTCGGTTAAATCGGGCGAAATCATCAAATATATGATGATGCAGCTCGGGACCATGGCTACTATCAACCAGGTCTTGGATCGCGAAACCGCGATGTTGATTGTGGAAGAGATGGGCCATAAACCGGTGTCGTATGATGAGACTACCATCGAAGATGAAGTCACTTCTCAGAACTACCAAGGGGCAACGGTCAAACGCTCTCCGGTTGTGACGATTATGGGCCACGTTGACCATGGTAAAACCTCGCTTTTGGACTACATCCGTAACGCAAAAGTTGCGCATGGTGAAGCCGGTGGCATTACCCAGCATATCGGCGCTTACCATGTCGATACCCGCATGGGTGGGTTAACGTTTATTGATACCCCAGGTCACGCCGCCTTTACCGCGATGCGTGCCCGCGGTGCGAAAGTAACCGATGTGGTGGTGATTGTGGTTGCAGCGGACGATGGCGTCATGCCACAAACCAAAGAAGCCATTCAACACGCTAAGGCATCCGGTGTTGGGATTGTGGTTGCCATTAACAAAATGGACAAAGAAGCGGCAAATCCTGAGCGCGTTAAGCAAGAGTTAGTGGCTGAAGAAGTGGTGCCTGAAGAGTGGGGCGGAGACGTCCAGTTTGTTCCCGTGTCGGCTAAAACCGGTATGGGCGTAGATGATCTTTTGGATGCGATTTCGGTACAGGCAGAAATTCTAGAATTGGAAGCGCCAACCCAAGGTCCAGTGAAAGGCGTGGTTATTGAGTCTCGCTTGGATAAAGGGCGTGGGCCAGTTGCGACCGTGCTTGTGCAGTCGGGAACGCTGCGCAAGGGAGATATCGCCCTGTGTGGTATGGAGTATGGCCGAGTTCGCGCACTGATCAGCGATACCGGAGAAAATGTTGATGAAGCGGGTCCTTCGATTCCGGTAGAGATTTTGGGGCTTTCGAGTGTTCCGGTCGCTGGCGATGAGATGATTACGGTTGAGTCTGAACGTAAAGCCCGTGAAGCCGCGATTTTCCGTCAAGCCAAGCACAAAGAGTTGAAGATTGCTCGTCAACAGAAGTCTAAGTTGGACAATATGTTCAACAAAATGACCGAAGGGGATGTGCAGAATATCAACATCATCCTGAAAGCGGATGTTCAAGGTTCTATTGAAGCGATTGCCGATGCGTTGACCAAGCTGTCAAACGAGGAAGTCAAAGTGAATGTGATTGCAACCGGTGTGGGTGGCATTACTGAAACCGATGCAAACTTAGCATTGGCCTCGGAAGCATTGATTTTCGGCTTTAACGTGCGTGCCGACTCTTCAGCCAAGCGCATTATTGACAGCGAAGGCATTGCCTTGAAGTACTACAGCATCATCTATGAAATTGTTGATGAAGTGAAGCGTGCGGTTGAAGGCAAGTTGGCCCCAGAATTCCGCGAGCAGATCTTGGGTGTGGCCGATGTTCGTGACGTCTTTAAGGCTCCGAAAATTGGAGCGATTGCCGGTTGTATGATCATTGAAGGAAATGTGAAGCGTAATAATCCGATTCGTGTACTGCGCAATAACGTGGTGATTTACGAAGGTGTTTTAGAATCGCTACGACGTTATAAAGACGATGTCAACGAAGTGCAAAGAGGCATGGAGTGCGGTATCGGCGTAAAAGACTACAACGATGTGCGGGTTGGTGATCAGATTGAGTGCTATGAACGCATTGAAGTCAAACGCACACTGGCCTAAACCCTGAAGCGCTTGGCAAGCATCGCTTGTCACGCAAAACAGTGTGTTTGTCTGGATGCCCCAGTGTTTTACATTGGGGCTTTTTGTTTTTTATAAGCGCGGCTTTGTGATCGAAGCAAGGCGAGCTTTTCAATGATAAAAAAGGAACCCATCATGGCGAATTTACCCGTGAGTCGTCCAGTACGCGTTGCGCAAGAAGTGCGTAAAACGCTGGCTACCCTGTTGCTGCAGGAAGCTAAGGATCCCCGTTTTCAAAAAATGACCTTGACCGATTGTCAGGTGTCTAAAGATTTAAGCATTGCGAAAATTCATTTTTCGCTGATTGGGCATAATGCGGCGGATCCAGAGGTTGAACAAACCTTAAAAGCACTGGAGCGAGCGAAAGGCTTTTTACGCTCGGAAATTGGTAAGCAACTCAATCTGCGGATTGTGCCCGATTTGCGCTTCTATTTTGACCAAGTGCCAGAGCGCGTCCAATATATGGAAGATTTGATTAATAAAGCCTTAAATAAAAAATAGAATATGAGTCAATTTCGCAGAGCTCCTCGCCAAAAAATCGATGGCATTGTCCTTCTCAATAAGCCCGTTGGGGTTTCTTCCAACGGTATTTTGCAAAAAGTGCGCGGTATTTTTAATGCAGAAAAAGCAGGACATACCGGTGCGCTTGACCCTTTTGCCAGTGGGCTTTTACCAATTTGCCTAGGCGAGGCGACGAAGGTATCGGGTTTATTGCTCGATGCCGAAAAGCGTTATACAGCGACACTTAAGTTAGGCGTGCAGACGGACAGCGGCGATGTGGATGGACAAGTTCTTGCTCAAGCGCCGATTCCCACACTGAGCGTGGCACAAATTGAACAGGTGTTCGCACAGTTTTGCGGGCCGATTTTACAGGTTCCGCCGATGTACTCGGCGCTGAAACATCAAGGTAAGCCACTCTATGCTTACGCTCGCCAAGGGATTGAGATTGAACGTCCGGCCCGTCCGGTAACGATTTTTTCCCTTCAGTTAATTTCTTGGCAAGCAGATGTGATTGTTTTTGATGTGCTTTGTTCAAAAGGCACCTATGTGCGAACTCTGGGCGAAGACATTGCCCATGCCCTAGGAACACTGGGACATCTCATTGCCTTGCACCGTACGCAAACCGGTAGCATTCGGGGCGAGCAAATGCTAACCCTTGAACAGATTGAGATACAAAAAACCGCTTGTTTGCAGCCTTTGGATTTAGCGTTACAGCATTTACCTCGCTTGGATCTTGATCTGAAACAGACTCGCCTGCTGCAACAAGGAGGAATGTTAGCGTTGCCTAAACTTCCACACGATTGGGTGCGCTTTTATGATGCGAATGGGCGCTTTTTTGGGATTGGTGAATGGCACGCCGTCAGTGAACGCATTAAACCGAAACGCCTGTTTAATTTTGTCGATACTTTTGCGCAAGAGGCTGGCGAATCGGTATGAATGCGGTGCATGAAGCGCTTGCACAAGCACAAGGCATTTTAGACTTGCGCAGCGCGGCTGCTTATTCTGCCGGTCATCTCCCTCAGGCCACTTGGTTACCTGCAGACCAGCTCGCGGTTCGCCTTAATCATCTTCCTGCGGCTCCCGCCAAACTGTTCTTAATGGGTACCGCAGCTCAGATTGAACAGGCGGATGTCTGCCTTGTCGAGCGGGGCGATCGGGTGTCAGGGCGATTATTGTTAGCCGATGAGTGGGCTTGGCCAGCGTTGGCGCAAGCCCATGGTCTCGCCACGCAAACAGGAATGACTTCGCAACGATTATGGCAGCCCAGTGCTCTGGTGGCAGAATTTGTCCGTGACTATTTTCCAGGGTATCAGTTCAATCAAACCAAACCCCGTTTTTTGGATTTAGGTTGCGGTGGCGGGCGAGATGCGGTCTATTTGGCTTTGCAAGGTGCCGAGGTCGTGGCGATTGACAAGGAAATTCGCGTTTTGGAACGGGCTAGACATTTGGCGCAGACCCATGGGGTATCGGTAGCGTTTCGATGCGGCGACCTCAACAAGTCCGAGGATGTATTCTCCGTTTTAAGCGAGTTTTCAGGACATTTTGATGGCATTTTAGGTGTTCGTTATCTTAATCGTACTCTTTGGTCACACTTGCCGGATTGGTTGTCAGAAAAAGGCTACCTACTCTGGGAAACCTTTGTCGATCTGGGCGAGCCACTCTGCTCTCCAAAGAACCCCAATTTTCTTTTGAAACCAGGCGAGTTAGCAGAAGTTTTTTCTGGCTGGGATAGGATTATTGATAGAATAGTGCGTTTAGATGACGGGCGGCCAATTAACCAGTTTTTGGCGCAAAAATGCGAAGGCCGTTGCAAAAATGACCACAAGGAGTGCCTATGATTACCCTGACCGCAAAAGAGTTGTTTACCTTTTTTCAGGAGCATCTGATCTGTGAGTCGCTAACCTTAGATGAGGTAGCGCGTTTGATGGTTTACCTGCAGGAGAAAACTTTTAAGCAGGGTGAAGTCATTTACGATGTGGGTGAAATTGGCGACTCTCTCGGTTTTATTATCAGCGGTCGTGTGCAGTTTATGGGCTCAGATCAAGGGGATGTGCCTGTTGGCACTCAGGAAACCGGGACCTTGGTTGGTGAGATGTCGTTCTTTGATCGTAAGCCACGCGATTTACAGATGTGTGCCTGTAGCAAACAAGGTGTCAAAATTCTGATGTTGACGCGCGCCATGTACGATCGTCTCAAAATTGAAGAGCCTTTTATTGCGGTAAATATTCTCGAAAACGCGATTGTAAGTCTCGATAACCTTGTCCGCCATATGGGAGAAGACATTACGGCCTTAAGCCACTATATGCATGGTTTTGGCCGCCAATAGTTTTTGCAGTTAACAACTTGATTTTTTTCTAAAAAAGATTAAAATCATCGGCCTATTTCTGCCATCGGTTGTGGAAATAGATTGACTTAATTGAACCGATGTAATGGAGAATCCCATGTTTGATGCTGAAACTAAAGCAAAAATTGTTGCCGAATACGCAACTTGCGAAAATGATACTGCTTCACCAGAAGTACAAGTTGCACTGCTAACGCACCGTATTACTTACCTAACTGAACACTTTAAATCACACAAGCACGATAACCATTCTCGTACTGGTTTATTGCGTTTGGTTAGCCGTCGTCGCAAGCTTTTAGATTATTTGCACAAAAAAGACGGTGAAAGATATCTTTCATTGATCAAGCGCCTAGGCCTACGTAAGTAATCCAGTGGTGTATACAAGGAAGCGGATTTATCCGTCTTCTTGTTTGATAAGAAAACCTGCAGTGATGCGGGTTTTTTTATGCCTGAAACGCATGGGTGAAGCCCTGAGGCTCTGTAAAAAAAGCATTTTCTTTTCCTACTGTTTCAGCAAAGTCAGTAGAATGTAGCCCGTGTGAACAGCGCCTAATTGTTACCGATTTGACAGAAGGCGCTCAGGAAACGCCAGAGCCCTTTGGGCGGATTCTGGATTTCGTTCAGTCACTTTTATTCAATTTTATTGAGTCTGTAAACCGATTAGTTTGGTGTGATAAGCCTGAATCCCTAAGTCAATACTGAGCGCGCTTGAGGGTCGATTTAAGGATTCAGGTTTCAGACTCCTGTACAGGTCTAGAAAGGATATTGCATGTCAAAAATCACAGTTGGGTTTCAATACGGTAAACATCAGGTCACATTAGAAACGGGCGAGATTGCGCGTCAAGCGGATGCGGCCGTTATGATTGGCATGGGCGATACTCGTGTTTTGGTCACGGTAGTCGCTGCTAAAACTGCGGTAGCCGGCCAAGATTTTTTTCCACTCACGGTAAATTACCAAGAAAAAGCCTACGCGGCGGGTAAGATTCCGGGAGGATTTTTAAAGCGCGAAGGCCGTCCCTCTGAAACTGAAACTCTGATTTCACGTCTAATTGATCGCCCGATTCGCCCTCTGTTTCCAAAAGGTTTTTATAACGAAGTGCAAGTCATTGCGACGGTATTGGCTTTGGATCCCGCAGTGGGAACCGAGGTTCCCTCAATGCTTGGCACCTCAGCGGCTTTGGCGATTTCTGGTATCCCGTTTAGTGGGCCGATTGGTGCGGCGATTATTGGTTATCAAGACGGCGAATATCTGTTGAACCCAAGTCGTGAGCAATTACAAAGTTCAGATTTGGAGTTGAGCGTTGCTGGAACGAAAACAGCAGTCTTGATGGTAGAGTCGGAAGCCTCTGAATTACCCGAAGCGGTTATGCTTGGCGCGGTGGTTTATGGTCATCAGCAGATGCAAACGGCGATTGAAGCGATTGAACATTTTGCGGTGCAGGTGGGTAAACCTGTTTGGGATTGGCAAGCGCCTGCGGAAAATACGGCTCTGAAAGAAGCGGTTTATGGCTTGATTGAGCAGGATGTGGCCAACGCGTATTTAATTTCTGACAAGATGGAGCGTTATGCTGCACTGGATGCGGCTAAGCAAAAAGCCATGAGCGTGCTTTGTTTGAGCGAAAGCAATCCAGAAGGCTTTGACGGCAAAGCCATCGAAGCGATGTTTGGCAAACTGCAAAAGAAAATTGTCCGTGGACGCATTATTAAAGGCGAAAAACGCATTGATGGTCGTGACACAAAAACGGTCCGTCAAATTGATTGCCAAGTCGGCGTTTTACCGCGCGTGCATGGTTCAGCCTTGTTTACTCGTGGTGAAACTCAGGCCTTGGTTGTCACGACCTTAGGAACCGAAAAAGATGCGAAGATGGTCGATGAGTTGACCGGTTCTTATCAAGACCGTTTTATGCTGCATTACAACTTCCCGCCTTTTTCAGTGGGAGAGTGTGGGCGTATTGGCAGCCCTGGTCGTCGTGAAATTGGCCATGGTATGTTGGCGCGTCGCGGTGTGGCGGCTATGTTGCCAAATGCACAGGAGTTTCCGTACACGATTCGAGTCGTTTCAGAAATTACCGAGTCAAACGGCTCCAGTTCTATGGCAACGGTTTGCGGTACTTCGATGGCATTGATGCACGCGGGTGTTCCGATTGCGGCACCGGTTGCTGGGATTGCAATGGGCTTGATTAAGGAAGAGTCTGGCTTTGCGGTGCTTTCGGATATTCTGGGCGATGAAGATCATCTGGGTGATATGGATTTCAAGGTTGCCGGAACCGAGCAAGGGGTGACCGCTTTGCAGATGGACATCAAAATCAATGGTATTACCGAAGAGATTATGCGCATTGCCCTAGACCAAGCCAAAGCGGGACGCTTGCATATCTTGGCAGAAATGGCCAAAGCAATTACGCATTCAAATCAAGAAGTGGCGAATACGGCACCGCGTTTCTTCATAATGAAAGTTAAGCCCGAAAAAGTACGAGAAATCATTGGTAAAGGGGGAGCAACCATTCGCTCGATTACCGAGGCCAGTGGTTGCACCATTGAGTTGGACGATGATGGCAATGTGAAAATCGCGGCGGTAGATGGCGAGATGGCACAGATTGCAATTGATAAAATCAATGAGATTATCGCCGAACCTGAAATTGGCCGCGTTTATGATGCGGTGGTGAAAAAGATTGTGGAATTTGGCGCCTTTGTCGCTTATATGCCTGGTCGTGAAGGTTTGGTACACGTATCTCAAATTGCTAAAGAGCGAGTGGAGAATGTCAATGACTATCTCCAAGAAGGCCAAGCCATTCGAGTGAAATTAACGGAAATTGATAAACAAGGTCGCGTGAAGTTGTCAATCACTGCAGTTGAAGAATAAGATTTCATGTTCTAGATTAAAGCCATTCCTCAGAATGGCTTTTTTTTTAAGGTTATTTTTTAAGGCTATTTTTTAAGGTTATTTAAAGCGTTGCCGCCTCAAGTTGGGGTAGGATACGGCAATTATAGAGTGACTGAACAATGCAAAAAAACAATAAAGAGGAATCCATCTGTGCACCCAGCGTTTGAATTTTTAGGCTCCACACCAATTGATACTTTGAATTTAACGGTTGAACATTACCGTCATAAAAAAACCGGTGCCGAGCATTATCACTTGTCGGCGGAAGACCCTCAGAATGTTTTTATGGTGGCATTGCGTACTGTGCCAATGGATTCGACCGGCGTGGCCCATATTTTGGAACATACCGTGCTGTGCGGGAGTGAAAAATATCCGGTACGCGATCCGTTTTTTATGATGATTCGCCGCTCACTCAATACCTTTATGAATGCCTTTACATCAAGTGATTGGACGGCGTACCCGTTTGCTACCGAGAATCGCAAGGATTTTCAGAATTTGCTGCAGGTTTATCTCGATGCGGTGTTCTTTCCGAATTTAGATCCACTGGACTTTGCGCAAGAAGGTCACCGTTTTGAGTTTACTCAAGCCGATGATCCAAGCACCCCTTTGACTTACAAGGGCGTGGTCTTTAATGAAATGAAAGGCGCGATGAGTTCACCGGTTTCCGTACTATGGCAAACCTTAACCAGTGAGTTATATCCAAGCAGTACTTATCATTACAACTCGGGCGGTGAACCGGAAGCTATTCCCGATCTCAGCTATGCCCAGCTTAAGGCGTTTCACCAGACGCATTATCACCCCTCAAATTCTGTGTTTATGACCTATGGAGACATTCCCGCGCAAGCGCATCAGCAACAATTTGAATCCTTGGCGTTGGCGCGTTTTCAAGAGCGGGTACCTGTCATTGAAGTGGCTAAAGAGCAGCGTCTTACCACGCCGGTGCGGGTGCAGCGTGCCTATGCCCTGGATGAGGAGACGCTCAGCCAGAAAACCTACATCAATGTTGCTTGGTTGTTAGGCGAAAATCGAGATCCTTTACAAGTCTTAAAAGGGCATTTGCTCAGTGCTGTGCTCTTGGATAATTCGGCATCGCCAATGCGTCAAGTGCTCGAAGAGACCGATTTGGCTGAAGCGCCTTCCCCTCTCTGTGGGCTGGAAGACTCCAACAAAGAAATGGCCTTTGTCTTGGGTGTACAGGGTTCAGAATCGGAACAGACTGAGGCGATAGAAGCGCTGATTCTGCAGTCGTTACAACGAATTGCTGAGGAAGGGATTGATTCGCGCCAATTAGCCGCGATGTTGCATCAGTTAGAATTAGGTCAGCGCGAAGTCGGCGGTGATTCTTATCCCTATGGTTTACAACTGATGCTGCACGCCTTGCCAGGCGCGATGCATGGCGGTGATCCGATTGCTTTATTGGATGTGGACAGTGCCTTAAAAGCGTTAGAAGCAGAAATCCAAGACCCCAACTTTATCCCGAATTTGATTCGCAGTTGGCTATTGGAAAACCCACATCGAGTGACCTTAACGTTGGTGCCCGATCGTGACCTGGCTGCGCAAAAAGCGCAAGCAGAACGGGAAAAGTTAGATCAGATTCAAGCTCAGCTTACGCCGCAACAACAACATCTGATTGTCCAGCAGGCACAGGCGTTAGAGGCTCGTCAGGCACAGCAGGATGACCCAAATATTTTGCCGGAAGTCACAAAAGCGGATATTCCTGTGGATATTAAAAATCCACAAGGACGCCAACAAACGCTCGGCAGTTTGCCAGTAACGGATTTTGTCTGCGGAAGTAATGGCATCAGTTATCAGCAAATGGTGATTGAGCTACCGGATCTAAGTCCGCGCGAGCAAGCCATCATGCCGTTTTTTAGCAGCTTCTTAAGCGAAATTGGCTCAGGTGGACGCGATTATTTGCAAACGCAAAACTACCAAGCCGAGGTGAGTGGGGGAATTGGCGCGCGTACCGCCTTACGCGATCATTTGAATCAAGTCGATGGCATCCACAGTCACTATATCTTGAGTTCAAAAGCGCTTCAGCGCAACGTCGATGCCATGAGCGAACTTTTAGCACAAACTCTTTATCAACCGAATTTTGCCGAAACCAAACGTCTGCAAGATTTATTGGCTCAGATGCGTGCCGGTATTGATCAAGGCATTACGGGTAGCGGACACTCGCATGCGATGATGGCCGCCATGCAGCATTTTTCGCCCATAGCGCATTGGAAATTTAATCGTAGCGGCTTTGCCGGAGTACGTTTTGTTAAAGAGGCTTATTCCGATTTACAGAAAAGCACGGAGGCGGTCGAAAGCTTAGCTCATGAGCTGGAGACCATTGCGCACAAAATTTCCAGTGCACCTAAGCAAGCCTTGGTGGTCAGTGATTCTGCGGGAATCGATTCGGCGCTTAAGGCGGTCACATCGCATTGGGCTGATCAGACGAGTGCAGTGAAGACCGCAGCAGGATTTCATTTGTCGGCCAGTCACCAAGCAGTAAAACAAGCTTGGCTTACCAGTACGCAAGTAAACTTTTGTGCCATGGCTTTCCCCGCCGTGCCGAATGGGCATGCGGATGCACCAAAACTGGCGGTCTTAGGTGCCTGCTTGCGCAATGGTTTCTTGCATTCCGCGATTCGCGAAAAGGGCGGTGCATATGGTGGTGGAGCGTCTTATCAAGGAGAGTCGAGAGGTTTCGTTTTTTATTCTTATCGCGATCCTCGTTTGCTTGAGACCTTTGCCGATTTTCACCGAGCGACCGATTGGTTGATGTCGCATGAGGCGACTCAGGCTAAAGTGGATGAGGCCATTTTAAATGTGATTTCGGCGATGGATAAACCGGGTTCGCCTGCAGGAGAGATGAAAAAGGCGTTTTATCAAGATCTGTATGGACGTGGTTATGATGTGCGTATGGCCTATCGTCAAGGAGTGATTTCGACGACTCTAGAGGATTTGCGTATCCTTGCAGAACGTTACTTTAAACCAGAGCTGGCCTCGTATGCGGTCTTAACCCAAGCGAGCCAACAAGCGTTATTAGAGGATCAGGGTTACAGCAGCTTTACGCTGTAAAAGTGTAAAAGTGTAAAAGTGTAAAAGTGTAAAAGTGTAAAAGCGTAAAAGCGTAAAAGCGTAAAAGCGTAAAAGCGTAAAAGCGTAAAAGCGTAAAAGCGTGGGCACCTTCAGAAAGCCGGTTGTTTGACCGGCTTTTTTTCTGGTCTTCGCCCCGCGATCTATTTCTGAAATTCTGCACTTTATTGTCCGGCGTTTGCTGCCCCTGCAGTATTATGAGTTTTATTTTGAAACTTCATTGGATAGGGTTTAATGGCCTCGAACTTTACAATTGATAACCGGACATCTGAAAAGCTCGGTGCATTTCTTAGCGACAAGATTGATAAAGATTCTGCACTGTCTCTATTGTTGCGTGCTTTTACGCTGATTGGTTTTGAGGCCCTAGAAAAAAGCCTAAATAATTCGAATACGCGCCTTATTCTGTCAACAGGTGACTTACCTCTATCAAAAAGCATTGCATCAGCGCCGGGTGAAGAAAAGCTGCTTAACAGGCTTAATCAAAAAGAGTTAGCACAACGGTTTTTGAAGTGGCTGCAAAATAAAGCTGAGGTTAGGGGGATAGATCAACAACGAGTGCCGCAAAACCTAATCCATATTAAAAACGCCAGTGAATCATTATTCTTACAAGGCTCATCACCTTTTACAGCATCAGGTTTAGGGTTAGCTCAATCAAGTCAACTTGATATGAATATTGGCGGAGATGAGCCAGCACAGGCGCAAATGATTCAGGCCTGGTTTGATCAACTTTGGCAAGACAATCAAGTATCCACAGACATAAAGCCGAAATTACTTGAAGCACTTTCATTTCTTGCTCAAGACCAATCACCGGAAGCGATTTATTTTTTAACGCTTTACCGTATTTTTAACGATTTGCTGGATGAGATTGATGAGGAATCGATTGTTAAAACCAAAACCGGCTTTAAACAAACCGCCGTTTGGAACAAACTCTATCAATTTCAAAAAGACGGTGTGCTTGGCGTAATTGATAAATTAGAGCGTTATAACGGTTGTATTTTGGCTGACTCAGTGGGGCTAGGAAAAACCTTTGAAGCGCTTGCAGTCGTAAAATATTACGAGTTACGCAACGACCGTGTATTAGTGCTCGCACCTAAAAAACTGCGCGATAACTGGACGCTATACACCCAAAACGACAAGCGCAACCTGCTATCCGGCGACCGCTTTAGTTACGATGTTTTGAATCATACCGACCTTACCCGCACCAAAGGTCAGTCCGGCGATATTAACCTTGAAACCGTCAACTGGGGCAATTACGACTTAGTGGTGATTGATGAATCGCACAATTTCCGTAACGCGAGTAGTTCTGATGAAAAACATACACGTTACTCGAAGCTGATGGAGGAAATTATCAGCTCCGGTGTTAAAACTAAAGTGCTGATGTTATCCGCCACACCAGTCAATAACCGGCTCAATGATCTTAAAAATCAAATCGCGTTTGTAACAGAAGGCGATGACTACGCCTTAGCCGATCAAGGCATTAACAATATTTCGCAAACGCTTAAACGTGCGCAGGGCAAGTTCAATGACTGGTTGAAAAACCCAGATGATTTGCGCACTACCGATCAACTGCTCAACTCATTAAACTTTGACTATTTTAAAGTGCTCGATTTGCTCACCATTGCACGTTCACGTAAGCATATCGAAAAATACTACAACCTCGAAGAAATCGGCCAATTTCCAACCCGACTCAAGCCGATTAACATCCAAGCGGATTTTGATACCAGAGCTGAATTTCCATCCCTGCGTGAAATCAATAAAACCATTAGTCGCCTGAATCTCAGTACCTTTGCACCACTTAAATACGTGGCGCTGGAAAAACGCAAACTTTATGAGCAAAAATACGACACCAAACTCAAAGGCAGTCAGTCGGTTTTTTCCCAACTAGACCGCGAAAAAAGTCTTATTGGCTTGATTAAAGTTAATCTGCTCAAACGCCTTGAAAGCTCGGTGCATTCATTTCATTTAACAGCGCAACGCCTGTTAGCTGATGTCGAACGCACCATTAAAAAGCTTGAACACCATGCCCAAGGTGAAGTTGAAGAGATGGATATTTTAGAAACCGACATGGATTCCCCCGAACTGGAAAGCCTAATGGTCGGTAAAAAGGTCAAAGTGTTGATTCAGGATATGGATCAAGCCCAATGGCTATATGACCTCAAAGAAGATCAGCGTTACTTGACGGAAATCGTCAATATGGCCTCCAGCGTGAGTGCGGAGCGTGACCAAAAGCTAGCTTTACTCAAGCAGCAAATTCAGCAAAAAATAGCACACCCGCTCAATCCCGGTAATCGTAAAATTATTATTTTTACCGCGTTTGCCGATACCGCTCAATACCTTTACAAACACCTATCCACCTGGGCGCTTGAAACCCAAGGCGTTCACAGTGCGTTGATTGTTGGTTCAGGTGCTAATAAAACCACGCAACCCAAATTACGCGCCGAACTCAACGAACTACTGACCGCCTTTTCGCCGATTTCCAAAGAGCGCGATAAAACCGGTTTGCCAGCGGAAGCGGAACTCGATTTACTCATCGCCACCGACTGTATTTCCGAAGGGCAAAACCTTCAAGATGGCGATTATTTAATCAATTACGACATTCACTGGAACCCGGTGCGCATTATCCAGCGCTTTGGCCGTATCGACCGTCTCGGCTCCAAAAATACCAAAATCCAACTGGTCAACTTCTGGCCAAATATGGAACTCGATGAATACATTGACCTCGAAGCCCGCGTTTCCGGACGCATGGTTTTGCTTGATGTGTCGGCCACCGGCGAGGAAAACATTATCGACGAAACCAATGCCGGTCGAATGCGCGATTTAGAATACCGTAAAAAACAACTTAAAGAACTGCAAGATACCGTGCTCGATTTAGAAGACATCTCCGGCGGTCTGTCGATTACCGACCTTACGCTCAATGACTTTAAAATGGATTTGTCTAACTACATGAAAGCGCACCTAAACACCCTTGAGCAATCACCGAATGGGCTATATTCCGTAGTCAAGTTGGACGAGGCTTTAAAAAATGCAGGCCTGCAACCCGGCGTGTTTTTTTGTTTAAAAAGTCTTGCGCGCGAATTTAAACCCGAAAATGAACGAACCCAAGAACCCTACGCTTTGTACCCGTATTTCTTGGTTTACGTTACCGAACAACAAGCCATCCAGCTACCCTATACCCAAGCCAAAAAAACCTTAGACATCCTCAAAAAACACAGCTTAGGTCGTTCGCATCCCGATAGTGCATTATTCCAGCAACTCGGCAGTAGCACGCAATACCAAAGCCATTTAAAACAAGCGATAGCACATATCCAAGGTAAAAAGGTCGAGGAGGGCATAAACAGCCTGTTCAGTCGAGGGGGCACGCAATTAGACGCGTTTAACGCCAACAGCGATTTTGAAGTTATCAGTTACCTGTGTTTGGTAGATGGGAAGTAACCATGTTACTTGAAGCGCTTCAGTTACCGCCGGCACTGCACCTCAACCAAAAACTCACCAAAAAGAGTTTTTACGAAAATGGTCAGCTATCAGCGAGTGCGCAACGCTTGCTTCAAGAGCAGGTCGAAACCATTATGATCCAAGCGCATATCACGCCAGACAACAGCAATATTCCCGCCTATCAAACGGCACAGCACGAATATCTCGAACTGTTTGTGATTCAAGTTACACTCAAAAACAACCCGCACCCCGACGGGCATAAAACCGAGTCAAGCCTTAATTCTTCGCAACTAAAAACCCTTCACGAATTGGTACACAAAGCCATCGCTTACCCGATACTGCTCGAAATCAAAGCCGACCAACAAGTGCAATGGTCATTAGCAGAAAAATCGGTTCACCAAGCCGACAGCGAACACGACAAACTCATCATGAATGAGCTGATTCAAACAGACTGGCTAGACAGCGGCGAAACCACCAGGCTTTATGCCCTTCAGGGTGCTGGTGGCATGTGCTTAGAACAAGACTTTTACAACGCCCTGCGTTTTGACCGGCAAAACCAACAAAACCTCTATCGCTTATACCAAAGCCTAATCCACACATTCACGCGCTACCAAACCGCACGCTTAACCGGCGCAACCCGGCTTCCAACGAATCAAAACAGCGGCGCAGAACCTGACATCGCCGCACAACGTGCCCAGTTAAAACACATTCAACAACTCAAAAAAGACATAGACGAACTCACCAACAAACTCAAAACCTGCGCCCAGTTCAACGAAAAAGTGGCATTGAATATAAAATTACAAAACCACAAGCAGCGTCTTGAGCAGATAAAGGCAGGGGCGGTTGAATGAGATTAACACCGGAACTCAGAAGCAAAATGCGTAAATCCATCGCGGTATCCATGCAGATTGAAGGCTATACAATCGACAGTTCACCTGAGCGCAGGAAATACATCAAGCACTTAATGAAGCGTTACAATCTCAACGTCAATCTTGATAAAACCTTTTTAAACCAAACAAAGCGAAAAGAATGATGACAAGTATCCAAGGCTATATACCGCCAAGCTTGCCACTGCAGCATGAATTAGAAACCAAGGCTGTGCTCAAAAAAGCGATTGCCGCCAATACCGCTTTGGCAAGACTCAATGGTGTGACAGCACGCATTCCCAATCAAGCGGTGCTCATCAACTCCTTAGTATTGCAAGAAGCCAAAGATTCCAGTGAAATCGAAAACATCATTACCACCCACGATGATCTCTACCGTTCCAGTATTGATGCCAGCAACCTTTCCCAGGCGGTTAAAGAAGTGCGCCACTATGGTGAAGCGCTCAGAAAAGGCTTTGAACTTGTTACCCATAACAAACTCCTACTGGTTAAAGACATTGTTCAAATCCAGTCGATCTTAGAAAAAAACGATGCGGGGATTCGCAAACAGGGCGGCACCCATCTCAAAAACGACCAAACGGGCGAAGTGATTTTTGTCCCACCGCAATACGAAGATGACATTCGCAATGCGCTGAGCAATTTGGAGCGTTATATCAATGATGCGGAGCTGGATGACATTGACCCACTGATTAAAATGGCCGTCATCCACCATCAGTTTGAAACCATCCACCCGTTTTACGATGGCAATGGGCGTACAGGGCGTATTCTCAATATCCTCTATTTGGTGTTATCCGAATTACTCGATTTGCCGATTCTCTATCTCAGCCGCTAC
>JAFGXP010000016.1 GCA_016936535.1 Thiotrichales bacterium | reverse complement strand
CCCCCTGCCGAGCAAACTGCCGACTTAAACGGAACGGCAGCAGTGGGTGCTCCGATTGTTGGCGGCCAAGTAACGGCAAAGTGCAGCGATGGTTCTGGCTTTACAACCAGCGTGACCACCAACACCAATGGTACCTGGAGTGGACAAGTTGGTTTGGGTGCCTTACCCTGTGCCTTAAGCGTGAACGACAGTAATCGCAATATTGTGCTTAAAAGCTTTACTGCCAGCCCTGGACTGGTCAACATCACCCCTCTGACTAACTTAATTGTGGCGCGCGCCACCAACCAAGACCCCACAACTTGGTTTAATAGCAACGCGATTGAGATTGCCGAAACACAACTTACCCAAGCGGCCAACGCATTGCGTACCGCGCTCAATGGCGCAGGCTTCGCCCTACCGGAAGGCAATCCTCTGAATGTTCCCTTTGTGATTGGCGATAATTGGGATCGTGTCTTAGACGATTTAGACGCCTCGATTCAAGCCAGTGCCGAAATCGAAAGTTACCAAGCCTTACTGAACGGTTTCCGCGAAGGAAATAACTTTATTCCTAGCTACACCGCAGCGAATGGTGGCGGGAATACTGGTGGCGATACCGGCGGTGACAATGGCGGTAATACCGGTGGCGATACCGGCGGTGACAATGGCGGTAATACCGGTGGCGATACCGGCGGTGACAATGGCGGGAATACTGGTGGCGATACCGGCGGCGGAGTTGACATTGGCAACGGCAACTATGACCTTACCCTAAGCATTAACGTACAAGGAAATGTGACCGAAATCGTAGTCGAAGATATTGCCAAACCGGCCAATCAAAGTGAATTCTGTTCGGTTGAAAATTATCAGTATTTCCAAGAGGGACAAGGCGCAGATGTCAGCTTCCAGATTAACAGCTGCAGCTTTAATGATCCGGTTGGGCAAATTAACGCTACCCTCAACGGCAATGCGAATGGCTTCCCATTCAACATCAACTACACCGTGACCTATACTTACACCTTAAATTGACCGAAATTTAACTGAGTTTTTCAGTGCCTCCCTCCCGTGCAATCGCGTTATCTTGCACGGGATATTTTTCAGCCTCTTCATTTATCCTTACTGATGATTCCCACTGAATCTCACAGCGTTCATCATCAAGCAACCGAGCGAAGCACCAAAGAGCATTTAGAAAAACTAAAAATGCGGTTAATCTTCATTAAATGCCTTAGCAAACATATCCTTAAACGGCTTCACAAAATAAGCTAGGAGTGTGCGCTCACCAATTTTAATCATGGTTTCTGCCGGCATACCAGGCAGCAAGAAAATCCCATCACGTTCCATCTGTGCCACCCCTTCAGGAGTAATCACAATACGCGCTTCAAAATACTCCAAACCAGACGCTTCGTCTAAAAACTTATCTGCCGACACGTAAACCACATCGCCCTCAACCACATGGGTCGTTTGGGTATTAAAAGCCGAAAAACGCACATCGGCGCGCAGCCCAACATAAACCTTATCGATATCGGTAATCATCACCTTGGCTTTAACCGCATAATCCTTGCTGTCGGGGACAATTTCCATCAACTTAGCACCCGAAGAGATGACCTCGCCTCGGCTGTAGATACTCAGTCCATTTACCCGCCCAGCAATCGGTGACGGAATTTCAATTCGATCTAAGCGATCCACCAGGGCAATTTTGCGCGACATCAAATCCGTTTTTTCGCCTTGAACTTCGCGCAGCTGCGACACCACTTCTTCCAAGAATTTACGTTTGCGTAACACCGATTCCGATTCGGTTTCGCTGATTTGCACACCTAAGCGCGCAATATCCGAACTGTTCGACTCTTTTTCACCCTTCAAGCGCGAAAGTTCTCGCTGCATCTCTTGCAAGCGAATTTTATCGGCAAACTGTTCTTTAAAAAGCGCTTCCCAATCTTTAACTTCGGCTTCATAAGAACGAATCCGCTCATCCAAAGTACGATTTTGTGACGTCAAACCGCGAATTTGTTCTTTCAGCGCATTGATCCGTTTCTGATAAATCCGCAACTCGCTTTCCAACGCATTTTTCCGGGCGCGAAATACTTCATTTTGGCCATTTACCACTTCTTGAACTTGAGCCTGATCCGCCATTTGCAACAAACTTTGCGGAAAAGTAATTTTGCCCTTGCCACGCTGTTCCGCTTCCAAACGCGCTTCCAAGCCCAAAACCTCGATTAAACGACCCTCTACCACATTTTTTTCAGCCTGCGCTTGTGTTGGTGAGAGGCGAATCAAAACCTGACCTTCGGCAACCTGATCACCGTCTTTGACCAGAATGTCTTCAACAATTCCCCCCTCATAATGCTGAACCACACGATTATTGGACGTCACAATCACCGAACCCGGTGCCACTGCCGCGCTGTCCAATGGTGCCACTGCCGCCCAGCCGCCAAAGAGTCCAAACGTCACAAACAAAACCAACAGCCCTAAACGGGTATAACCACGATGGTCTGCTTTAATTTTTGCCAGCTCAGGTCGCTCTTGAATCTTAAAAGAGTCAATATCTTGTTTGGCAAGACCTCCATTTTGCGCAGGCAATACGGAACTTGCCCGCTCTAAAGGCAACGCAACGCCTTCTATCGGCTTATCTGACATATGTTTTTCCTATTCTTCTCTGCGGTACGATGATCACGCGTTTTTCAATGAAATTTGCCCAGACTGCAAGGCCAACAAAACCTCATCACGGGGACCAAAACCTTTTAACTGCCCATCGGCCAGCAGCAAAATTTTATCAACATGTTTTAAGACTTGTTTACGGTGCGAAATTAACAAGGTTGTGGTGCCCATCGCTTTGAGCGCCAGCAAAGCCTCAGCCAAAGCTTGTTCGCCTTGGTCGTCCAAATTGGAGTTGGGTTCATCCAATACCACCAACTTAGGACGATTATAGAGCGCACGCGCCAACCCAATTCGCTGCCGCTGACCACCCGACAAACCGGAGTTACCAATCAAAGGCGTGTCATAGCCTTGTGGCAGATGCAAAATCATCTCGTGAACACCAGCCATTTTCGCCGCCTCCACCACACGCTGTGCATCCAGCTCGCCAAAACGAGCGATATTTTCGCTGACCGTACCGTTAAAGAGTTCAATATCTTGGGGTAAATAGCCAACATGACGACCGAGATCTTCCTTATCCCAAGCATGAATATCCGCGCCATCCAAGCGCACCTTGCCAGCCATTAAGGGCCAAACCCCCAACATCGCACGCGCTAAGGTCGATTTTCCCGCACCGCTTGGCCCGACAATCGCCGCCATTTCACCCTGTTTGAGCTCAAAACTGACACCACGAACCGATGGTACTTTTGCGCCAGGAGGCACCACCACTAATCCTTGGGCGGATAAGTGTCCAACCGGATCGGGCAAGGCCATCGGCTTCTCTTTGACTGGATATTTACTGAATAATTCATTCAAACGGCCATAAGCACTGCGTGCGGTACCAAATCCTTTCCAAGAACCAATCATTAGGTCCAGTGGTGCCAGTGCGCGACCCAACAAAATAGAACCGGCAATCATCATGCCTGGCGTCACTTCATTTTGAATCGCCAGCCAACCGCCTAATCCCAAAATCAACGATTGGAACATCAACCGCAAGTTTTTTGAAATATTCGACAACACACTGGCGCGGTCACTGGCATCTGACTGCTTAGACAAAAAACTTAAGTGCTTTTGGAACCAACGATCGCGCACATTCGGCTCCATGCCCATTGCCGCCACCACTTCAGCATTTTTCAGCGAGGCGCTGGCAAAACTGGTGGATTGAATGCTTTCGGAGCTGGCTTCACTCAACAATTTTTTAGTGGCATATTCATTGGCAATCGCCAAACTCAGCAGCACCAACACACTGAAAATCGCAAAAATCCCAAAATACGGGTGAAACACAAACAAAATGGCAATGTAGATCGGAATCCACGGAGAATCAAAAAACGCAAACAAACCATTACCGGTTAAAAACTGGCGCAGGTTGGTCATATCGGTAATCGGTTGTGCCGAGCTCTGGCCAGGCTCAAATACCGAGCGTTTGAACATCGCTGAAAACAGATTCTCATTCAAGTAGATGTCCATCTTATTGCCGACTCGAATCAAAATCCGCGAGCGGATAAATTCCAGCAGACCCATAGTGATAAACAGCACCACCACAATCATGGTCAACATATAAAGTGTGTCCATGCTGCGACTGGTCAAAACTCGATCATAGAGCTGCAGCATGTAGATGGCGGGTACCAGCATCAGCAGGTTAATAAATAAACTAAAAAAACCTGCGGAAAGAAACGCACTACGGGCGCTGGCTAAGGCTTTTTGAATTTCAGTTTTATTGGGGGTTTGCATAGGGCATTCACTGCGAAATTAACAAAAAAGAAAACCGAAAAGCCACTTGCTCTTCGGCATAGAATTGGCACACAAGTCCGCGCGGGCTATCGTAAGGAGGTTGTCACAAAATCTTCCTGCAAATATTGGCGTACCACCTGCGGTTGCAAGCGACCAATCAAGTACAAAAACTCAAATTGAGACAGCAGATTGTCGTAAATTTCAACCGTCACTTCTTTACGCGCATCATAAACGCGCGCCTTGGCTTCCAGCACATCAAACACACCGCGTAAACCATAACTTAAGCCCTTTTGCGCTGCATCCAAATAAGCCCGACTCGACTCAACACTCTCATTCAAGGCCGCAATTTTCGCTAAGTTGCCCTGCATACGCGCAAAGGTTTCCTCTAACTTCACGCGTAAAAACGCTTGGCGGTCTGCCACCTGATAATCTCGACTGTTCAACACCGCACGCGACTGGCGTACCTTAGAGTCGGTATCCCCGCCTTCATACAAAGGAAAGCTCAGCTCCAGCTGAATTTTCTGACTGCCTTCAATCGAAGTTTCTAAGGTTTCGCTGTCGGAAATCTCGGCACGTAAGAGCAATTCAGGTTGATAGCCCGCTTTTGCCGTTTGAATGTCGATTCTGGCAACTTCTTGCTGCTGCTGTGCCAAGCGCAGACTCGGATGATTCGCAAAAGCGGTGGCAAACCAAAAACTCTGCCCAACGATCTCAGCACTCCGCTGCCAAAGTTGCTCGTTGATGGCATCCAATTGATTCACGGGGCTGCCAAGCAGTTGCTGTAAACGCACCTTGCGAATCCGCATATCACTTTCTACCTGCAAGGCATTGGCACGTAAAATATCAAACGTTGAGTTGGCTTCAAGCAAATCCATCTTAGTCGCCAAGCCACGCTCGAGCATCGCCTGAATCCGATCGACGCGCACCTGATGATCTTGGAGTTCAAGCTGTGAAATTTCATGCAAACGAGAAAACTTTAAAAACTCCAAGTAAGCTTGAATCAACTCTAAGGTTTTGGTGTTTTGATCCAGTTCAAATTGCGTTGTCGCTGCCGCCACGCCCATTTCGGCCCGATCCACGCCTAAAAAAGTACGCTGTGCATACAAAGGCTGCACCACCGCCACCGACACGCGCTGATAACGGTCTTCGACCCCCGAAACACCATTAACTTTGTAATCACCATACCCCACATTGCCGTTAAGACGGATATTAGGCAAAATCTTCGCCTTGGCCTGAGCAATATTTTCTTGATCGGCTTGCAACTGCGACTGCTTTGCCAATAAATCGGCATTGAAGTTCAAGGTAGTTTCCACCGCGCCCGGCAAATCCAAACGCTCAATCACCACCCCCGCTTGGACTGGCAAGCTCATGCAAAATGCTAAGCACCCCCAAAATGGCAATTTATTCATACGGTTCCCTGCTCCGGTAAACTGTGGGTTAAGCCTAAGCTTTCCCTAAAACTGCAATGAATCATTGTCGTCATCATCAAACATTTTTTGCAAATCACTGCGTTTTTGCAGCTCTTGATTCAATTTTGAAAAAGCTTCAACCACTTTCGGCAAGCGCGGCATCAAATTCGCATTCAGCAAATTGGCATAAATCAACGTCATAGCGCCACTGGTTTGCAACGCCTTCAAGGTCTCTGCCGGCAACCGCAAAAACGCTTCCTGATCAATATGATACAAATCAGTACGCCCCTGCAAAGTGCTACCTTCGGGCAGAGCAAATTGAATCGGTCGCAACACATTCAACGACTTAATCAAAACCAATGCCTGCTGCAAGCGTGCAAAACTTTGATGTAAACTCACCAAAAAACGCTGCAAATGCTGACCCTTTTCCGTAAGCTGACCCGCTTCATCCACAATCGCCTGACCGCGCCCAGCCGCAAAAGCCGTTTCCGATTCCAACACCGCTAATGCCAAGGTTTGATTTGGTAAGCTCAATAACTGAAACGGATAACGGCGTAACACGGCTGGCACATAAGGCAGTAAAAACTTACCATTTAACGGATGGACTAACGCATTATTCTGCGCAACGAAATGGCAAGGAATGCCAAACTCCAGCTGCTCGCCCACTTGTTTAAAACACAACGGAAACACCCCGTTTAAGCGCGGAATTTCTTCAAAACTTAATGGCAAAAAATCCAAACGGGACGCAAAAACAAACGGCTTTTCAGCCTGAAAACCAAAACCACGATGCTGCTCGTGACTTACCAGTACATAACGCACATTTACTCCTTAACCGACTTCAAGGTAGATGGGGTGCGGCCATAATCATCCTCAACACGGATAATGTCATCCTCACCGGTGTACTCACCGACCTGCACCTCAATCATCACCAAATCCATCTTGCCGGGATTTTCCAACCGATGCAGATGCCCCATTTGTATATAAGTTGATTCATTGGGCTTTAACAAAAAATGAGACTGCTCAACCGTAACCAAAGCTGTGCCCGACACCACAACCCAGTGTTCACTGCGGTGCAAATGCTTTTGCAAAGAGAGCTTCCCGCCCGGATGCACAATCAACCGCTTCACCTTGTACTTTTCGCCCTGCGCCAAAACCTCATAAGAGCCCCAAGGGCGAAATACCTGGGCATGATGCTCGGCCAGTTG
>JAFGXP010000015.1 GCA_016936535.1 Thiotrichales bacterium | reverse complement strand
TCGCTGTTAATCGCTGTTAAAAACCTTACTCGATTGGAATCGTGCAAGGCAGATTAATGTCTTTAATCACTCTGCGAAACACTTCCAAAACTTGGGTGCGAGGAAACGTTTTACGCCAGGCCAAGGCGATTGTGCGATTGGCTTGATCTTTTTGAATCAATTCGCGAATTTGAAATAAGTTTTCATCGCGTTTCGAAAGTGATGTGCACGGAAAAATCGAGATTCCTGCACCAGAAGCCACCATATAGCGAATGGTTTCCAGTGAACTGCCTTCAAATGTTTTTTGCAAACGATCACTTTGATGACTCATATGCAGCAAATTTGGGTAGGTCTCTACGACTTGGTCTCGAAAGCAATGACCTGCTCCTAACAACAATACGGTTTCATTTTGAATTTGGTTTAAAGAAATTTTGCCTTCTTTTAATGCCAACTTGTGAGAGTTGGGCAAAATGACCTTAAAAGGTTCTTGATAGAGCGGTAGGGTTTCGATATTTGGCTCTTGGAAAGGCAAGGAGAGAATAGCAATGTCCAAATCACCAGATTGCAACTTATCGGCTAAAACGTGTGTGTAGTTTTCTTCGATCAGTAGCGGAATATTTGGAAAGCGTTTACTGAATTCTGGAATGAACTTAGGCAACAGATAGGGCGCAACGGTATAGATGGCACCAATTTTCAATTGTGTAGAAAGATCGCCTTGTGCTTCTTGAGCAATAGTTTTGATGTCTTGCGTCCGTTCTAGAATTTCTTCGGCCAGTTCAATAATCTTTTTACCGACTGGCGTCACAATCACATCTTGCTTACGTCTTTCAAACAAAATGACACCGAGCTCTTCCTCAAGCTTCTTAACGGCAACGCTCAGAGTCGGTTGACTGACAAAACAGGTTTCCGATGCTTTGCGAAAGTGTTTTTCTTTGGCAACAGCAATGACGTATTTCAATTCACTAAGTGTCATGAGACTAAACGGTACCTTTTTGGTTCTGTAGCATTATCTTTGAGAAAAGTTCTCATTACCATTAAAACTGGCTGAATAAATAGCAATTCGATTTATTCGCAGATTTTCGCTGGGTTATTAAAAGATAAAAGGAATATATATTCCTTATTATCTTTTCTCTTAGTAAGAGAATTTTAGTTGATAAAAATTAAATTACTAAAAAAATCAACTAGATAGCCAGTGGGCAAGCTGTGCATAGACCTCTAGACAACTGCTGTGGGTAAAAGTGAGTGTTTTGTGGATAAAAATACCAGTTTTCTAAAAACCTGTATTTATCCACAATAAGACACATTTTATCCAAAGGGTTGACGGCATAAAGCGCAGTTTTGCCCGCCCATCATACTTGGAAAGCGATTTTTTTGCATTTATGCTGGTTTAAAAAACGCTTAGCACTGTTACTTTATTGGCTTTTTACTAGAATGGTGCACCGTAAAACAAGGAGAGAAGATGACGCTTAGAACAGAAGATTTAGCGCAATTAATTCAGCAAAGACGTAGTTGCTACCTTTTTAAAGATAAACAAAGTGCACCTTTGCAGACGAATACGCTTAAAACGTGTTTAGAAGCCGCGCTGTGGGCTCCAAATCATAAATTAACACAGCCATGGCGCTTTTGGGTTTTAGGCTCTCAGAGCCAAGCGGTTTTAGCCAGCACCTATGCAGCATTGAGAGCTGGGAGTCGTGCTGAAGTCGATAGTGAAGCCTATCGACTTCACTACACTTCTGCTGTTGAGAAGTTTTTGCAGATTCCGCAGATTGTTTTGGTGGGTCAAGTCTTGAGTGACGATGCGGTGATTCGTAAAGAAGATTATGCGGCCTGTGCTTGTGGCATTCAAAATTTACAATTGATGGCGTGGCAACAGGGGATTGGCGTGCAGTGGAGCACTGGACCCATTTTGCAAGCGCAAGCTACCTACGACCTGCTTGAGCAATCGCCTGAGCGTATCGAGTTAATAGGGGCTCTATACATGGGATATGTGCAAGGCGACTGCAATAATCAAAGCGCGAAGCGTAAGCCCTTAGAATCGGTTAGCGTCTGGTTAGACTAGATCAGGGTTTTCCTAAAGTTTAATCATGTCGTCTTCTTCAAATACTGGGGAATTGTTGTGGTTTAGATGACGGAGCTTTTTCTTAAACAACAAAACATTTTGTACTGGTTCAGGTAAGTCTGTGATTATCATTAGATTTTTGTCGATTAAAATTTGCACAATGTCTTCAATCGAACGAATCATTTTGAGATCCAAGCGTTCAAGAAGCGCTTGGATTAATGGCTGGGAATGTTCGGATTTGGCAATAAACTCACTGACTCTTGGATCGGTCAGACTGATCTCTTCAAAGCCGGGTAATGGTTGAAATTCAATTTCTACAATCTGATTGTTGGTATCTTCTTTAACATACAGCATCTTGGGTTCCTTAGTCTTCAATCTCAGACAGTACATGGCCTAAAAGCGTCGTTAAACGATCGTTTTCAGAATAATCAACTGGACAATCAATTATGGTAACCGTTGGGGTTTTTAAAGCTTTTTTTAAGCTGGGTAAGAGTTCATGCGCAGCCTGAATCCGAATACCTTCTGCCCCAAACGATTTGGCGTAATCAACAAAATTTGGATTTTTAAAATCAATGTAAGCGCTCCGTCCAAAACGCCGTTGTTGTTTCCATTCGATGAGGCCATATTGGCTGTCATTCCAAATTAAGATAACAAAAGGGGTTTTGCAGCGCAGGGCGGTCTCAATTTCTTGAGAGTTCATCATAAAGCCCGCATCGCCAGTAACGGCGACGACAGCACGATCTGGATAAGCCAGCTTAGCCGCGACGGCACCCGGCACCGCGATTCCCATTCCGGCAAAACCGTTCGAAATAATGCAGGTATTGGGTAAGTCACAGCGAAACATCCGCGCCATCCACATTTTATGTGCGCCCACATCACTTATGGCAATATCTTGAGAGTTCATTGCGGTTCGCAGGTCCCAAATGATTTTTTGAGGCAACATAGGCCATGCTTCGCTCTTGGCACAGCGGTTCATTTCCGCAATCATTGCTTCGCGCAGAGAGAAATCAATACGCCGTGCCGCGAGGGGTTCGGTGAGTGCTTCACCAAGCGCCTTAAGATTGGCACCAATATTGCCTATCAGTTCTACCGCGGGAATGTAACTGTTATCGACTTCGGCCTTTTTGGTATCCAGATGAAGAATCTTAAGACGACGGTCTGGATTCCAAAGATGTGGGTGATATTCGACCATATCAAAACCAACACAAATCACTAAATCGGCTTTGGCAAAACCGCCATTTTCGTAATCCCCTTTTTGCAATCCTGCTGTTCCTGCAGACATTGGATTGTAAAAAGGGATGATGCCTTTGGCCATAAAGGTATTAATGACAGGAATTTTGTGCTGTTCGACAAACGCAATAATGTCGGCCCCCGCATGGCTGCGGACGGCGCCATTGCCAACCAGCAATAAGGGATATTGAGCTTGCCTCAAGGCATCGGCAGCTTTTTGAATCATCTCATTGTCGGCTAAAGTGAGTCGATTTTCTGAAAAAGGAAGAGGGCGTTCTAGCGTTTCCATTTCGGTGATGTTTTCAGGCAAATCAATAAAGGTAGCGCCGGGTTTCTCGGCTTGAGCGAGTTTAAAGGCTTTGCGTACTACTTCCGGGATGGTGCCAGGTTCCAAAACCTGAGTGGCATACTTGGTAATTGGTTTAAACATGCTTACCAAGTCAACAACTTGGTGAGATTCCTTGTGCATCCGTGTGGTTGCCGCTTGACCAGCAATCGCCACTAAGGGGGCGTTATCCATGTTGGCATCGGCCACCCCAGTTACTAAATTGGTTGCACCAGGACCTAAGGTGGATAAACAGACTCCTGGTTTGCCAGTCAAGCGACCGTAAACGTCGGCCATAAAAGCGGCACCTTGTTCGTGACGAGTGGTGATAAAGCGAATATTGGAATCGAGTAGAGCGTCCATAATATCGAGATTTTCTTCCCCGGGAATACCGAAGATAAATTCTACGTTTTCATTTTCTAGACATTCAACAAACAGTTTTGCAGCTTTCATAGGGTTTCCAGTCGTTTTCGGTCTTTTGTGAGTGGCGTAAAGTGAGGCGATTACGAGGTTTGCCATCTCAATCTAACAAGGGTTCGTCAGGCTAAATTTTTGACCATTATGGAGGTTTCAGCGGTAAATGACTAGAGTCAGTCAATTTATCCGTGACGCAAAAAAGAAAGAGGATTCCAAGAAAGGGCGGAGTGGGTTCCACCCTAGAAAGAAAAAAATTTAAATGAATTTAAGTGGTTAGCGTTGCAGGAGTTGGTCAACCGTTTGCCATAAGTCTTCTCGGCTGCCTGCCATCGGAACATCGGTTAGGAATTTACCATTTACGATGACGGCTGGAACCCCTTCCACCTGATATTCTTGTGTCAGTTTGGCTGCTTTACGAATTTGTTGATCTACACTAAAACCTTGATAGGTATCGGTAAATTGTTTTTTATCGACCCCAAATTGTGAGTAGAAATCCGCTAAAGCTTCTAGGGTAAAAAGTGGCTTTTTGTCTCGATGCAAGGCATCAAAGAAAGCATTGTGAGAAGCTTCAAGAATGCCAAGTTCTTGGGCAGTAAAAAAGGCTCTGGCCATAAAAATCCAATTCGGATTATTAAACACCACAGGCATCCGTTCAAAACTTACCTCTTGCGGTTTTTGCTTGAGCCATTCATGCAAACTTGGCTCTAAATGGTAACAGTGCGGACAGCTATAGCCAAACACCTCAACCACTTTCTTTTTTGCCGGCGCAATTGCGACCGGCTTAGCCAGAAGTTTGTAATGCACGCCGGCTTCAAGAGCAATTTTAGCCCAAGCGTTTGGTGCTATAAGAGCGAGTCCAGTTAGGCCAATGCTAGACAAGAATTGACGACGTTTCATCTTGCTTACTCCTTAGAGTTCACCGTAAGAGTGCAGACCAGAGAGGAACATGTTTACACCAAGGAAAGCAAAGGTGGTGATTAATAAGCCGATAACTGCCCACCATGCCATTGGATTACCACGCCAGCCTTTAGTCATACGAATATGTAACCAGGCCGCGTAGTTTAGCCAAACAATCAGAGCCCAAGTTTCTTTTGGATCCCAAGACCAGTAACCGCCCCATGCCTCTGCAGCCCACATTGCACCAAGAATGGTCGCAATCGTAAAGAAAGCAAAACCGAGCGCAATGGTTTTGTACATCAGGTCATCCATCATGTCTAAAGAAGGCATACGTTTGGCGAAGACACCATTTGGATTTTTTTGCATGGCGCGGTTGGTCAATAAGTAAGCAAAGCCAATCATAGCGGCAATCGAGAAGGCTCCATAACCAACGAAGTTCGCAGGAACATGAATCTTCATCCAGTAGGATTTTAACGCAGGAACCAACGGTTGAATTTCGTGTGCGCCACGATCAAAGTGGTACCAAAGCAAGAAGGCAACTGCCGCACTAATAATTAGCATGACAAAGCCACCAAGCGATTGCGTTTTATACTTTTGTTCGTAGTAAAGATAGATTAATCCGGTAAGAACAACGAACAAAATGAACACTTCATACAGGCTGCTGACTGGAATATGACCATAGTCAAAGTTGATAATGTAAGATTCGCGCCAGCGTACCATCATCCCAACCAGACCAAAAACCACACCAGACCAAACCAGAGTTGTTGCGGTTTTGGCAGTGAATTCCGATTTGTTAAACAGAGCGAGAAAGTAGGTGGCAGTGGCAAGAACAAAGAGGGCACTCATCCACATAATCGCCGATTGACTGGAGACCAAAAACTTCAGGAAAAACGCTTGTTCATTTGCGCTAATCACATTGCCATGGCTGTGATAACTCCAGAGAGCAACCAAAGATAAACCGGCCACCCAGTAACTCATTTGCATCAGGCTTGGCCAGAAACGACCTAACCAAATCATGCTTGCGGCGGTACCAATAAGAATGCCGACTTCGTAAATGTCCATCAGCGAGTTGTAGTGCATGTAAGCGTAGAAGCTGCCGATCAGGATAAAAGCGATCCATACGAAATCTTTAATTCCGTAAGGTCTTTTTTCTTCTTGGAGCGATTCCATGATAGTTTGTGTTTGCATATTCGTTACCTACTTATGCTGGTTTACTGATCTTTTGAATTTGATCGACAATCTTATCAAATTCGGTTTTGGCCTCTGGCAAATTTTTATTGTCTTTGGCCGCAAGGGTGAGCGCCAACTGGTCGGCATCGGGCTTGATATTAATCCAGAAACGACGTTGACGAACATAAAACATTAAGAAAACTCCGATTGTCAGCAAGGCGCTACCAAAATAAACCACATCTTTACCAGGGGATTTGGTGATTTGCAAACCGGTGGCTTGGACTTCACGGAAACTTTCGATTTCAAAATACATCGGCGGCCCATATCGAGATAAAGACGTAATCACGGTCAGCGCGTCCTCAAACCATGTTTTATCAAAGTCTGGGATCTCTTGTTGGTGAGATTCAATGACACCTTCCTGCTTTAATAAATGCAAATAGGCGCTTTGCAACGCAAAGGTGACTTGCGAAAGGTAATACTCATTAACCCGTTCTTGCTCTTCTTTTGGTACGTTGGTAGCAACAAAATCACTGATGCCACTAAACCCAGTTTGTCGGAACAAGGTCAATAACTGCTCAACTAAACCGAGCTGCAGCTCGTAGGTGCGAGGATCCATGCCTTCGGTCAAGGGATACTGACTGGCGAAGATATTGCGAACTTCTCGCGGATTATTGAGCAGAGCAAGATAGTTAAAGAAACGAGTCTTTTTACGCTGCATGTCTGCGGGGATAAATAGGTAGCGGAAGGGTTCTGCGGCACTGTTGCGCACGCCAGTCATAAAAAACCAGCGTCCTTCTTGCTGATTGGCCATAACAAAATTTTCGTACTCCCAAGCCTTACCTTGTTCGTTGCGAACTTTAAATGTAATGGTTGGGCCATTGTTATGGAATTTTCGACCGGTAGCGGCCTGCTCTTCTTCGGTCATGGGAACCATATTGAAGTTGCGGAAATCATTTAGCTCTAAGCGAAAGCGTCCTACCGGTGTTTTCAAAGGTTCGACTTTATTGATCGCCGTTTCAAGCGGTAAGGGATTCATCTCTGGCGAAAGTAAGGGGTGTACCTTGATTTTGAGTTGAGTTCCGCCATCGCCAAACGAAGATTGATAAATGGCGTAGTTTTCATAGTAAAGCGGTTTATTGACTTCTATCGTTTTGCGAATAGGTTCTGCTTCGCCTGGAATGATTAACTCTAGGTCACTGGCGTAATTTTTTGGCATTCCGGTATCGTAGTATTCAATGCGAAAATCTTTATTAACGATCGTAAACGGCAGTTTTTGTACCAAATATCCGTTTTCATAAGGTAAAAACAGCACGTCCGAAGTTTGACCTTCAGAAATGTTAACCGTTCCCCGGAAAGAGAGGTTTTCTGCGCCTATCCAGGATTTTTCATCCACTTGATCTAAGCTAACGGTACGGGTTTCAGGGACAAGATTACCACTCATTTCACGATATTTTAGCAACAGGTTACTGTCGAGAAGAGCGCCAACACAAATGATTACAATGGAGACATGGGTAAAGATGTAGCCGAGTCGATTCCATTTCCCTTTTAATCCTGCAATGGTTACCGATCCGTCTTCGCGGTGATGAACTTTGGTTTTATAACCGTTTTTTTGCAAGACTACTGTGGCAATTTGCTGTTGATCTTGATGAGTAATTTGGGTTTGTAAACGCAGTTGGTGGGGTTGATGCAACAGCGCACTGGCAGAAAGCTTTTCACTGAACTGTTTCATGTCTTTCAGATAGCCTGGTGTATTGCGGCTAACACAGACGGAAGTGGAAAGCAGAAGGAAGACTAACACTAAAACAAACCAGGCAGCCCCATAAACATGAAATAAACCAAGGGTATTGAACACTTCAGTCCAAAAAGGACCGAACTTGATGATATAGTCTTGAAACGCTTGATTCTGTTGAAGAACGGTGCCAATAACCGATGCAATAGAGAGCATGACCAGCAAAGTGACGGCCAGATTCATCGAGCCTAAAAAATTGATTAGTACGCCAGGCTTTTTGCGCGCCTGTGCACCGTTGGAATTTGGTGTACTCATGATGGTTTCTAGCCTCTAATCCACTGAAAAACTGCCGATTGGTTTTTATACCTTTTAATGGCTTTATTGACACCAATCAAAAACGTTTTTGCGTTTTTCTTAAATTTCCTACTTATTTAGTAGGGTTATCATGTATTTTTATGCGCTTTGAGTAGCGATTTATCGTGGATGAATTTAACTCAAAATAGGATAGAGTATATAATTTTGCAAACAATTGATAAAGTCTTAAAGTTCCCTAATATGCAACATCCCTTATATCAGAAAGCGCATTACCTAAAAAGCGTGCCAACCTTGGCACTTTGTCCACCCGAATTAACGCATGAGGTTGCTTTTGCTGGACGTTCTAATGCTGGAAAATCCAGTGCATTGAACGTGATTACTTCGCAGCGTAGTTTGGCCAGAACCAGTAAAACCCCTGGACGCACCCAGATGATCAATTTCTTTGTTCTGGATGAAACTCGTGCGCTGGTCGATTTACCCGGCTACGGCTTTGCTAAAGTCAATGTCAAGGTTAAACGTGCTTGGGAAGCGGGTTTAAGTGAATATATTGAAAAACGTGAACAGCTGAAGGGCGTCGTGTTATTAATGGATTCACGCCTTGGCCCCACTGAAATAGACTTAACGATGCTGCAATGGACCCAAGAACTGGGTATGCCAGTGCATATTTTGTTGACCAAATCTGACAAGCTAAAGAAAGGGCCGGCAAAAGCTGCATTGCTGCAACTGCAACAGCAACTGAAAGAAACATTTCCCCACGCCACGGCACAACTTTTTTCAGCCTTGAAGCGGGAAGGTTTGGACCAGGTTTGGAAACAGTTGGATCAATGGATGGAGTATCATCGACCTCATAAAACCGCTTTGACCGACGATGTCTTAACGGTAATTGAGTCGTAAAAAAACCTAGCAGAATAACCCTATTCTGCTAGGTTTTAATATTGAATAAACTGCGTAATTGTGTTTTAAAAATGATGTTTTAAAAGCGGTAGCCGGCTTTTAAGATAAAGTTATTGTTTTCGCCAATTTGGTTATATCCAACTAATACATCAAACGCAAAAAGATTGATATTTAAGCCCGCTGAGACGCTGAGCAGTGTTGGGTTTTCTTCTTTCAAATTGGTATTCAATATGGGGTCAACACTGGCAGCAACCATGCCGATATTAGCGTAGGGCGTAAAATTAGCAAATCCTTTTGAAATGCCGAGATCCACTCCGAAGGATTGATAATCCAATGCATCCATCCCAGAAGCCTTAGTGTATTGGCCGCCAACAGATAAGCTTGGGTAAAGTACTCCGCCTTCTAAAATCGCATAACGCAGTTCACCACTGATGCTGGAAGCGTCACTGTCCATCAACTGATTGTATTGCACACCTATGTCAAAACCGCCTGGCAATCCTTTTTGAGCATTGACTGTTAAAATATTGACGCGGTGACTGCTGTCCGGTGCTTGGGTGTTGAGCTTAAAGCGTGATTCTGAAGAGATCAATCCAATGCCGATATCAAAGCCTAAAACGCCTAAGGGTTCGCCTGGTAAAAGCGTTTTATGGGCAAACACATTGGTTACGCTGTCCGAGAAGTCTGCAAATTCTTTTTGAGACGTTAGAGAAATGCTGTTAATGTCATTATCACCGGCTAGAGCGGCGGTACCGCTTAGAGCTGAACCTAGCATACAAGCTGTAAGAAGACGTTTTAAAGTAAGCATGGTTTTTCCTCGGAACCTTTTCGTTCAAGTGATCTTTTAAAATACAATAACACCGTTTTTGGACCGCGCATTATATTTTATTTACCCCATTCGCCAAATAAAAAATGCCAATTATTTTACGCGTATTTTAAAGCCTAAAAAATATGTTATTTAAAATCATAATCCATACATTGGACGATTTGATTGGTTTTTTATGGAAGATTTTTCCATAAACTTGCAGCGACTTCGTTTTTAATGTGCCTGATCCCAATTGTCACCAATACCCGCTTCTACCCGTAGTGGCACATCTAATTTAATCGCAGCTTCCATCAGTGAACAAATTTGTGGTTGTGCTTGGGCAAGGTCCTTTTCAGCGACTTCAAAAACCAGTTCGTCGTGCACTTGCATAATCATTTTTACATCCAGATTGCTGTTTTTTAACCAATCATCAATCTGAATCATTGCTTTTTTGATGATGTCGGCAGCGGTGCCTTGCATGGGTGCGTTAATGGCAGTACGTTCAGCATATTGTCGTAATTGAGCATTGCTCGCATTGATATCAGGCAGATATAAGCGCCGGCCGCTCAGGGTACTAACATAGCCTTGTTTTTTTGCTTTTTCTTTTGTTTGCTCCATATAGGTCAACACGCCAGGGTAGCGCGCAAAATACAAATTGATATAGTCTTGTGCAACCGGCCGTGAAACATTAAGTTGCTTGGCTAAACCAAAGGCAGACATACCGTAAATCAAACCAAAGTTAACGGCCTTGGCACTGCGTCTCTGTTCGGTTGTAACCTCATTGAGTGGCACGCCAAAAATTTCGGCTGCGGTGGCACGATGCACATCTCTACCGGCTGAGAAGGCGGCGAGCAATCCTGCATCTGCAGAAAGATGAGCCATAATTCGCAGCTCAATTTGTGAATAGTCAGCGGCTAAAATTTTGTAACCCGGTTTGGCAATAAACGCTTGACGAATTCGTCGTCCTTCAGCGCTGCGAATGGGGATATTTTGTAAATTGGGTTCGGTGGAAGAAAGTCGTCCGGTTGACGCCACGGCTTGTTGATAGCTGGTATGAATTCGTCCGGTATCGGGGTTAATTTGTTTGGGTAGCGAATCGGTGTAGGTTGATTTCAGTTTGGCAAGACTGCGATATTCTAAAATCAGGTTTGGCATGGCATGACCTTCTTCTGCCAGTTGCACCAAGACGGGTTCTGCGGTCGACGGCACGCCCTTCGGTGTTTTTTTGATGACCGGCAAACCTAAACGATCAAATAAAATCGTTTGCAGTTGTTTTGATGAGTTGAGGTTGAAGGCTTCCTGAGCAATCGCGTGGGCTTGTTGCTCTAAATTTTGCAGTTTTTTATCCAATTCTTGGCTCTGTTGTGCCAGCATCTCTGGATCGATTAAGACCCCATTACGCTCAATTTTGGCCAAAATTGGCAGTAATGGCATTTCAATTTCTTGCAAGACCTGAGCCAGTTCGGGCTCTTTCTGAAGTTGTGGCCAAAGCGCGTGATGCAGTTGCAGTGTGACATCGGCGTCTTCTGCCGCATAGTCGCTAGCAGATTCAATCGCGATTTGATTAAAAGTCAGTTGGTTTTTTCCTTTTCCAGCTAACTCGTCAAAATGCTGAGTTCGACGATTCAGGTATTTCAAAGCCAAATCGTCCATATTATGGCGAGTGGCGACGCTGTTAAAGGTGTAGGACTCTAGCATGGTATCAAAGGCAATGCCTTGCAGCTCAATGTCGTAGTTTTTTAAAATGTGCCAATCGTATTTTAGGTTTTGCCCAACTTTTGCTTTTGCTGGATTTTGTAAAATGGGTTTGAGTTGTTGCAACACCCAAGTTCGGTCGAGTTGTTTTGGCGCATCGGCATAATTATGAGCGAGTGGAAGGTAACAGGCATACTGTTGTTGGTTGCGGATTACGGCAAAAGATAAGCCGACCAGCTCGGCCTGCATCGCCTCTAAAGATGTGGTTTCGGTGTCAATCGCAAACAGTTCGCTTTGCTCTAACCAACTGAGCCATTTGCCAAAGGCTTCGGAAGTGAAAACGGTCTCGTAAGGGGTCGTTGATGGCGTTTTCGGTTCGGTTTTGACTGCCTCAACGTCATTTTTTTGTACGGTTTGACTGTGCGCTTTAGCGCCATTGTTTTGCGTGAAGGGCAGTTGGCCTTTGCTGACCTGAGCCAACCAAGCCCGCAGTTCATATTCTGCAAACAGCGCTTGAAGTTTTTCCAAATCCGGCGCTTCGCGGTTAATGTCCTCAAGCCCGATTGGTAACAGGCAATCGAGTTTGATGGTGGTGAGTTGGCGTGATAATTTTAATCGTTCAATATTGTCGCGTAGGTTTTCGCCAATTTTTCCGCCAATCATTGGCGCATTGGCAATAAGATTGTCGATGTTGCCAAAGGCTTGTAACCACTTCACCGCCGTTTTCGGCCCACATTTTGGAATCCCGGGGATGTTGTCGGCGCTGTCCCCCACTAAGGCTAAGTAGTCAATGATTTGGTTAGGTCGAACGCCGAATTTTTCGATGACCGCTTCAGGGGTCATCAAGGTATCGGTCATGGTATTGATTAGGGTGATGTGCGGATTGACTAGCTGCGCGAGATCTTTATCACCGGTCGAAATTAAGGTGTCGTGTTCCGCTAAGGTAGCTTGGTGTGCCAAGGTTCCCATAACATCGTCGGCTTCGACTCCCTCGATGACCAACAAAGGTAGCCCTAATGCACGAACAATTTGATGAATGGGTTCAATTTGACTGCGTAATTCATCAGGCATTGGCGGGCGATGCGACTTATATTCACTGTACAGATGATGGCGAAAAGTGGGGCCTTTAGCGTCAAAAATCACGGCCATTTTTTGCGGCTGATACTGTTCAATCAGCTTACCGAGCATATTAATTACCCCAAAAATCGCTCCGGTTGCTTGACCTTTAGAGTTGGAAAGTGGTGGCATGGCGTGGAACGCTCGGAAGAGATAAGAGGAGCCATCCACTAAAATAAAAGGGCTGTTCGGATTGATTGGGAAATCGATTTTGCAAGGCGTCATTGAAATACTCATTATGGTAAAATTCGCGCAACCATTTTAGCGAATAACGAGAGTTTACTCTATGTCTGTCTATACCGTTGTCGATCGCGGCGATCTAGTTGAGTTTTTACAAGATTATGCCGTTGGTCAACTGGACTCTTTTGAAGGCATCAGTGCCGGCATTGAAAACACCAACTACTTTGTCAACACCATTCACAACGGGCAGACCCAACGCTTTGTTTTGACCATTTTTGAGCATCATTGTTTTGACGAGCTGCCTTATTTTTTGAACATCATGGCGTTTATGGCCGAACATAAAATTCCAACCGCACATCCGGTTAAAAGCTTTTCAAACGGTTATCTGAAGGCGCTCAAAGGCAAGCCCGCTGCCTTGGTAGAACGTTTACAAGGCAGCGGCGTAGAGGCGCCCAATTGCGAGCAATGTGCGGTGATGGGCCAATCATTGGCCCGCTTTCATCAAGCGGGTGCCGATTTTACCGATTATCGAGCCAATGATCGCGGCTTAGATTGGATGCAAAACACCTACCAAGGAATTCGTCCTCATCTGGAAGCGGACGAGCAAGTGTTGATTGAAACGGAATTGGCATTTCAACAAACCATTGATTGGTCTGAACTCCCAGCGGGTGTGATTCATGCCGATTTATTCTGTGACAACGCGTTGTTTTGTGAAGATCAACTTTCCGGCATTATTGACCTCTATTACGCCTGTAACGCGGCGTTTTTGTACGATCTCGCGGTCATGGTAAATGATTGGTGTCGTGTCAACAGTCTCGGTGTGGAACAGATTCACTTTGACCAAACTAAGGTGCAAGCCATGTTAGAGGCCTATGCTCAGCAGCGGCCCTTGAATCGCTTGGAACAACAGGCTTGGCCAGCAGCGTTGCGTTTAGCGGCGTTACGTTTTTTCCTTTCCCGATTAAAAGATAAGCACATTCCTCGCGAAGGCGAGATGACGCAAATAAAAGACCCGAATGTCTTTAAACAGGTCTTGTTGTTGCATCGTCAGGCAGCCGTCTAAATGGCACAGATTTCACTTTCGGAAGCGGTAGCGCAACTGCAAGCGGGGAAAGTAATTGCCTATCCGACCGAATCCGTTTTTGGTTTAGGCTGTGATCCTTTTAATCCACAGGCAATGCAAACTCTGCTTCACGTGAAACAGCGACCTTTAGAAAAAGGCGTTATTTTAATTGCTGCGGAGATTGAACAAATTCTACCGCTGGTCAGATTGCAAGGTGAAGCGTGGCAATTACAGGTTGAAGCCACTTGGCCGGGGCCGGTGACCTGGGTTTTGCCGGTACAAAACCGTATTCCAGATTGGATAACCGGCGGGCGAGCCACGGTTGCGGTCCGAGTGAGTGCTCATCCATTAGTTCAACAATTGTGTCGAGCTTTTGCCGGCCCATTAGTCTCAACAAGCGCGAACCTAACCGGAGCAGAACCGGCTCGTTCTTGTCGAGAAATTGAGCAGATTTTTTTAGGGCAGTTAGATTGCTTGGCTGGAGATTTGGGCCAGTTAAGTCAACCAACCCAAATTTTTGATGCGCAAAGTGGACACCGACTGCGCTAGCGTGAGTGGTTTTTAACGTTTGTTCGCCGCTTGGTAAAGTGGGTAAACTTTTTTCGCGTACTTTTGCAAATCTTCAATTCGAGAGTCGTGCGACGGATGGGTACTTAAGAGTTCAGGGGTTTTCCCGCCTTCGGTTGCTTTATCCATTTTTTGCCATAAAGAGATGGCAGCGTAAGGGTCATAGCCTGCACGGGCCGCCAGTTCCACGCCCATTCGATCAGACTCTACTTCGTGAGTACGACTGTTTGGTAAGGTTAAGGTTACCTGCATGGCTAAAGCGGTAAGATCCATGCCAACTTGTCCCATACCGGTTGCGGCGCCTAAAATTCCCAGTCCTGCTTGTTGCATGGCTTGTTGCGAGGCGCGTTCTCGTCCATGTTCGCGTAACGCATGGGCCATTTCGTGGCCCATAATGGCCGCGATTTCGGCATCGGTTAGCTGGAGCTTTTCAATAATGCCTGTGTAAAAGGCTATTTTGCCGCCCGGCATACACCAAGCGTTGAGTTGTTCGGACTCCAAAACATTCACTTCCCAGTTCCATTTAGGGGCATCTTCACGAAAAACCGCCGTTTGTGGAATCAAACGATCCGCAATGGCTCTTACCCGCTTGGTCAGTTTGGCATTGGTGTTGAGTTTTTTCTCTTTTTGAGCTTCCTGCAGAACAGTGGCATAGGCTTGTTGACTGCTTGCAACCATTTGCGCTTCTGAAATTAAGAGAATTTGTTTGCGTTCAACACCGACTTCACCCTGTTTGGTAGTAGTCGTACAGCCGCTAAGCTGAATGCTCGTGCCGATGAAAGCAAGACTTAAGAAAAGGGAGAGTTTGGTTGTTTTTTGGTTCATGGTTGAAAGACTCTCTTTAGGAGCTCAGTGGCTTGTTTCGTTGGGTTTTCACGAATGGCTTTTTCTTCTTCACCGAGATACAGAAAAATGCCATCAACGCTTTTATCCAAAACGTGCTGCTGTAAATTCGCACTTAAATTGGGCACCAGCGGGTAACGCATATATTGAGCCATTACTTGGTCATAAAGTTGTAAAGCCCCAACTTCTTGCAGTTTTTCGCTGACAATGGGAGCCATTTTAGAGCGAATTTTATCGGCCGTTTTGCTTTTCAGAAATTGGGTGGCTGAATCTGGTCCGCCTTGATAAATCTCTCGTACATCCTCAAAACTCATCTGTTGAATAGTCTCTAAAAACAATGTTTTTGCTTCCGGAGCCGCCGCTTCAGCCGCACGATTGAGTTTCAGTTCTAGGTCGCTGGTGAGTGAGGCGTAACCAACGCGTTTTAAAACGCGATCGACGCTCTGCAAGCTTTCTGGAAGGCGAATATGCACTTTGGGGTCTTGATTAAAACCATTTTCAAGACCGAGTTTTGCTAAAACATTTTCTGAGCCCAAGCTTAATGCTTGTCTAAAAGCCTGTTCAAGCTCAGCGGAGCTGAATTGGCTAGAAGAAGCTGAGGAAGTGGGAGACGATGCTTGGCTGTTTTGTTGGTAGAGTTCCAGTCCTTTTTCAAACCAATTTGCTTGGCTATTAACCGGTAAGGCGCAACTCAAACTCAGTGCGCAGAGGGGAAGAAGTGTGCGTATTACCCGCATAGTTGACCTTTTAATTTGGCAAGAAAAGCAATTTCAAGATGCCATTTAATCACAAAATATAAGCATACTGTGCCTGTTGATTCACGGCAACCTCTACAAAAACAGCTCACAGAGCTTCAGCACGGTTGTTAGAATACGATTTTATCCAAAAATTACATTACAGGAGCCCATCATGGCAAGTCATGAAGTCGATATTGACTCGGTTAAATCCTATCTTTTGCAGCTACAGGCTGATATTTGCCGGCAGTTATCGGAAGAAGACGGCAGCCAGGACTTTATAGTAGACGCTTGGCAGCGTGAGGGCGAAGAGGGCGTTATGGGACTGACTGGCGGGGGGGTTACCCGTGTGATGGAGGGAGGAGCCGTTATTGAGAAAGGCGGCGTGAACTTTTCACATGTGCGTGGCAAAACCTTACCGGTTTCGGCTACCGCCCATCGTCCAGAACTTGCAGGTCGTTCGTTTCAGGCTCTAGGGGTCTCGTTGGTCATTCATCCACGTAATCCTTACCTGCCGACCTCTCATGCCAACATTCGTTTGTTTGTGGCGGAGAAAGAGGGCGAAACGCCGGTTTGGTGGTTTGGCGGCGGCTTTGATTTAACGCCTTATTATCCATTTGATGAAGACTGTCAGCATTGGCACCAAGTGGCCAAAAATGCCTGCGCGCCCTTTGGCCAAGAAATTTATCCGAAATATAAAAAATGGTGTGATGAGTATTTCTATTTAAAGCACCGCAATGAAACGCGTGGCATAGGTGGGTTATTTTTTGATGATTTAAATCGTGAAACCTTTGGATGGGACTTTGCTCAGTGTTTTGCCTTTTTGCGTGCGGTTGGCGATGCGTTTATTCAAGCCTATCGGCCTATTGTGGCACGGCGCAAAGCCATGGCCTATTCTGAGCGGCAAAAAGCCTTTCAACTGTACCGCCGCGGTCGTTACGTTGAGTTTAATTTGGCGTTTGATCGAGGGACAATTTTTGGTTTGCAGACAGGGGGACGCACTGAATCGATTTTAATGTCGATGCCGCCTGAAGTGCACTGGAAATACGCCTATCAGCCAGAAGCAGACAGTGAAGAAGCGCGTATTTATTCATATTTAAGCCCACGTGATTGGGTATAACCACGGAGGTTTAAAAATGGAACCGGTGCGGATTGATAAATGGTTGTGGGCAGCGCGTTTTTTTAAAACGCGAGGCTTAGCCGCTGAGGCTCTGAAAGGCGGTAAGGTCGAGCTTAATGGTCACAAACCCAAACCCAGTAAAGCCTTACAGGTTGGCGATAAACTTAAAATTACCCAACCGCAGCGTCAGGTTGAAGTGACGGTTTTGCTCCTTTCCAGCCAACGTGGCAGTGCAGAACAGGCCCAGCTACTGTATCAATTGGACAGCGAACGACTAAACCATGCCAAACCGAATCCTGAGACCTTGTTACACGCTTATCGCGACAAGGGGGCGGGCCGTCCAACCAAACGCGACCGGCGATTAATCGAACGCTTTATGGGATAAGTCAGCTCGAAGGATTCGCCCACACTGAGTTCGCGGGTTTATTGTTTGCCGTGATAATCGAGGGTGCGTTTTATTTTTCGGGTTTTATGGTGCAAAGCCGCCTTGGCCATTAAATGTGCGCCAACCGGTGCGGTTATGAACAAGAACAAGGTAATTAGCAGCTCGTGAAGACTGATTTCTCCGCTTTGTTGACTAAAGTACAGAATTGAGCCTAGTAGAACGGCGCCGCCCCCAAGGGTGGTCGCTTTTGTTGGACCATGCAGCCGCATATAAAAATCGGGCAGTTTGGCTAAGCCAATTGAACCAACGAGCGTTAAAAAAGCACCTAGCAGGACCAGTGCGGATAAGAGAAGTTCAAACCAAAAGGGCATAGACGGTTCCTTAATTTATTCCATAATGTCACCGCGCAGCAGGTATTTACTGAGCGCGACCGTGCCAACAAAGCCCATAACGGCAATCAAAAGAGCGGCTTCAAAGAAAAGCGCGCTTTGCAGCAAAATCCCACCAATCACAAGCAACACAATGGTGTTCACATACAAGGTATCCAGTGCCAGAATTCGATCGGGTAAGTCAGGGCCGACAAACAAGCGATAAAAACTCAGTAATGAGGCCAAGGCGACAATCAATAATGCAATTTGCAGACTTAGTTCGAGCATGATTCAAAAATCTCTTTTAGTGGCCGTTCATAACGGTGTTTGATTTCATCAATGGTCGCTTGCGGTTGTTTGGCGTCCAAAGCATGTACCAGAAGGGTTTTTTGATCGGCACTGAGATCACAACTGACCGTCCCTGGCGTTAAGCAAATGGTGTTGGCCAGAATGCTGATGGCTAAAGGCGATTCCAATTCGAGCGGAATGCTCAGAAAAGCCGGCTGCAGATGGTCTTTTTTCCCCAGAATTAATCGTGCAACCAAGAGGTTGGCAACCAAAATATCCCATAAGACCACGCCAAGAAACTTTGCCAATACTTTAGGACGAGCAAGGCTTACCGATTCTGGCCAAAAGGATTGGGTCAAGATTGGCAACAGAATCGCCAAGATGGCGCCTAACAGCATATGCCCAGGATTGATGGTGTTGTTGAGCAGCAGCCAAACCAGCCATAAGGTAAAGCTCAACCAAGGATGCGGTAGCCAAACGCGGCGCAATTGACTCATGGCACTAACTCCTTATAGGGATTGGCAAGTGGGGCAAACTCTAACACGGTGCGCAAATAGAGTTGGGGTTGATAAAGTTGATTGGCAATCAATTCTGTTAAATCAAAGATCGGTTGGGCAAAAATGACGAGGAGCAGACCACTGGCCAATAAGAGCAACACCGCATTGGCTCCGGCCAAGGGTTGGGGTTCGCTGGCGCGAGATTCTGCCGGTTGTACGTTGTAAAACAGCAGCGAGCCGCTGCGAGCTAAGGCAATTATGATCAATAAACTTGATACTAAAATTGCGCTGAAAATCCAAGCGGCTTGCGGATGGAGCAGGGCCGCCTGCAAAATCAAAAATTTGCCCATAAATCCAGAAAGTGGCGGCATACCACTAATCGCTAGAGCGGCAAAAACAAATACCGAGCCAATCAAAATGGCTTTGGGCATGGCGGGGGCGGAAATGAAATGATCTGCGGTGGCACCGCGTCCCTGGGTAATCCATTGCGCCAATAGAAAGAGCCCAGCGGCAATAAAGGTGGAGTGAATCAGGTAAAAGAGCCCTGCGGCTAAGGCATTTGGGCTATTGATGGCGATAGCAGCCATTAGAGTCGCTACCGAAGCCAAAACCAAGTAGGCAATTTGTTGACGCAGTGCTTTGGCCGCCACAACGCCCAATGCCGCCATCAGCATACTGATTAAACTGAGCCAGAGTAGCCAGTCAAGATGAATGCCCGCCAAAGCACCGGCCTGTTCGCCAAATAAGAGCCCATGCACTCGCAGAATCGCATAGATACCAACTTTGGTCATAATCGCAAATAAGGCCGCGACAGCAGCAGTGGTTTGGCTGTAAGCGTTTGGCAACCACAAATACACCGGAAAGAGAGCCGCTTTAATGGCAAACACGACAAATAACATTAAACCCGCTGCGGCGACAACGCCCTGCTCTGAAGCGGGAAGTTGGGCAATCCTAACGGCCAAATCAGCCATGTTAAGCGTGCCTAAAATGCCATAGAGGGCGCCAACTGCAAACAAAAATAGCGTTGAGCCAATTAAGTTAATAGCGACATAGTGTAAGCCTGCACGGGTTTTTAAGCGCCCGCCTCCATGCAGTAAAAGACCGTAAGAGGCCAGTAGCAGCACTTCAAAAAAGACAAAGAGGTTAAAGAGATCACCGGTTAAAAAAGCGCCATTAATACCAAACAATTGGATTTGGAACAGTACATGAAAGTGTGCTCCCAAACGATCGGTATTTTGCCGAAGTGCAAACCACAGAGCCGCCGAGGCAAGTAGAGCGGTAATGACCAGCATAAAAGCCGACAGTTGATCTAATACGAGAACAATGCCAAAAGGCGCTTGCCAGTTCCCCAAAGCATAAATCTGCGGATTAACCTCTAGGCTGAAATTCAATAACCAAAGATTCAGACCAAGCAAAACCAAGACGGAAACGAAACTGATCCAACGCTGTGCGGCCAATCCAAAAGGTTTTAACAACAGGATTAAAATCCCAGCAAGCAGCGGCAGAATTAGGGGTAAAAAAGGAAGGTGCATCATGATTGAATTTCTCGCTTGGCTTTAGAGGACGCGCGCGGTGAGGGATTAGGGTCGGCCATTTCATCTTGGGCTTGATGAAGTCCATCAACATGATCATTGCCCAATTCCGCTTTGGCTTTTAACGCCAAGACAATCAAAAAAGCGGTCATCCCAAAAGCAATGACAATCGCGGTTAACACCAGAGCTTGCGGCAAAGGGTCTGAATAGCCGCCTTGTACCGGATTAATGACGGAGGGCAGACCGACTTGTAATCGTCCCATGGCAAACAAAAACAGATTGACCGCATAAGCCAACAGACTTAAACCCAATACGACCGGAAAAGTCCGAGCTCGCAAAGTCAAAAAGACCCCAGCAGCCGTCATGACCGCGATGCTCAAGGCAAAAAGAATTTCCATTATTTCGCTCCTTCAGAATGGCGGGGAGAGGTATCACTACTCTGGCTGAGTTTACCGAGCTGTACGAGGCTTAAGACGCTGGAGCCCACTACTACCAAAAACACCCCCAAATCAAAAGCGATGGCACTGGCCAGTTCAAAGTCGCCAACAATTGGCCAATGAATGTGGGTAAAGGCTGAGGTTAAGAATGGATAACCGACTAAAATGGCCGCAAGACCCGTGGCGGTCGCGATTAATAATCCCAAACCAATCACTAAATGCATATCGATTTTTAAGCGCGCCTGAGTCCACTCGATACCATTGGCCAAATACACCACAATCAAGGCGACCGAGGCAATTAAGCCAGCAATAAAACCGCCACCAGGCAGATTGTGACCGCGTAAGAAAATAAACACAGCGACCAGTAACATCAGTGGCAATAGCAAACGGCTAAAGGTTTGCAAAATCGGTGGATGTGCTTCTTTAGTGAGCTGAAAACGTTGGGTTGGTTGAAGTTGTAAGCCTTGCAACATCGCAAAGATGCCTAAACCGGCCAAGGCTAAAACGATGATTTCGCCAAGTGTGTCAAAGCCACGGAAATCGACCAGAATCACATTGACCACATTGGTTCCCCCGCCGCCTGGGACACTGTTAGCCAAGAAGAAATCAGAAATGGTGGAGAACTCGCGACTTAAGACCATCATCGTAAACAAAAAGACCCCAACCCCAGAGGCAATCGCAAGCAGTGCGTCGCGTGCTAAGCGGGAAACCCCCGTTTCTTTTGGTGTGGTTTGTGGCAAGAAGTATAAGGCTAAGAGCAGCAGCACAATGGTCACCACCTCAACAGAAAGTTGTGTCAGTGCCAAATCGGGCGCAGAAAATTTTACAAAAGCCAAGGAAGTAATCAGACCGACAACCCCAATCATCATCAAACTTTGTAAACGGTGTCGATGCCAGATAAGGGTAAAGAGGCTGGCAAAAATTAAGACTGCCGCAGCAGCCATACTCACCGCATCCACCGCCATAAGTGGCCGTTGGCCAAAGAGGGGGCTGCTAAATTGCATAAACCCATATGCACTCAGTAACAGACTGGCAAACAGAGTCCAAGCCGCGGCATTCTGCAGCGAGCTTTTATCAAAGCGAGTGCTTACCCATTCGGCAGCCCAAATCAAGCCATGCAGTCCGCTTTGGAAATAGTGCTTAGCATCAATGTGTTGATGGCGTTCATAAGCGGCAATCAGGCCTTTACGGTTGAAGTAGAGTAAAGCGCCTAGGCCCAAAGCCACAATACTCATCATCAGTGGCAGGTTAAAGCCGTGCCATAACGCCAAACTGTATTCTGGGGTGGGAGCTTGTAAGCTGGCACTCGCTGCTAAATCGAGAATTGGGGCAACCGTAAACATCGGTAAAATACCAACCGCCAAGCAGAGAATGACCAATAGATCGACTGGAATTTTCATCATTCTAGGCGGTTCATGCGGTGTACGAGGAAGATCAACAGGTTCGCCATTAAAAAACACATCGTGGACAAAGCGTAACGAGTAAGCAACGGAGAAAATCCCGGCCAGCGTTACTAAGGCGGGAATAATCCAAGCCAATGCGCTGCCTTGCGAGATGCTGACGGCTTCAGTAAAGAACATCTCTTTACTTAAGAACCCATTCAGCAAAGGGACCCCCGCCATGGCCAAAGAAGCAATAATCGCCAGGGCCGCGGTATGAGGCATGTATTTGATTAAGCCGTTGAGTTTGCGCATATCACGCGTACCGGTTTCGTGATCAATAATTCCTGCCACCATAAATAGAGAAGCTTTAAAGGTGGCATGGTTAATGATATGAAAAATCGCCGCGACCACTGCAAACTGACTGCCAAAGCCAAAAAGTAGGGTAATCAGACCCAAATGGCTGATGGTTGAATACGCCAGTAATCCCTTAAGATCGTGTTTGAACAAGGCGGTATAAGCGCCAATCAACAGCGTAGCCATGCCCGCGCCGCCAACCAGCCACATCCAAGCATCAGTACCGGAGAGTGCCGGAAAAAAGCGAGCCAACAGAAAGATACCGGCTTTGACCATGGTAGCGGAGTGCAAATAGGCTGAAACCGGTGTTGGGGCAGCCATTGCATGGGGCAGCCAAAAGTGAAACGGAAACTGCGCCGATTTGGTAAAAACCGCCAACAGAATCAACACTAGGGTGGGTAAATACAGGGGATGATTACGGATGAGTTCGCCGCTGGCCAAAACATCGCTGAGTTGATAGCTGCCGACAATATGCCCTAATAATAGGACGCCCGCTAATAAAGCCAAGCCACCTGCACCCGTAATGGCTAAGGCCATACGTGCGCCTTCGCGCGCATCTTTACGGTGCTGCCAGTAACTGATCAGCAAGAAAGAGGTAATCGATGTCAATTCCCAGAAGACCACTAACTGAATCAGGTTTTCCGAGAGTACGATGCCGAGCATTGAACCCATAAACATCATTAAATAGGCAAAAAAGCGCCCCATACTGTCGTTTGCCGACAAATACCAACGAGCGTAGAGAATAACCAGCAAACCGATGCCTAAAATCAGCAACGCAAAAAGGGTTGCTAAACCGTCCAGTCGGAAAGAAAACTGCAAACCTGCTTGGTCGAGCCAAGTCCAGCTTTGAATGAGCGTTTGTCCTTCAAACACTTGCCCTATTGACGGTACCAGTAATCCCAGAGCCACAAGCGTTGCAAAAGCACTGACCCAGGCGGCCGCATAGCGATGAAATTTAGCCGCATAAGCCGCCAAGGCTGCAGCCAAAAAGGGCAGCAGAGCAACGATCGGGAGGTTAAAGGCCAGTAAATTCATGCGCGGAATTCCAGATTAAAATATTTAATCGCTAAAGGTACCAAAAGTTTCAATTAAGTCAATAAGGTACTCTGTTTTAAGCGATGCCAACAAAGGCTATCTGTCTCAGAAATCCCCCTTTAGGATCCAGATTTGCCAGAAAAAATTCAGCAAAGAGATTGGTGATTTGAAGGACGGAAATCTTAGCTGGAAAAGGGTATTTTTGCTGCGCTAGAAACGAAAAACCCGCATAAGACTCATAAGAAAATCTTATACGGGTTAAGAAAAAAGCGTGATTTTGACAAACGAGAATTATTGGGCTAGAGCCGCAACCGCTGCACGTTTTTTCGCAATCAGGTTCTGAATGATGGGAGTCATCATCAGATCCATCGCTTGAATCATGTGTTGACCACCACATACCAAGGTTTCGTTGTTTTGCAAGAAAGCCCCTGGAATTTGCTGTTTGATCGCTTCTAAATCAATGTCTTGATGGCGAACATGGCAAATGATTAATGAATCTTCTGGAGCTGGGCCCATTGGTGCATCCGGCGACATGGTTGAAAACGGATCTGAAGTATCAATTAATGGTACGCGGTGGAAATTAATATGGGTGCGGTGAAACTGCGGCACGATGGTCTCGATGTAGTCTGGCATACGCTCAAGAATAACATCACGAACCTGTTGTACAGAATAAGGACGCTCGGCAGTATCACGGTAGATTTTCTGCATCCATTCAATGTTAACGCAAGGTGCAACGCCAATCCCTAAGTCAACGTATTGAGAAACATCATGCTTGCCTTCTTCAGGACCATGATCTTTACGCTTGACCATACCGTGCAAACCTTCGTAGAACAGTACATCTGTGTTTTCTGGAATGGCTTCCCAAGGGGTAAATTCACCAGATTTCAGATCGTTACGGCCTAAACGAGCATTGTGTTCGGCGGCTTCGTCGTCAGAGTGAATGTAGTAGCGACGTTTACCGGTTGCACTCTCTTTGTATTCTTTGAACAGTGCTTCAAGTTCATCAAACAGGTTGGCGTTTTCAGAGAAGTGAGTCAGCACTGGGCCACCCTTTTCTTTGGATTCTGCAACCTTTTGCTTCATTTCCATACGGCTATATTTGTGGTAGCTATCGCCTTCCACAATGGCCACATTCAAATTTTCACGAGCAAAGATTTTCTCAACCGCGCGCTTCACAAAAGACGTACCGGCGCCGGAAGAACCGGTAACCGTAACAATTGGATGTTCTACTGACATTCATGTCTCCTAAATTGACAAAATCATCGGCCAACACAAGGCTGACAGATGAGTGCTTTTCACTTTTACAATACGGTCTGTTCGACTAATGGTCGATATTAGAAACTAAAAGTAGCGCATTTTCAAAAAAATAATTTTTGACGAGTTACGCAGTTTTTGGGTTGTTTTCTTTAAATATCGAGGTTTTCCACCGCTAAAGCATTCGATTCAATAAATGCGCGGCGCGGTTCAACTTCATCTCCCATCAAGGTGGTAAAGACTTGGTCGGCCACCATCGCATCCCGAATGTTGACTTGCATTAGACGACGAACTTCTGGGTTCATGGTTGTTTCCCAAAGTTGCTCTGGGTTCATTTCCCCCAAACCTTTATAGCGTTGAATGCCTTGGCCTCGTTTGGCTTCATTAATGAGCCACTCCATTGCTTCTTTAAAGTGGCTGACAGCTTGCACTTTTTCGCCACGCTGAATCGAAGCATCGGCACTGAGCAACCCTTGCAATTTTTTGCCGAGGGTCGCAAGGTGTTGATAATCTTTGGACGCAAAGAAATCACTGTCGTAAACATGCGTGCTGGGTGTACCGTGTTCGCGTTGGGTTAGGCGCAGTTGGAATTTGGCATTACCGCTCATATCGGTGGCCGGTTCAACTTGGAGATGGTAATCGACCTTACTGATTTCTCCCTTTGCCTTCAAAAGCGGTAGCCGCTGGTTGGCCCAAGCGCTCAAAGCATCAAAATCGTTGAGCATGTCTGCGGTGACTTCTGGAGAATCAATCATCATCTCCAAAAGTACGGCGTTGTAGCGACGACTGAGGCGATTAATCACATGCTGAACGCGGAAAAACTCTTTTGCTAAGTTTTCTAAGCTCATACCATTGATTGCAGGGGCTTCTTGAGAGACTTTGAGTTCGGCACCATCAATCGCGCTTTGCAACAGATAGGCTTCCAGTTCCAAATCGTCTTTAAGATAGGTTTCTTGCTTGCCTTTTTTCACCTTGTACAAGGGCGGTTGAGCAATGTAAATATAGCCTTTTTCAACCAGCTCTGGGTACTGACGATAAAAGAAGGTTAAAAGCAAAGTGCGGATGTGTGAACCATCGACATCGGCGTCGGTCATGATAATAATGCGATGGTAACGCAGTTTTTCCAGATTAAATTCGTCTTTGCCAATGCCACAACCCAGCGCGGTAATCAAAGTACCTACTTCGGCTGAAGAGATCATTTTGTCAAACCGCGCTTTTTCAACGTTCAAAATCTTGCCCTTTAAAGGCAAGATAGCTTGGGTGCGACGATCGCGGCCTTGTTTGGCCGAGCCGCCGGCAGAGTCACCCTCCACCAGATAGAGTTCGGACAGAGCGGGGTCTTTTTCTTGGCAATCTGCCAGTTTTCCAGGTAAACCAGCAATGTCTAAGGCGCCTTTACGACGGGTCATTTCGCGTGCTTTGCGTGCAGCTTCGCGTGCGCGCGCAGCGTCAACAATTTTGGCAAAAACCGCTTGTGCGTCCTTAGGGTTTTCCAGCAAAAACTCAGCAAACTTTTCGTTCATCGCGGTTTCTACTGCAGTTTTTACCTCAGATGACACCAGTTTGTCTTTGGTTTGCGAAGAGAATTTCGGGTCAGGAACCTTAACTGAAATGACCGCCGCCAGGCCTTCGCGTGCATCATCGCCAGAAATATTGATTTTATATTTTTTGGCCAAGCCTTCCGCTTCAGCGTAGCTATTTAATGTGCGGGTAAGCGCCGCGCGGAAGCCAGAAAGGTGAGTGCCTCCATCGCGTTGTGGAATGTTATTGGTAAAGCAATAGATGGCTTCTTTGTAGGCTTCGGACCAGTGCATCGCCACTTCAACGGTAATGCCGTCTTTTTCCATACTGAAATAGAAAGTCTTTTCGTGAATTGGGGTTTTGTTGGTATTGATGTAGTCGACAAAGGCTTTTATGCCGCCTTCAAAAGCAAACACTTCATGACGCTGATCGCGTTTATCCAACAACTCAATGTGTACGCCTGAGTTCAAAAATGACAATTCGCGTAAACGCTTGAGCAGGTAATCAAAATCAAATTCGGTGTTGGTGAAGGTTTCTTTGCTGGGCAAAAAACGAATTTCGGTGCCCGTTTCATTCGAAATGTCTACGGCGGATAAGGGCGCATCTGGAACACCATGAGTATAGGTTTGCTTCCAGATATGTCCTTCACGCTTGATAGTGAGGTAAAGTTTTTCGGAGAGAGCGTTGACAACGGAAACCCCCACTCCGTGCAAACCACCGGAAACCTTGTACGAGTTGTCGTCAAATTTACCGCCAGCATGCAGAACGGTCATGATTACTTCTGCAGCAGATACACCTTCTTCCGCATGAATGCCTACCGGAATACCGCGCCCATTGTCGCTAACCGAGACCGAGCCATCGGTATGAATGGTCACCACCACCTTATCGCAATAACCCGCGAGGGCTTCGTCAATTCCGTTATCGACTACCTCGAACACCATGTGGTGTAAACCGGAGCCGTCGTCGGTATCGCCAATGTACATTCCTGGACGTTTACGGACCGCATCCAGTCCTTTAAGCACTTTAATCGAGGAGGAGTCGTATTGTGTTTCTTGAGTCATAGCGCCTGCGTCTTATTGTAAGATTTTTAATGCAAAAATTATCGTGCATTCTAGCATGTTTTGAGGCGTAAAGGGGATTCCCCTAGTCAAGAGCAGCAGGGCTTTGGCTAGAGGCCAATCAAAGGGTTTTTAAGCGGACGTTGTTTTCTTAGTTACCAAAACCCCAGCTGGCTGGATTGGGGATAGCACTGCGGCGGCCAAGGTATTTCAGGCCGATGGCGCAACGAATAATTAGCCAAATCACCAGTAATCCGAGAACCAGCCAGCCAATCATAATCAATGTCATAACCGCCCCAATTAAGCCAATCAGTAGCCCAATCCAAAAGGTACGAATCTGAAAACGATAGTGGCTATCTAGGTAATTCCCATCGCCTTTATTGACATAAGCGAGGATAAGGCCAATTAAGCTGGTAAAAGGCACTAATAGATTTAGTAAATAGAGAATATAAATTAATGTCGGTACGGTGCTTGAAACAGGGGGAGTATTGGGCGACGCGGGTAGGTAATCGGTAATATCGTTCATGGCGAACCTCAAAGTGAAAAGTGGGACAAGATAATGGCAAAAGCAGTAAAGCACTTATATTCTGCCTTTATGGCACGCATTTTGGCATTGATTGTGTCGATTGAAAACTGCCTTCTTATCGACACTTTCTAAATTTCAGGCGAGGTGCTTTTTTCCAAGTTCAGCGCTTGTAAAACGCCCTGCTCAATTTTCCAGGCTTTTATTGAGCTTGGATGAATAAGGGGAATAAGATTGAGTGCGGTACTGGTGACGATATGTTGGATGTTCAATTCAGCCAGCAGTTTTAAGAGTGTGTGGCGATGCGTGGCATCCAGCTCGGCGGGGAGATCATCAATCAGCATGATGGCCGGTTCTTCGGTCAGATTTTGGTGCAATTTCGCTTGAGCAAGCAGCAATGCACAAACGAAAAGTTTCTGCTGTCCGCGTGAGAGCTTTTGCATGGCTTCCTGTCCCCCAAAACGAAAACGAATATCGGCACGATGCGCGCCATATTGGGTATGACCCAGGGCCAAATCGCGTCCTAAGTTATCTTTGAAAAGACCAAGTAGATCGTCATTGCCTTTTGGCCAACCCGCTCGATAGTGACACACCACCGATTCGCTTAATTCGGGCATTAGGGTCTGACAATAATCTTGTAACAAAGGGGTTAGCCCTTCAAGGTAATGACGGCGCATCTGATCAATTTGAATGGCACTCTCTACCAAGGGCGCATCCCACAGTTGAATTTGTTGAGCCGGTAGGCGTTGTTTAAGAGCTTGATTACGCTGTTTGAGCAGGCGTTTTTGCTGACGCCAGAGCTGAATGAAATCGGCAAACTGGTAAAAGCAACCCCAATCCATAAATTGCCGACGGGCGTTTGGGCCCTCTTCAAGCAAACGGTGACTTTCTGGGGTAAGCAATTGTAGCGGCAGATGTTGGGCAATTTCACTGTGCGCTCGGACATTTTCGCCGTTGAGGCGCATAAGGTTATGCTGAGCCTGACGCTGAACGCCAATTCGAAGCGGATTCAGCGGCTGGCGCTGGCTGTGGAGTTCAATAAATAAAGTTGTTTGTGGATGCGAGTGCTGAATCAACTGGCCAATTTGTGCGTTGCGAAATGAGCGGCCAGTGGCCAAAAACCACAGCGCTTCCAGCACAGAGGTTTTTCCTGCGGCATTATCGCCAATAAAGAGGTTGAGGCCTGTACCCAGTTCACAACGGAGTTGTTCCGCATTGCGAAAATGTTGAAAGTGCAGGCGTTTGATGTGGGCCATCTGCGTTAGTTCATGCCCCAGGTATGGTGGCTGTCATCATGCTTTAGGCTAACCGGTTCTTGGTGGACAATTACATCTAGGTTATCAAAACGTTGTTTTAAACGGGCCGTAACCTGTTCGGCAATATCGTGTGCTTGGAGTAGAGTGAGATGGTCATCCAGCTCTAAATCAAATTGCACAAAGCGATTGGGCCCTGATTGGTAGGTTCGTAAGTCATTAAATCCGAGTACATTGGCGCTATTGAGAATGATTGTGCTGATTTCGTGGCGCATGGCTTGCGGCAGTTCGCGGTCGAGCAATTGGTTAATCGCGTCCTTGGCAATTTGATAAGCACTGCGCAGAATCCAGAGGGCAATCAGAATCGCGAGAAGTGGGTCGGCCCAGTTCAAATGGCTAAAAATTAAACTGATGATCACCAGCGTGGTCGCTAAAACGTCAGACCAGTAATGTAATGCATCGGCAGCGATGGCGGTTGATTCGGTTTTTCGCACCACATAACGCTGAAATAACACCAGCATTAAGGTCAGCGCTAACGACAGAATCATCACGCTTAAACCAATCGTCACTTTTTCGACTTCAGCATCGCGCCAAATCCGTTCTAGAGAATATAAAATCAGATAAAGCGCCGAGCCTGCAATAAAAACACTCTGTGCCAGTGCGGCTAAGGGTTCCGCTTTGCCGTGTCCAAAACGATGTTCTTTATCGGCGGGAATTTGTGCGATATAAACCGCGAGCATAATCATTAATGAGGCAATAATGTCAAAGGCAGAGTCAAGTAAAGAAGCCAAGATACTGACGGAATCGGTTTGTACCCATGCATAAAACTTTAGTATTAATAACAGACTGGCGACACTTACTGAGGCAAGTGCCGCCAGTTTGACGAGGCGTGCGTTTGTCATTTTTGATCGGCCTATCCTGATCTCGAAAAGTAATTGATAATTATTCTACCTTATAGGAACGAATTAAGATATGCCTGTCAGAATGGGGCCAAGCACTTGGATTTCTTATGAAATCCTTTGAGAAAAGTGCATGACTCATCAACACCTTTACCTACAAGCGCATTGGCATCACAACATGCTGGCAGTGGCATTGGCCGACATTTGCGCCGATGAGGCAGCTGCTGTTGGCATCTTTAAATTGAAGACTGACGCAATCTTCGTGCATCGAATTGAGCACATCCAGTAGATAGCTAACGTTAAAGCCAATTTCCATCTCAGTGCCAGCATAATCAATGGCCATATCCTCATGCGACTCATCTTGCTCGCTGTTGGAGGCATTGACGGCCAAGAGGTTGCGGCTGAGCTGTAAACGAATGCCTTTGAATTTGTCGTTCGATAAGATCGATGCGCGCTGTAATAGGCTGCGGAGCAATTCACGATCAGTTTGTACAATTTGATCGTTATTTTGGGGAATCACGCGACGATAATCTGGGAAACGTCCATCCACCAATTTACAGGTAAAAACGGTCGAGTCGAGTTCAAGCGTTAGGTAGTTTTTGGCCAGAGACAATTGCAAAAGGTTATCTTCATCCACCAATAATTTTGACAACTCCATTACCCCTTTGCGCGGCAAAATGGCTTGAGTTTGTGGCAATCCTTGTATGGCGAGTTCGGTAGTGCAGGTAGAAAGGCGGTGTCCATCGGTTGCCACGACACGCAAGGTGCTGTTGCCAATTTCAAACAACATTCCATTAAGATAAAAGCGAACATCTTGACTTGCCATGGCAAAACTGGAGTGGTTAATCAATTGTTTTAACTGATTTTGCGCTAAAGCGAAACTTAACTCGGTTTGAGTCAAATCCAGAATCGGGAAGCTTTCAGCGGGAAGTGTCGAGAGTTTAAAGCGAGAGCGTCCAGCAGAAAGTGTGCAACGATGTTCCTCAAAATCGAACAGAATGGTCAAGCCTTCTGGCAGAGAGCGAACAATGTTAATTAATTTCATCGCGGGTAAGGTAATTGCAAAATGCGTCTGATCACTGGATTCCAGTTCCGCTTGGGCTCGGGTTTCAATTTCGGAATCAGAAGCTGTGACCGTCAAAAGATTGTTATTCACTTGAAACAGTAAATTGCTCAAAATTGGCATGGTATGACGCTTTTCGACAACGCCGCCGACTTTTTGCAAAATTTTAAGAAGGTTTTCGCGAGTAATGGAGATTTTCATGCCAATGCCTTTTTATGACTAGTTGGTGATAATGCGCACTAAGCTGTTGTAGTCGTCATCGAGTTGATGTTCGGTTTCGCGTAATGCTTTAACCTTGCGCACAGCGTGCAGCACGGTAGTATGGTCGCGGCCGCCAAACGCATCGCCAATTTCTGGCAGACTGTGGTTGGTCAGCTCCTTGGCAATAGCCATGGCAATTTGCCGAGGCCGTGCAACATTGCGCGAACGACGAGGTGAATGAAGATCTGCAACGCGAATTTTGTAAAAATCGGCTACGGTCTTTTGGATATTGTCCAGTGTGACCATTTTTTGTTGCAGCGCCAGCAAATCTTTAAGTGCTTCTTTAACGGTTTCTACCGTAATCGCGCGGCGATTACTGAATTGCGCATAAGCATCGACGCGTTTTAGCGCACCTTCCAAATCTCGAACATTGCCGCGCAAGCGTTTGGCAATAAAAAAGGCGACTTCTTCACTCAGTGCAATGTTGTATTCTGAGGCTTTGCGCAACAAAATCGCGACTCGCATCTCAAATTCGGGTGGTTCGACCGCAATGGTCAAGCCCCAACCAAAACGGGATTTTAGGCGGTCTTCTAGGCCATCCACCTCTTTAGGAAAACGATCTGAAGTCAAAATGACCTGTTTATTGCCTTCGAGCAGTGTGTTGAAGGTGTGAAAGAACTCTTCCTGCGATTGTTCTTTATTGGCAAAAAACTGAATATCGTCAATCAGCAGTGCATCCAAAGAGCGGTAAAAGCGTTTAAAGTCATCAATTTTATTATGGCGAAGTGCATTGACCATATCTTGTACGAAACGCTCAGAATGTAAATAGACCACTCGAGCATCCGGATTATCGGCCAGCAATTGATTGCCAATGGCATGCATTAAGTGTGTTTTTCCCAGTCCCACGCCACCATAAATAAAAAATGGGTTATAGCTACCGCCCGGATTTTCGGCGACTTGTCGAGCCGCCGCTGCCGCGAGTTGATTGGCCTTACCTTGTACAAAAGTATTAAAGGTAAAGTTGCTGTTGAGATTGTTTTGAATCTTGGCTTTGCCGCTATCGGTTTTGGTTGCAGCCGGCTTGGCTTTTTCTTGATGGCTTTTCAAGGGTTGTGGAATGGTTGGCTGGTCGTCGGCTTCAAATTCATTCATTGAATAATCGCCCATTTCAATCACCACCTGCGGGGTGTTGATTGGCGCAACGCGGCTGACGGCTTGGCGAACATTTTCCATTAAGCGCTTGTTGACCCAGTCGAGAATAAAGCTTGAGGGCGCAATGAGACGAATGGTATCGCTCTCTTCAATCGCGCGCAGCGGTAAAATCCACGTATGGAACTGTTGATCGTTAAGATCATCTTCAAGAATTTTAAGACTTTGAGCCCAAAGTGAAGACAAGTTGGAATTCCTTACAAGAAGTCGCCCTGGGCAAAGCCCAAGACGCGGGGGTTAAGCGGAGTTTGGGTGGGCAGTGCTCGATTGAATAAGCGACTGCTGCCAAAATTTGAGCACAGTATACCTGTGAATAACCCTAACTCAAGCATAATTTTTGTGGATAAGTTGTGGAATGGCCCTGTGGATAAGTTTGTTATTTAAATTTTTAATGATTTGTTTTTATTGACTTTTTTTCGGTTGATAACTTAGTGGCTAAAAAAAAGCATTTTTGCGGCTAACAACAGTAGAAAAACCCCAAAAATGCGCTTTAAAGGTGCCACCGGTAAGCGATGTGCCAAACGAGCGCCAATAGGTGCGGTGAAAATGCTGGTTAAAATAATCCCAAAAAACGCGGGCCAATAAACATAACCGGTTGTGTAAGGCGGCAGATCTTCGGCTTGCATACCGGCCAAAATAAAGCCGATCGTTCCCGCCACCGCAACCGGCAAACTGACCGCGGTAGAGGTGGCAATGGCCTGATGCATTGAAATGTTATTCCAGACCAAATAAGGCGTGGTTAGGGTTCCACCGCCAATTCCTACAATGGAAGAAAGTTTGCCAATAATCACCCCAGCAAAGGTATTGCCCATCAAACCTGGCAATTGTCGTGAAGGATTGGGTTTGATTGCTAGGAGCATATTGATTGCAATCAGCAGTTCGATTACGCCAAATAAGATCGAAAGGGCTCTGGCATTCAAATATTGCGAAACCCAACCGCCAATAAAAGCACCGATCAATACGCCAAAGGTGAGGAGTTTGAAAGCATCCCAACGCACCGCTCCGTGCTGATGATGCGCTCGAACCGATGATAACGAAGTCACCATAATCGTCGCCAGTGAGGTAGCAATCGCAATATGGACAATTTGGGTCGAGTCCATATAGTAGGCCAGCACACTGGTGAGTACTGGCACAATAATCAAACCGCCTCCAATGCCAAGAAGGCCAGCAGCAAGGCCAACGAATGCTCCGGTGAGAAGGTAAATAAACCATTCAGTGAGTAACATTTCTGGCATGGCAGCTCCATTTGATTGTTAAATTCGATATCTTTTGCAAACCCCAATGGGCTTGGCGTGCAAGGGAAATTTTAAGGTTAGGTCTCGAAACTCAAAACACGCCGAGAATTTTCGCATGGAAAGGGGGTGTTGTGGATAACCTTGACACTTTCTGCTTTTTCTTAAGAGAAGGGTTTAGGATCATCCCTGTCTTGCTTTTCGTTTAAGTCTTTCTATAGAAGCGTTTATGAGATTGGTTGTAAAGCGGTTCAGTGTGCAAAGAGCAATTTTGATGTTTTGTTTGGCCGCCCATCTCTCATGGCGACGATGTGTTTCAAAGCATGTCGAGAATTTTCCCGAGAAGTCTTGGCTGAGGGCAATGGGGATGGGTTCAGAGTTTTTCTAAGCTCGCCTTATTTATCAAAGACTTGTGTTGCAAGGCATAACCCGAGTGCAGTGAATTAAATTCTTGAAATAACCGTTGTTTTCTATTGCAGAACTCTTTATAATTCCGGTTTTTTCCGATTCTGGAAAGTGCTACTTAAGGACTTAAGAGATGAAACGTACATTTCAACCAAGCGTAATCAAGCGCGCGCGTACTCACGGTTTTCGCGCTCGTATGGCGACTAAAAACGGTCGTAAAGTTCTAGCTGCTCGTCGTGCCAAAGGACGTAAGCGCTTGACTGTATAGTTCTGAGTGTGCTGCATATGGTACACACAGAAACGACTTCAGACGGGTTAAATTGCGCAGTCATGCCAATCCCCTTAGCCCGTCCATCTGCTCCTTCCCCCTGTTTATCTGATCAAACCTTTGACAAAGCTTTGCGTCTACTGAATGCTAAAGATTTTTCGTATGTTTTTGCCGATGCCGAACGTTTTGCCAATCGCAATTGGACCTTGATTGTTCGCGCCAATGATAAACCCTATCCTCGTTTAGGCTTAGCGATTGCAAAAAAGCAGTTGGCCAAGGCGGTTTGGCGTAACCGCGTAAAAAGAGTGGCGCGCGAAGCATTTCGTTCACATAAAAAAGCTTTATCTGGGTATGATATCGTGGTTTTGGGCCGTCGCGGGATGGAGCAAATCGAAAGTCAGGTGCTGCACGATAGCTTTTTGCATCTGATTCGTAAAATTCACAAAAGTAATTTAAAACACCGCCCCGAATGAAAAGTGTGACAAAGGGTACAACATGAATATGAGATCGTTTTGGTGGTTAGCTTTAGCTTTTACGCTAACCTGGATTTGGCTCGAATGGATGCAGTTTGGCGCCCAAAAAGAGCAACAGGTGCTGCAATCCTCCGCCCAACAAGAGGTGCCTGCCGCCGCTCAGGCTCCGACCGATGCTTCTGTTCCAGGCGCGAATCTCGGCCGTGTTGGCAATGAGTCAGTACCCGTTATTGCAGAAAGTATTGGTTCAGGTCAGCGTATCAAGGTTGTGACCGATACGCTGGAACTGGTAATCGACACTCAAGGTGGCGATATTCGCGATGCCAAGCTCTTAACCTACGGAGCAACCGAAGATCCTTTGCAACCTTTTCATTTGATGAGCGATCAGGGCGCGCTGATTTATATGGCGCAAAATGGTCTGGCGACTCAACAAAATGCGAAATTGCCTGCGCCTACTCATAAAGACTTATGGAGTGCTTCGCGTTCTGAATATGTCATGACGGGCGATACTTTGGAAGTGCCTTTAACGTGGCAAAAAGAAGGGATTGAGGTAACAAAACTCTATCGTTTTACCAAAGGTCAGCACCTTATTCAGGTGGTTTATCAAGTCCGCAATTTGAGTAACGAAGCATGGGCGGGCAGCCTGTATTCGCAATTGGTTCGTAACCGCCACAATCCAGATGAGAACTGGATGATGTACACCTACACCGGTCCCGTCTTGTACGACGGTAATGCGGAAGAAAAGTACGTTAAGCATTCGTTTGATGATTTGAATACTCAGCCAGTGAATGGTCGAACCGTTACCGGTGGTTGGGCGGCGATGATTCAGCAGTATTTTCTCACTGCAATTGTGCCGGATCAAAGCGCACAAAATAGTTATTACGCCAAACCTTTAGAAGGTGGCCGCTATGCGGTGGGTGTGGTTGAGCCGCTAACCGAGGTGGCACCAGGCCAGATGAAAGAGTTGAGCTCGCAGCTCTACATTGGCCCAGAATTGCAAAATGTCCTAGCTGAGATTGCACCAGGTTTGGAACTGACCATCGATTATGGTGTGCTGACGTTCTTAGCCGAACCCCTGTTCTGGATTTTGGACTGGATTCATGGCTTTGTCGGCAACTGGGGTGTGGCTATTATTATCCTGACCTTGTTGATTAAGTTGGTGTTTTACAAGCTATCGGAAACGTCTTACCGTTCGATGGCGCGTTTACGCAAGTTCCAGCCAAAGCTGCAACAGCTTAAGGAAAATTATGGTGATGACAAGGCGTTGTTCCAGCAAAAGCTCATGAAGCTTTATAAGGAAGAGAAGATTAACCCCTTAGGTGGTTGTTTGCCGATTCTCATTCAGATGCCGGTCTTTATTGCGCTCTATTGGGTGCTGCTCTACTCAGTTGAGATGCGTCAAGCGCCTTTCATGCTGTGGATTCAAGATCTTTCAGCCATGGACCCATATTTTATTCTGCCGGTGTTGATGGGGATTACCATGTTCATTCAGCAGAAGCTAAACCCATCGGCAATGATGGATGAAATGCAGCAAAAAGTGTTTAAACTGCTGCCGTTTATTTTCACCTTCTTCTTCTTGTGGTTCCCTGCCGGTTTGGTTCTGTACTGGTTGGTCAACAACATTCTTTCGGTTGCGCAACAGTGGTACATCACCCGAAAAATTGAAGCCGGTGAAGAGACAAAATAGAGGACACTCAGATGCAATTAAGCTATCAAAAATTAGGGGTAGATCATCCAATGTACGGCAAGGTTGAGTACTTGGTGGCAGACGGTATGACGCCGCTATGTTACAAGACCAAAGCTGGCTATGTGCCTTTACAGCCCAGCAGTGCGCCGACAACAGAGGCGTCAACGAGCGCCGCACCGCAAGATGGCGCAGCGATGGAAACGCTTTATCTCTTAAGCTTTGTCATGAATGGTGAGTTGGAAGAGCAGACGTTCCGTTCTAAAAAACAATTAGAGCAAACGATTGAACTCTATCAGAGCAAGCCGTTTATCAGCCATATTCAAAGCAAAACGTTGCAAGTTCGTCAAAACTAACAGCTTGTTTAGCACTCTTTTAAGCGCCCGCCCAGTCTCTTTCTCGGTGGGCGTTTTTGTTTTACCTTACGCACCTTTGGGGAGCTGAGACATGAACGATCAAACTCATGAAACGATTGCGGCAATTGCCACGCCGCCCGGACGCGGTGGGGTGGGAATTATCCGCGTTTCTGGAAATTTGGCCGCCGCCATTGCGCAAGCCATCTTAGGCAAATTGCCGACACCACGCTATGCGCACTATGGCCCCTTTTATGGAGCGGATGGCGAGATTCTTGATCGTGGCATTGCGCTGTTTTTTCCAAACCCTCACTCTTTTACCGGTGAAGATGTGCTGGAGTTGCAAGGTCATGGTGGGCCGGTCGTATTGCAATGGCTGTTGGAACGGGTTGTGCAATTGGGCGCGCGTCTTGCGGAGCCAGGCGAGTTTTCCAAACAAGCGTTTATGAATGACAAGTTGGATTTAGCTCAGGCGGAAGCGATTGCCGATTTGATTCAAGCCAGTTCGTCACAAGCTGCAAAATCAGCCTTGCGTTCTTTACAAGGTGAGTTTTCTCGGGAAATTAATGCGCTGGTTGAAGAATTGATTCAGCTTCGTTTGTATGTTGAAGCGGCGATTGATTTTCCGGAAGAAGAAATTGATTTTCTCTCGGATGGAAGGGTTGCTGGCCAATTGCAGCATATTTTGCAGCGTCTGCAGCAGGTTTTCGTTTGCGCAAAACAAGGTGTGTTGCTGCGTGAAGGAATGTCTGTGGTAATTTTGGGGCGACCAAATGCGGGTAAATCGAGTTTATTGAATGCGCTCTCAGGCCGTGAAAGTGCGATTGTGACCGAGATTGCCGGTACCACGCGGGATATTGTCAAAGAAGAGATTCATATTGATGGTATGCCACTGCATATTTTGGATACGGCAGGGGTTCGTGAAGCCACCGATCAGGTGGAGCAAATTGGTATCGCGCGTGCTTGGCAAGCACTTGATAATGCCGACCGTGTGTTGGTGATGTTGCAAGCGGGTGAAGCGATTCATCCAGAAGATCAAGCGATTTTAATGCGTTTGCCGCCTGCTTTACCCGTTACGCTTGTGCGCAATAAAATTGATTTGATTGGTCATGCGCCGATGATTGAGCGCGAAGAAGCGACTGGTCGTTCGGTTATCTGGTTGTCGGCTAAGCATCAATTGGGCTTAAATCTCTTGCGTGAACATCTCAAAACCGAAATGGGCTATGCGCAAACCGAAGAAGGGGTTTTTATGGCTCGCAAGCGGCATCTCGATGCCTTGCAAACCGCGTTGAAATGGGTCGAAAATGGCCAGCAGCAGCTAGAGCAGTTTGCTGCCGGTGAACTCTTGGCCGAAGACTTAAGGTTGGCGCAAGAAGCCCTTTCACAAATTACCGGTCGTTTTACCTCTGACGATTTATTGGGTCGCATTTTTAGCTCTTTCTGTATCGGTAAATAATCGCCTTTGCTGAGGATTTGTAAGGCTATTCAGCAACGATCAATTTTCTCAGCGTCTGGCGCTTGAAAGCCAGAGTCGCAAAACAAGCTGACTTTGACTTTCGAGGATGAGGTCAGTCAGCTATCTTCATTCTTAACCGACTTTTTTACGCCCTCCAAACCCTAACTACTTTGTCTTTACGTTTTTTTAACACAAAGGATGTAAAAATTTGCATCCAACGCTCGGTTAAAACCGATACCTATAAGCAAGCTTGCCTAAATTTTCGTTCTCTCTGCTCAGACTCCGTTTGGGCGGTTTTGGTTTTGCCCAAATTTGGGCTTTATACCTTTTTTCTGGAGTTGTTTATGAAAAAGCAAGATCTTAACAAGTATGGTTTGCCGGTCGGTACGGATTTAGACCAGGATTTGCACAATAAATTTAGCCACTACCAAGCAAACCGCCGAGCTTTCATGCGCGGGTTTGCGGCCTTGGGCGCAGGTTTGGTTGGCAGCGCGATGCTCAGCGGATGTAACGGTGGTAGCAGCGATGCGGTTGCTGATGATGTGCCAAGTGGTCCTACTGATGCACAGGTTTTGAATTTTGCGTTGAACCTGGAGTATTTGGAAGCTGAATTTTATTTGATTGCGGCAACCGGCATGGGGCTAAATACAAGTCAAACCAGTGGACTGGGTTCGCTGGGCATGGTTACCGGTGGTCAACAAGTGATGTTTGACACTCCGTTGATTGAACAGTATGCCAATGAGATTGCTGGGGATGAGCGCGACCACGTAGATTTTTTACGCGCCGCTTTGGGTAGCGCGGCTGTGGCGCGGCCTGCTATTGATTTTGTTGACAGTTTTACCGCGGCGGCCCGAGCTGCTGGGTTAATCGACAACACCCAAACGTTTGACCCTTTTGCCAACGAAAATAATTTCCTTTTGGCCGCGTATATTTTTGAAGACGTGGGGGTAACGGCTTATAAAGGCGCTTCTCCTTTCATCAGCAATAAAACTTTTTTAGAGGCCGCTGCCGGACTCTTAGCCGCAGAAGCTTATCATGCCGGCTTGGTACGTAGTATTTTGAGTGCGCGAGGCGTGGACGCTCCAGGCTTAATTGCTGCCGCGAATGCGATTTCTGATGCCCGCGACAGCTTGGATGGTGATGCGGATATCGACCAAGGTTTGGCTTCCAGAATGGTAGACCTAAATGGTGCCTCTTATACCGCTTCAAATATCGTACCGCTTGATGCAAATGGTTTGGCGTACAGTCGTTCACCCGGTCAAGTTTTGAATATCGTTTACCTTAACCCCAATGCAGTGAGCGCCGGTGGTTTCTTCCCTGATGGGGTAAACGGTGATATTCGTACCAGTGCAGGTGCCAGTCCGGCTACTCCCGCTTAAGCGATTTTGCCCGTTTTATTTTGCGCCTTAACTCAGCCCCCTTGGACTCAAAACTAAGGGGGCTGTTTTGTTTTTCATCGACAGGTATTTTAGGTTGATTCATATCAACCTGATTATGGATAATCTCTCTCTTGCGGTCGCAGCTCTTTAAATAACGCAATTCTCTCATGTGCTTGGCTTTAGGATACGGTTTTGGCTTGTGGCTAAATTTCAGAGGAAAGCGTATGTATGAAACTCTGTCCAGCTTGAATCCATGGGGATTGATTTTTCTGGGGGTGATTGTCATGCTGCTTGAGGTTTTGTTGTTAAAACGCTGGTTGAAGGTGCTTGGTTTGAGCTTATGCGTCGTGGGCGCCATCAGCTGGGGATTCGATGTGCAAAGCGGTTGGTGGCAATTGTTCGGCGGTATGGTCCTGCTGATTTTATTCTGGCGTTTGACGGAACAAGGTGGGCAATCTCTACCGGTTGCCGATGAGCATCCAGAAGGGGGCATCGGTGAAATTATTCAGGATGGGCAAGCGTTGCGGGTTATTTATAAAGAACGCAGTTGGCCGATTGTGACGGATGAACCGCAACTCCAACCCGGCGACCGGGTTGTGGTACTGCAAATTGATGAAGGCTTTGCATCGGTGGAGCTGCTTTCGAGGAAATCGATTCATGCTAAAAATTAAGCACACTTTCTGGATTCTGAGTCTTTTCGGCGTTGGCCTGCTGAGTGGTTGTCAACCCACTGAAACGCCACCGGAGCCAGTGGTGTTAAAGGTACAAACGCTGACGTTAGGGAGCAGTCAGAGTCAAAGTCAATGGCAGTTGATTGGTACCTTACAAGCTAAAACCGTAGTGAATTTGGCGTTGCGTGTCGGGGGAGAAGTTCAGCAGGTATACACCGATTTGGGCCAGACGGTGCAAGCGGGGCAAAAACTGGTTGAATTAGATATGACGGATCGCCAGTTAGAGGTTCGTCGTTTGCAAGCACAGATGCAAACCATTACGGTTCAAATCACTCAGGTTAAAGCCGATTTGCAGCGGATACGTACCCTTGAACAACGAAAGTTGGCTTCAGAGCAGGCTCGCCAGCAGCTGGAAACTCAGCTAAAGAGTTTAGAAGCCGAGCTGAGTGCCAATCAGCAACAATTGGCTCAGGCCCAAAATCAATTACGTTATGGTCAGCTGAAAGCTCCCTTTACGGGCGTGATTCAACATAAGCAGGTTGAGGTGCAACAAATTGTGTCGGCTGGGCAGACACTGTTCGAATTGGTTGCAAACGGCGAGCGTGAAGTAAAGGTGGCGATTCCCGAAAATCGGATTCAAGCTTTGCCAAAGCAAGCGCAAGCTGAGGTGGCAGGCACAGTCTATTCTGTTTCTTTACGCACCATTGAACCCGCTGCGGACCCCGCGAGCCGAACATGGACAGCGTTTTATCAATTTGCCGCTTTACCCGAGTTAGATGCTATGTTGTTGGGACAGTCGGTAAAGGTTCGCTTTGAGCAAGTGAATCCAGGCTGGCAGCTACCGCTAAGTGCTTTATATGAACAAGGAGATTATCCTTCGGTATGGGTTGTTGAACAGCAGCGTGTTAAACGGGTCGCGGTTCAAGTGCTTAGGGTGGATGAACGCTCTGCTTGGGTAACAGCTGACTTAGCGGAACAAAGTAAAATCGTCGTGCTCGGCGTCCATTTACTCAATGAAGGCCAGCGGGTTGAGGAGATGACGCCTTGAACAATACCCGTTGGAATCTCTCTGCGATTGCAGTAAGGCAGTCGAGCGTTACTTTGTATTTCATTTTGGTGGTTGCTTTGGCTGGAATTTATGCATTTTTGCATATGGGCCGTGCGGAAGACCCCAGCTTTGAGCTCAATACCATGGTGGTTTCTGCAACTTGGCCTGGAGCGACTGCTTTGGAAATGCAAGAGCAGGTGGCTGATCCACTTGAAAAGCAATTGGAGGCGATTCCTTATTTTGATCGCGTCGAAACCAAATCTCGTCCAGGACGTACCGATCTACTGGTACTTTTTGCACAAAATACACCAAGCGGTATGTCGCAGGACCTGTATTACCAAGTCCGCAAACGGTTAACCGATATAGCACCGACTTTGCCGCTGGGAGTGCAAGGTCCTTTCTTTAATGATGACTTTGAGGATGTGTATTTCACCCTATACAGTTTGACAGCTAAGGATTGGCCACAGCAGTCTTTGGTACAGGTTGCAGAAAAAATGTCGGTTGCATTACGCCGGGTTGAGGGGGTGAAAAAGGTCAATCTGATTGGGGAGCAGACGCCTAAAATTTATGTTGATGTGGACCATCAGAAGTTGGCTCTCCTCGCCTTGAGTTATAGCGATTTACAACAACAGCTTCATGCTCACCTGCAAAAAACTTCTGGCGGCTTTGTAGAAACCTTTGGACCTAGGGTGTATTTACGTTCCAGCCAAAGTGGACAAAATCTGAGCGCAGAACAGATTGCTGCTTTACCCATCCGCGCGGGAGAGCAGACTCTGGTGTTGAGTGATTTGGCAGAGGTGCGTCAAAATGTGCAGCAGCCTGCGCGCTATCTGGTTCGAAATCATGGTGAAGAAGCCCTTTTGTTAGGGGTGGTCATGGCCGCTGATATTGATGGATTGAAATTGGAACAGCGTTTGCAGCTCTTTGAGCAAGACACTCAAAACCAGTTACCCTTGGGGGTGAGTTTTTCCAAAGTGACGAATCAAGCCGATGCTATTCATGCCGCAGTCAGTACCTTTCAGCTCAAATTTGTAACGGCTTTGGGAGTAGTTTTGTTGGTCAGTTTACTGGCTCTTGGTTTGCGCGCCGGTTTAATTGTTGCACTGGCTGTACCCTTAACGCTCGCGATGACTTTTGTCTTTATGTATTTGTATGGGATCAATTTTGACCGAATTTCACTCGGGGCTTTGATTATTGCCCTTGGGCTGTTGGTGGATGATGCCATTATTGCGATTGAAATGATGCTCGTCAAAATGGCGGAAGGCATGGAAAAGGCGAAAGCCGCTGCCCATGCCTGGACTGTGACCGCCGCGCCAATGCTGATTGGCACCCTCGTCACGGTCGTCGGCTTTTTACCCATCGGGTTAGCGCAATCGCGGGTTGGTGATTATGCCGGTGGGATTTTTTGGGTACTTGGCATGACGCTGATTGCTTCCTGGCTGGTCGCGGTGTATTTCACGCCTTATCTGGGTACGAAATTATTGGTCAGTCGTCCGCACACAGAGCTCTATAACAATGCGTTTTACCGTGGATTGCGACAAATCGTACAGACCTGCATACGCTTTAAGAAAAGTGTGGTTTTATTGACGGTATTGGTTTTTTTATTAGCGATTATGGGGATGAAAAACGCGGTTGAAAAACAGTTTTTTCCGAGTTCGGATCGGCCCGAATTGATGATTGATATTGCGATGCCCGAGGGAACCTCTCTCGCAGCAACCGATGCGGTCGCCAAACGGATGGAGGATTTAATCAAAGATTTTCCGCAGGTGAAGTCCTTATCAAGTTACGTTGGTCAGGGCGCACCACGCTTTTTCTTAGCCCTTAACCCTGAGTTGCCAAATCCCGCTTTTGCCAAAATTATTGTTGTTACCCATGGAAAATCGGAGAGAGAGGCGTTGCAGGCTCAGCTGCAACAGCGAATTAATCAAGGACTTTTTCCGGAAGCGCGCGTTCGGGTGCACCCTTTACTGTTTGGCCCGCCCGTTCCTTGGCCAGTGACATTTCGGGTTGTTGGGCCTGATCCTGAGCAGCTGCGGGCTATTGCCGAACAATTGCGTACCCTAATGGCGCAACAAGATTTTACGATTGACCCGCATTTGCAATGGGGACAACGCTCGTTGGTGCTGCGTTTGCAGCTCGATCCTGATCGATTGCTGCAACTGGGGTTAACTGAGCAACAAGTCATGGCTCAACTGGATGCCCAATTGCAGGGGGCATCTGCTGGACAGGTACGTCAAGCAAATCGTACGGTTGAGGTTGTTTTACGCACAGATACCACGACACGCAACGCCTTAGGGGATTTAGACACGTTGCTGATTCAAACACCCAGTGCCATGGTTCCACTGAGTCATTTGGCACAGTTGCAGCCGCAGTACGAAGATATGTTGCTGGATCGCCGTAACCGTGAATTGTTCTTGGCGGTAAATAGTGAAGTAATTCCTGGCGTACAGCCACCCGTTGCCACACAGAGAATTTTGGATGCCATGGGGCCTTTAAAAGCCAGTTTGCCGCCAGGTTATCGAATTGATGTGGGCGGCTCGGTTGAAGAGTCATCGATTGCAGAAGGTTCAATTCAGGCGATGATGCCGCTCATGCTGCTTAGCATGACCCTGCTATTAATGGTGTTTATCCGCAGCTTCAGCGGTATGTTCATGGTTTTGTTAACGGCGCCATTAGGATTAATCGGTGCTGTTGCTGCCCTGCTATTATTTAATCAACCTTTTGGTTTTGTTGCCAATTTAGGGCTGATTGGACTCGCTGGAATTTTGATGCGCAACACACTGATTCTAACCGGTCAAATCGATGAGAATAAGCGTCAAGGTATGGAGGAGGCAACGGCTTTAATTGATGCAACCCTTAGACGGGCACGGCCAGTATTGTTAACCGCTTTAGCGGCAATGCTGGCATTTATTCCGTTGACCACCTCGACTTTCTGGGGACCAATGGCTTATGTTTTAATTGGCGGAATTGGGGTAGGAACCTTGTTGACTCTGCTGTTCTTGCCGGCGCTCTATGCGCTCTGGTTTAAGGTTAAGTTAAGGTCAGATTAAGAGCAACGTAACATGAGCTACCCCATACCTGCTGCTCAAGCCAGGGCAGAGATTGAGATTAAAAAGAGTCGTTTCATTGCCTATGCCTGCGGCATCGAAAGCCGAGAGCAAGGACAACAATGGTTAGAAAGTCTTAAAGCACAATATCCAGACGCACGTCACCATTGTTGGGCGTATTTATTAGGCGATCCACAATACGCTGTCAGTGCTGGGATGGGCGATGATGGTGAGCCCTCTGGTACAGCCGGAAAACCCATCCTGAATGTGTTGCAACATAAAGGCGTTGGCGACATTATGCTGGTGGTTGTACGCTACTTTGGCGGCATCAAATTGGGTGCGGGTGGGTTAACGCGTGCATATGGACAGGCTGCGCAGGCGGTGATGGCGCAATTACTCATTGAAGAGCGTGTGGCGCAAAAACGGCTCTTGATCAGCTGTGATTTTGCTCAAGAGCAGTTATTGCGCCATTGGTGTCAGCAAGTTGAGGGTGGGGTTGAGCAGGTTCATTATCATCAACAGGTTGAGATGGGGTTACAGATTCCTGTAAAACATCTGCCTGCCTTTTTAGCGCAACTTGAGTCAGTCAGTTGTTTCTACCAATTATTGGAATAAGTTTTGCAAGCCTATGCTAGGTGAATCTTGCGTAGTACTTCAATCTCTGCGCTGTAGTCCACTTCTGGTTCCACCGCTTCGCCAATCACATCAATAAAAGGATCAGGTAAGGCCATTAATTGATGTAGATTGCCGGCAACACACTGTGCAAGCGTTTCCAGATGGTAGCCTCCTCCCAATGAAAAGCTGATTCTGCCTCCGCATAACTGTTCAGCAGAATCTATACAGCGCTGTGCCAGTTGGTTATAACCGGTAACGGAAAGTTGATGGCTTGCCAATGGATCTTGCCAGTGGCCATCGTAACCCGCAAAAACAATAATATGTTGTGGCTTAAATTTCTCCAACTTAGGGAGGATGACCTGATCATAAACCTGCAAATAAGTTTGATTTCCCGCGCCCTTTGGAAACGGGCAGTTGACATTCCAGCCTTGTCCCGCATCAATACCGGTGAAGCTGCTAAAGCCTGTCATCGGCCAATAAGGGTGTTGATGAATAGAAATAGCTAAAATAGAAGGGTCTTTAATTGTCAGATCCTGAGTACCATTGCCGTGGTGCACATCAAAATCAATAATCGCAACCCGCTCTACCCCTCGATATTTCTGTAATGCCTTAGCTGCAATGACATCACTGTTGAAAATACAAAATCCCATCGCATTATCAAATTGGGCATGATGTCCGGGTGGACGTAATAAACCAAAGCCACGATCCACTTGGCGATCATACACAGCTAAATTCAATTCAATATTACTGCCGGCCGCCATACGAGCGGCATCATAGGTGTACTGGTTTAAATAAGTATCTTCACTATAGGCGCTATAAAACATCGGCTCATTTTTTTCGGCTAGCGTCTTAATCTCAAAAATATAGCCAGATTGATGGGTGCTGAGAAGTTCATCATCGGAAACAAGTCGAGTTTTAATCGCCGTTAAATAAGGCCAATAGTTTCGTTTGGTCAGTTCAGCGTCAATCGCTTTAAGGCGCTCAGCACTCTCTGGATGATTTGGCCAAGTATGTTTAAAGAAAAGCGGGTCTAACACCACCCCAACTTTTTTACTCGTTATAGCGTGAACTTGGTTTGAAAACGGAAGAGTCAAGCCAGCAGAAGCCATCAAAGCCGCTTGAATGAATTTCCTACGATTTAATTGAGACATAACAAACCTCCAAAATCAGCCCACACATACTAGTGCTTTGCGTAAAAAGTGTCTTATCAAACATTATTATTGGTTAATCAACTTAATTATGAGAGTGTAATTTGTGATTAATTCTGTGGATAAGATGTGGATTGGGGTGTATAAGTGATTGGATTGAAAAAAAGGCTAAAAAAAGGGTAAAAAAGTGAAAAAAAGAGGGTTTTGGGGGTTGCGTTGTGT
>JAFGXP010000014.1 GCA_016936535.1 Thiotrichales bacterium | reverse complement strand
GTAGCAACAATGATTCCAATGGGACCGGCGCTGATGGCAGTAGCTGGTGGCGATTTTCAAGGCGTGGCTGATCAGCTGACCATCGCTTTTGCAGCGGTAATTATCGCGCTTTTGGCGGCGTCGATGACTTTTATGACGCTTTCGGTTCGTCGTCGTTGGTTACTTGAAGAATTGAAGGCCTTAGTTAAAGCCAAGGCTGTCATCGAACCAGCAGCAGAATTAAAAGCGGCTTAAGCCAAGGATTAGCGTATGAGCCAAATTGATTTAAACATTATCGAAGAAGACGAAGACGACCCGATTCTCAGCGTGGTGAATATGGTCGATCTTTTTTTGGTGGTGATTGCGGTGTTATTGATTATTGTGATGAGCAACCCAATCAACCCGTTTAACCAAGCGGAAAATGTCACGGTGATTAAAAATCCGGGCGAAGAAAACATGGAAATCTTGGTTAAAGAAGGCAATGAGCTCAAACAGTATCAATCGACTGGCGAAATGGGCGAAGGCAAAGGCGCGAAAGCCGGGGTTACCTATCGTTTAGAAGACGGTAGTTTGATTTATGTACCAGAAGGCAAGACGCCTTAAAACAATCGAGTTTACCCATTGTGGGAACGGCTTTGCCGAAACAGGAACTCCCCTCAACTGAGCCTGTTTCGGTTTTTTTAAGTGTGGAGACGTGTCTTTATTTTTACTGGTTGTTAATTTGGATTTCTTCGTCAGCAAGTTTAGTCAGTAACGCGATTTTTAACGCTTTTTCGTCGGCGGTTTTGGCGAGTCGAATCACTGTGGGGTCGCGTCGAGTTTGGGAATAGTCAAATTCAAAAATACCGGTTTCCTTAACCGTTTCGCTGTGCAATGATTGTGTCATGCTAAAAACGGCCAAGCGATTGTCCACCAGCGAGGCGAAGCCAGTGGGTTGAATTGTCACGGCTAAGATAGCACTGTCTGCCTTAGGAAGAACTCGGAAGTGGCCATCGTTTTCAATTGGAACCGAGCCTAGAAAATAGGTTTCGGCTTTCTCTTTCAGCTCTTGGCTGATTCGATCTTTGATGCTTTTTGTTACTTGTTTTTTGGCATTAATAAATTTTTGATCGCCTCCTGAGGTGGGAAATCCGCCTTCTTTAACCATGCTGAGTTGGATTTGTGCCAATTCATTCTGCTGTTCTAAGTTTTTTTTGTAAGCATCGCGAGCTTGAGGGTCATTTAATACTTTCGGCGCGACCAATTGCATTTTTTGTGAAGCGGTTCTTAACAGGGTTCTGTATTCTTTTTCGGCTTGGGCAAACTGTTTGGAGATCGAGGGTTCGGCTCTTAAGGCATCGGTTCGACTCCAGCCATACTGGCCTAAGATTTCAACATAGTTGGCTAGAATTGGGGTGAGTTTGGCTTCGAGCTGCTGTGTTTTTTCAGCATCGGCGTGTTTTCTGAGTTTAGAAAGCCCAGAAATATAGAGCTTGTAACAGGTTTCAGGTAGGCCATTTTGTGCCGGATGAAATAGGTAAATTGAGCTATCTGGATATTTGGTGTGACACTGCTCAGCCGACTTTTTTTCAATACTCGATCTTTGCGCCTGGACAATCTGTTCATCTTCTTTAATCGGTTGGTTTGGCAGTTGGTTTTGCTTAATAAAATGACCAAGGTCGGTTCTGAGTTGTGCTTGAATTTCTTTAAAACGCTCCTCTAACGCGCGTTTCTGTGTTTCTAAATCTAAAAATTTACGACGTGGCTCGCCGATGATCGCTTCAAAAACCGCTTGGTCTTTTTCAAAAAGGTCTAACTTGTACCCAGTTTGTTCTACCTCAAATGCAGCGTTATTGAGTAATCGTTCTTTAAATAAGTCAACTTGCTGCAAATATTCAGCTTGTTGTTCTTTTGAAAGTAGGCCTTTAAGATTTTTGGGCAATTCCATTTCTGCGGTTAAGCTCCAGCTGCTTGCTGTCCTTTCCTTTTCGATATAAGGGCGGATTTCTTGCGCCCAATCTTCAGCAAAATCGGCTTTCATAAAATACACATGGCCGCTGAACACTTCGCTGGGATAAGCAATCACTTTTCCGGTTTCAGGATATTTATCACAAGCGGACAACAATAGGGCAGCGGAAAGCAAAGATCCGGCAATAAGCGCTTTTTTGAAAGTAAACATAATACATACACCTTGCATATAAATAAATTCGTTAAGTACTTTACCTGATTAAAAAAGCGTGATGCAAAAAAATGTGAAATGGTGCCATTTAAGGAATTAATCTCGATATGAAGGCAACACAATCGCGTGTCATCACGAGATCTTTTGGTTAGATGCCTCTCGCAAAGGGAGTTGGTCTTGTTGCAGAAATGCCCTCAAAATTATTCGGCAAACGGGGGAGTTTAAGGGGATAATCTTTCCCAAATTTACTGGCTCGATGTGCTTGTTTTTAGATATCGTGCCGTTTCTGCGCTTTTGTGTTTGATGAGGTTTTTTTGATGAAAATCGCCCTGTTGTCGCGCGATCCCAATCTATATTCCACCCGCCGCCTTGTTGAAGCGGCGGAACAACGAGGCCATGAAATTGAAGTGGTAGATGCGTTGCGGTGCTATATGAATATCAGTTCGCATAACCCGCAAATTCACTATAAAGGCCGTAATCTTGAGGGCTTTGATGCGGTGATTCCGCGAATAGGTGCTTCGGTTACTTTTTACGGCACAGCGGTGCTTCGCCAATTTGAAATGATGGGGGTTTATCCCTTAAACGAATCGGTTGCCATCAGCCGTTCTCGTGATAAGTTACGCAGTTTGCAGCTGTTGTCACGCCAAGGAATTGGTTTGCCGGTTACCGGTTTTGCGCATTGTCCCGATGACATTGACGATATGTTGGCGATGGTCGGTGGTGCGCCGGTGGTGGTGAAATTGTTGGAAGGCACTCAGGGAGTGGGTGTGGTTTTGGCAGAAACCCATTCGGCCGCGCAAAGCGTGATTCAGGCTTTTCAAGGACTTAAAGCCAATATTCTCGTCCAAGAATTTATTAAAGAGGCTAAGGGTGCCGATATTCGCTGTTTTGTTATTGGTAACAAGGTAGTGGCGGCAATGAAACGCCAGGGTAAAGAGGGCGAATTTCGTTCAAATCTGCATCGCGGCGGGACCGCCACGCTGATTAAAATTACCCCAGAAGAACGCTCAACGGCAATCCGAGCCGCCAAAGTCATGGGTCTGAATGTGTGTGGTGTGGATTTGCTGCGCTCCAACCATGGCCCAGTGGTGATGGAGGTCAACTCTTCCCCTGGTTTAGAAGGTATCGAGGCCGCCAGTGGCAAAGACATTGCCGGCAGCATTATCGACTTTATTCAGCAAAATGCGCGATCTAACCATACCAAAACCCGAGGTAAGGGCTAAACAAGCCACCTTTTTACTGAGCCACGGGGTGCTTTTGCAGTTTTCGCTGCAGGGTGCGGCGGTGCATATTGAGGGCTTGCGCGGTGGCACTGATATTGCCGTTGTTTTCCATAAGCACTTTTTGAATGTGCTCCCATTCTAAGCGTCGTACGGACATGGGTTCAAATTCTGGTTCTGACATGGGTTCGATGGATGCGGTTTCGGCAATCGAACGCGACCTCAGGGCCTGGAGAATTTGTTCAACACTGGCTGGCTTGCAAAGATAGTCGTGTGCGCCAAGGCGCATGGCTTCAACTGCGGTGGTAATGCTGGCATAGCCAGTCAGTACGACAATGCGACATTTAGGGTTTTCGGCCAAGAGCGCCGGTACCAGATTCAAACCACTTTGCCCATCCAAATTCAAATCGACCAGCGCATGACTAAAGCCATGTAATCGCATCTGTTCGATGGCTTCTTGTGGGGTGCTGACGGTGCGAGCCTCAAGGTGTTGGTGTTGTAACGATTGCTTTAGGATGGTTAAAAAAACCGTATCATCGTCCACTAAAAGCAGTTGAGTGTTTTGCGGCCAATGCGTCTCGGTTAGCATGAATTATTCCTTTTCAGAGGTGTTTTGATTGCGGATTAAACAGGAAGCGGGAAGGTCAATTTCGGCGACTAATCCCTTGCCGTTCGGCGTTTGCCAATTTGAAAAGGTTAATCGACCTTGATAACGCTCAATAATCATCCGGCTGAGAAGAATGCCTAATCCCATACCGTGATAAGGCTCGGCGAGTTCTTCTCCAAGTGTCTGTAAATTTTGATTGGCTAAGCCACCCCCTAAATCACGAATCCGCCATTGGCAAGCATGCGCGCTGATTTCTAGCTCCAAACACACATAATGTGGGCTGTGTCGCGCAGCATTATCCAATAGATTCATTAAGGCCAGTTTAAAAGCCCCGTCTAACCTTAGGCGTGTTGAGGCTGGTAAGTTGGCGGTTTTAAGTTGCAACTCGCTGTGTGGGTGGCGTAAAGCAAACTCTTGACGTAAAGCGGTTAAGAAATCGGTTAAGTCTTGGCCTTCGGCGGTTGAATGATTGAGATTTTGGGCTTGCCAGCGTAGGGTTTGTAAGGCGTCAATACACAGTTGCAGCTGTTGTTTTGCGGTGAGTAGATAGTTTTTTCCTTGGGGGCTGTGAAGTTCAGCGGCTAAGAGTTCGTGCAAAAGCGTTAAGCTGTTTAGAGGGGTGCTTAATCGATGAACAGAGGCGGTTGCTAAGCTGGCAAGAGCCAGTAACGATTCGGTTTGCAAAGCCTGAGCATGTTGTTTGGCTAAAGCCGCGCGCTGCATTTCTAGGCGTTTGCGCAGGGGAAAAACCAGTAAGGCTAAGAGCATAATGATTAAAATGTAGGCCAAAAGCGCGCCTTGTAGATACCACGCAAAAAAAGCCTGCAAACTTTGCACCTGCAGCGACATAATCGGCACATAAAACTGATTGAGGCTGAGGTAGGCCAATCCTGCTAGCGCCGCTAAGCTCATAAACCAAGCGGTAGAAAGTATTAACATTCCCAGAATCAGTGGCGCCAACAATAAAGGCATGAGCGGGTTAACCTTCCCGCCAGTGTAATAGAGTAATAGGCCATTCAGTAGCAGTAACCAGCTGAGTAAAGCGAACCAAACGCCTTGGCAAAGTTTAGGTCGTAATTCCCAGCGAGAGAAGGGCAAAACCCGTGCGACTAACCACAGAGTCGCGAGCATCAAGGTCATTAAGCTCAGTACCGCCTGAAGAGGAAAAAAAATGTGCAGCGCCTGGTCAAACCAAATCAAGGTTGCGCCCCATAGAAGCAGTAAAAATCCTAAAAGAGCGCTGTAATAATAAGCTTGCGGCGTTGTAGCTCTGGCAACAGTCAAGGCGGGGTCTCTACTAAAGCAAATTGGTAATTATAGTTGGGCGTTTATTTGCATAAAAGCGCTTGTTTTAGAGAGTCAGCCTTTCTTCAAATTGCAGGAAAAACGGGAATGAAAAGCTTCGAGAAGGTGGAAAGTGCCAAACAAAAATCCCGCCGAGCCAATCAACCGATTTGTATCGGTGGCGTTTGGGTGCATCCAGGTGAGCGTAAAACCATTGATTTGGATGCAGGACGGCTCTATACCCATGCACAGTTGTCAATGCCGGTGCAGGTTATTTGCGGCCGCTTGCTTGGGCCGGTGTTATTTATCAGCGCAGCCATTCATGGGGATGAACTGAATGGGGTAGAAATCCTCCGCCGACTTTTAAAAGTGAAATCCTTAAATCGAATGCGCGGCACCTTAATTGCTGTGCCGATTGTGAATTTGCACGGTTTTATTCATGGCAGCCGGTATTTACCGGACCGACGAGATCTGAACCGCGCCTTCCCCGGCTCACAAGACGGTACCCTTGCCGGACGAACCGCACATTTGTTTATGCAAGAAGTAGTGATGCAATCGGATGTGGGTGTGGATTTGCATACGGGGGCGATTAATCGCAGTAATTTGCCGCAAATTCGTGCGGATTTGAGCGACCCTTTTACCCTCTCTTTGGCGCAAGCGTTTGCGACGCCGGTCATTTTAAACGCGCGGCTGCGTAAAGGGTCTTTGCGTGCATCGGCGGTGAAAGAGGGTATACCCATCTTGTTGTATGAAGCGGGCGAAGCCTTGCGCTTTGACGAAGTGGCGATTCGGGCGGGTGTCCGTGGTATTTTGAACGTGATGCGTGAGCTTGGACAAATTGCTCAGGTGGTGCAAAAAGTTCCGCGGCCGAAGGCATCGCGGGCGGTAATTTCGCACAAAAGTTTTTGGGTGCGTGCCCCACAGAGCGGAATTTTTCGTTCATTGGTGAATGACGGCGCGCGCGTACTGGCCAATCAAACGTGCGTTGGTGTGATTTCCGATCCCTTTGGGGTATGCGAGAAGTCGATTTATTCACCTTTTAGCGGCATTGTGATTGGCCAGATGAAGCTGCCGTTAGTGAATGAAGGCGAAGGTTTGTTTCATATTGCCAAATTCGCACGCAGCGATTTGGTGGCCGAAAAAGTCGATGTGTTTCATGAGCAAATTCTTAAAGCCAATTTGCCCTACCCACACCAAACCATTCCGGAGCTTTGAGCCGACGAAAAGGGATTTTTGAACACCTCAAGAAACGCAGAATCTGTCCGAATGGCCTCTGACCAAAAATCTGTTGTGTCGAGCATCGACTACGGCAGCAGGGCAATTTGTTATACTGCCAATCTTATTTTTGACAGAGCGGTTTGGCAAACAATGCAGCAGAAAACGGAAACCAAGCTCTCGGCAAAAAGCTACCTTTTCGCGCTTATCGGTTTTATTGTGCTCGATGCCTTGGTTTTGTCGCATCTGTTTGAACGTCAGCGCACCGAGAGCTTTGAAGCCCAGAGCAAGTTGATGAGTGTCACCACGCAATCGGTAATCAATGGCTTTGCCAATACGGCTGAGTTGATTTACGACAATGTTCTCAATGTTCCGCTGTACCAGCAATTGCTGTGGGAGGCGAATCATGCCAGTGAGGCGCGCAAAACCGAGATTCGTCAAGACATCTTTACCCGTCTTGAGCCCTTGTATAACTCAATGGACAAATTCAAGCTCAAGCAGCTGCATTTTCACCTCCACAGTAACGAAAGTTTTTTGCGTTTTCACCGCCCCAACCGCTACGGGGACAATCTCAGTGAAGTTCGAGCAACCGTTGCCTATACCAACCGTACGGGTTTCAGCGTTAAGGGGTTTGAAGAAGGGCGTATTTTTAATGGTTATCGGTTTGTGTTCCCCTTGTTTTGGCAAGGTAAGCCGGCGGGGAGTGTGGAAACATCGGTGTCGATGAAAGTGATTATGGACTCGCTTAAGCGTGAGCTGAATAAGGGCGTCGGTTTTATTATTCGCCGTGATGTGGTTGAAGAGAAGGTGTTCCGCCAAGAACTGTTAAATTACGAAAATGCGCCTTTTTCTAACGCCTTTCTGTATGAAGCCAGTTTGATGCATTTGCAAAGTCGAACGCTTTTTTCTGAGCTATTAACGCAATGGCAGGCTCGCACACCGATTGAAGCCAGTCTGAAACAGAATCGCGTTCAAACGCAATTGGTTCGGGTGAATCATCAAGATTACAAGGTGACGCTTTTGCCCGTGAAAGGAGCATTGAGCACCGAAACCGCTGGGTTTTTGGTGTTTTATAGTCTTTGTCGTGAACAAGGCGTGGCGTTTTGGAAATATCTGCTGATTTTCCTCATTACCTCTTTGATTGCGGCCTATCTGCTGCGTTTACTCTATCGCAGCCACCAAAACGAACGGGATTTGGCGCGCAGTAAAAAGCAACTGAATCAAAATATGCAACGTTTTACTAAAGCCCAACAAATTGCCGGTTTAGGTACTTGGGAATACGATCTACGTACGCAAACTCTGTTTTGGAGTGATGAAGTTTTTCGTATTTTTGGCGAAATCCCCGGAACCTTTACCCCCTCCTACGAACGGTATTTAAGTTATGTTCACCCAGAAGATCGTGATCCACTCGATTACGCTTATCGCTACTCTTTAGCGCAATTAACACCTTTTCAAATCAAACACCGCGTGTTCTGCAATGATGGCAGCATGATTTACATTCAAGCGGAATGCGAGCATCAGTTAGACCAAGAGGGGCGGCCAATGCTTTCGCTGGGGACGGTGTTAGACATTACCGAGCTGACGGAACGCGAACAGCGTTTAGAAAGCCTCGGTAAGCGTTACCAAAACCTGGTTGAGCGCTTGCCAAACTTGGTGTATCGGTTTGTATGGGCGCCGCCAGAGCAGCGCTGGCAGTTAGAGTTTGTAAACCATTCCGTTCATAACCTCAGTGGCTACTATCCTTATGAGTTGTTGAACCGCAATCGGTGTTTTTTAGATCTGATTCACCCACAGGATGTAGAGCGCGTTGAGCAGCATATCTACAGCGCCTTAGAGGCCAATCAGCCTTACGAAATCGATTATCGCCTACAGCGTCAGGACGGCAGCGGATTATACGTTAGTGACCGTGGCCAAAAAGTTCAGGATGAGCATGGCCAATGGCATGTTGAAGGCGTGATGACCGATATCACTGCCCAGCGGCAAGCTTTAGAGAAATTGCAGCGGTTTATTGATACCCAAAAAAATCTGGTTATTTTGACCGACGGTCAAGTCTTAGCCTTTGCCAACCATGCGTACTATGCGTTTTTAGGACGCACTAGTAGCCTACCGGGCAATGAGCAGAATCCGCGTTGTATTTGTGATCTTTTCCAACCGGGCGAACATTTTTTTGACCTCAGCAAGTTGCATCTAAACGACCGACATTGGATTGATGCGTTACTGCGTTTGCCACCCGGTGAACGCAATGTGGCGATGAAAAATGCGCAGGGTGTGTTGGTCACGTTTTCGGTTGAAATCAACCACTTTGATGAAAAGTACTATGTTGTTTCGTTTACCGACATCAGCGAAGCCTTTATGGAAAAACTAATGTGGCGGCATAAGGCGTCGATTGACCCCCTGACCGGCGCTTATAACCGTCATTTCTTTGAAATGTCGGTCGCCTCTTTTATGAAGCTGGTGTTGCGCAATCAACAGCAAGTTGGCCTGATTTTGATGGATATTGACCATTTTAAACAGCTCAACGATCAATACGGCCACAGTGTTGGGGATGAAGTTCTGTGCGATGTCAGTGCACTCATTCGTCGTAACCTTCGAGAAAGTGATTTGCTGATTCGTTGGGGCGGTGAGGAATTTTTGATTGTGCTCTCGGTAGAGCATGAAGATGGGTTAGAAAAGGTTGCGCAAAGCTTGCAAGTAGCCATCGCAAATCACCCTTGGGAATATGGCCCAGTCACCGCCAGTTTTGGTGGCACGTTGATTGCCTCAGTCGCTGAAATTGACCAAGCCATTCAACGCGCCGATACCGGTCTTTACTACGTTAAAACCCACGGTCGTAACCACTATCATTTCATTCCGCCGAGTGATCAGCTCCTGCTGGGTTAAGCCTCGATTGAAAATCGACTTGCAGGCTCGGCGGTCTTTTGACCCTAAGGCATTTGGGCTGAATGTGGTACTTATCCGGCTGAATCCTCGCGCTTGTTTGAGGATTGCAACGCCTCCTGTAAGCGTCGTGCTGTGTATTGAGGCGAGTGGGCGTGACGGGCAATTAATGCGTAAAACGCCGGAATCATAAAGAGGCTCAGCAGGGTTGAGAAGGCTACGCCCCAGAGTAACACTAAACCTAGGATTTCACGGGTTTCGGCACCCGCACCACTGGAAAAAATCAGCGGAACGGCACCGGCGCAGGTGGTGATGGTGGTCATTAAAATCGGTCGTAAACGTAGTTTCACCGCCTGCATCAGCGCGTGGTACAAACTCTTGCCTTGGTCGCGCAATTGGTTGGCGAACTCAACAATTAAAATCCCATTTTTGGTGGCGAGACCAATCAACAGAATCAGCGCAATTTGACTGTATAAATTCAAAGTTTGCTGATGAATCATCAAGGCCAAAAGCCCGCCTACCACTGCCAGCGGTACAGTCAACATAATGACCAATGGGGATTTAAAGCTTTCAAATTGAGCGGCCAGTACCAAGAAAATCACCACGAGCGCAAATAAGAATACAAAGTACAGGGACTGGTTGCTTTGAGCAAAGTCCCGACTTTGGCCCTTATAACTGATGATCGCTTCTTCGGGCAGGGTTTGACGCGTTAACTGGTCGAGATAGGTCAAGGCCGAGCCCAGCGTGTAGCCATCTTCCAAGTTGGCGGAGAGGGTGATGGAGCGCATTCGATTGTAGCGGTTGAGTACGGCGGCATCCGCATAGGTTGCCAGTTCAACCACCTGGGTCAACGGAATCATCGCGCCCGTGTCAGCGCGCAGATAGACATTATTTAAGTCTTGAGGCGATTGCAGAGATTCGCGCTCGGCTTCCAGCAGGATGTCGATCTCTTCGCCTTTGTAGGTGTAAGTTGTGACCCGTTTTGCTCCAAGCAAGGTTTGTAGGGTTTCATTTAGGGTGCGCTGGTCAATCCCCAACAGACGTGCCTTGGCATAATCGACTTTCACGCCCAGTTGCGGTTTGTTGGTCTCATAATCCCACTCAATACCGGTTAAGCCTGGGTTAGTTTGCGCAATGGCTTGTTCCATGAGTGCTTTCCAGGCTTCCAATTCTTGGTAGGTGTTGCCACTGATCACAAACTGCACCGGTCTTGAAATTGCGCCCCCAATGCTGCTGCGCATAATCGGTGCTACCTTGATGCCGCTGAGATCGCTGAGGTTTTTACGAATTTCGCTCATAATCACAAACGCCGAACGCCGCTCGCTCCAATCATTTAGGATGATAATGCCAAAACCGGTGTTAAAGACCTGTGCATTGCCAAATGCCCGCGGCGCACGAATCAAGACGCGCTTGGCCTCGCCAGATTCAATCAGCGGCATTAGACGGCGTTCAATTTCCTGCATGTAAGCTTGCATATACTCATAGCTTGCCCCTTCTGGACCTTTGATGCTTAGAAAGAAAGCACCCCGATCTTCTTTGGGCACATACTCTTGTGGGAGCGCTTTAAACAACTGAAACATCGAAGCCAGTAGCAAACCAAACAATACGAAAACCAGCCAGGGATAACGCAAATTAAACCTTAATAACGGCCGAAACCCTCGCCATAACGAATTGCGCGGGGTGTTCTTAGTGTTTGCTGCATGGGTGGGTTTGAGAATTTTTGAAGCTAAGGCCGGTGATAAGGTAAGGGCAACCCAGCTGGAGAAGAGTACCGCCACCGATAAGGTAATCGCAAACTCGGTAAACAATCGTCCAACATTTCCTTCCAGAAAGCTGATGGGCATAAAAACGGAAATCAACACCAGTGTGGTGGCAATGACAGCAAAGCCCACTTGACGCGTGCCGAGATAGGCGGCCGCCAGCGGCGGATGGCCTTGCGCTAGGTGGCGCTGAATATTTTCCAGCACCACAATCGCATCGTCGACCACCAAGCCAATCGCTAAAACAAGGGCGAGCAACGTCAGCAGGTTAATCGAAAACCCAAGCATCCAGAGCACCCAAAAAGTGGCTAAGAGTGAGACCGGCAGGGTGACTGCCGGAATTAAGGCTGCACGAACATTGCCTAAGAAAATCAGCATTACCAGCACCACCAGGCCCAGTGCAATAAAGAGCGTGAAATAGACTTCTTGCACGGCGCTTTGTACAAACACGGAGGCATCGTAACTGTCTTCCATTGACATGCCTTCTGGCAAACCACGCTGAATTTCGGTTTTGCGTTCGCGAGCCAACTCGGCCACGGTGAGGGTGTTGGCGGTTGATTGTTTGGTAATGCCAATCCCGACCATGGGAATCCCATTTCCGCGGAAAAGGCGGCGTTTTTCAATAGCGCCCAGTTCTACCCGAGCGACTTCGCCAAGCGTGAGGCGGCCGTTTGCGGTCTGTTTTAAAATGAGGTTTTCGATCTCCTCTACCGAAGAGAGTGGTCGAGCAATCTGGACAGTGAGCATAACTTGCTCACCTTGCAAGGTGCCCGCTGGCAGTTCGACATTGGTGGCACGCAAGGTGTTTTCCAGATCGGCAATCGTGAGGTCATTCATTGCCAATTTGGTGGGGTCGATCCAAATACGCAGGGCATAAGATTGCCCCCCGCCAATACGAACATTGGCGACACCATCAAGCACGGAAAACCGATCCACCACATAGCGCTCTGCATAGTCAGTTAACTCACTGACGGTCATGCGATCGCTGGTGAGGTTAAACCAGACAATGACGTTTTCATCGTCATCGACCTTGACCACTTCGGGCGGATCGGACTCTTCGGGCAGATTATCCAAAATACGTGATACGCGGTCGCGCAAATCGTTGGCGGCGGCATCAATGTCGCGATCCAAAGAAAATTCGACTTTAATGCTTGAGCGTCCGTCCTGAGACGAGGATTCAATGTATTGAATGCCTGAAACCCCTGCGATTCGATTTTCAATCACTTTGGTAATACGACTTTCGACTACGCTGGCTGAGGCACCGAGGTAGTCGGTGTTAATCGAAACAATCGGCGGATCAATGTCCGGATATTCGCGCAGGCTCATGCGGTCAAATGAGATTAAGCCAAAGGCTAATAAAAGTGCAGAGACAACAAAGGCCAAAACCGGTCGCTTAACCGAGGTATCCGAAAGCCACATCTTAATTCCCCTGGGTCATGGTTGGCACGGGTAAACGCGGTCCAAACAGTAGTTCGGCCAGCGGTTTCTGTTCGGCATAGCCCTTAATCAGCACTTGGCTTTTGGGGTTGAGACTCATAACACCTTGACTGACTACCTGATCTCCTGCTTGCAAACCGGCAACAATCTGTACGGCATCAAAATAGCGCTTACCCGTTTCTACCAACACCTTCTGTACCTTCAGAGGGCCCTGTTGTTCAGAAGCCGCTTGCAGGCGATAAACATAACTTTTTTCACCTTCCATTAAAATGGCCGCCTCGGGCACCAATAATTGACTTTGGTCGGCGAAGCGCAGAAGGCTGGTCAGTGGCATGCCACTTTTAAGCAAATTCTCGGGATTTTCAATCAGTGCGCGTATTTGCAGTAAACCGCTTGATTCATCAATCCGCGGGTTGACTACAAGGATTTCCCCCGTCAATTCACGGCCGCTGGGTAGCTTGGCGAGTACGCTTTGCCCGACCTTAACCTGCTCAATGTAGCGGTCTGGAATTTGTAAATCGAGGTACATTTGTTCAGTATTGTCCAAGGTGGTGATTAAGGTGGTGGTGTTCACTAAGGCACCTGGATGCACCAGCTTGAAACCTAAAATACCGTCGAAAGGAGCCCGTAAGGTCCGATCCGCAAGACGAGCCTCGATAATATCCACTTCAGCTTGTGCGCTGAGCCATTGGGCTTTTCGTTCATCAATCGTGGCTTCGGTAATATTGCCCCGGCCTTGCAGGCTTTGGGCGCGTTCATATTGCCGTTTGGCTTCCGCAGCAATAATTTTGGCTTGTTTGAGTTCGGCCATCTCTTCTTGTTTATTGAGCTCAGCAATCACTTGACCTTGGCGAATAGGTTGCCCTTGGTTAAACGGCAGTCGCTCGATGGTTTCAGTGACGCTGGCACGAATCTCTACCGTTTCAACCGCTTGCACTCGACCAATGAGTGAGACTTGTTGAGGGACGGCTTGATCTTGAACTTGATAAACAATGACTTTAGTAGGGGGCTTTTTTTCTTGCGCGAAAGCGGTTGTGCTAAGAATAGCCAGAAAAAACACAATCGTAGCGGCGTAACGAAGCGGGGCGTTGAAGGCGGTGGACACAGCAGTTTCCTTTCAAACTAACAATCGTTCGACCATTATTAAGAATTATTATCAAATATTCAAATGGCAAACGATAAAAAGAGTGAGGGGGCAATGCGTTGCCAACCTATTGTCATACTTAAATATTTTGTGTGTTTGGATTTTTGGCGGCTCTCCCAAGCGCGGCGCGGGGAGAAAAAAGCCCAACGAGATTCGATTGGGCAAGGCAAGTGGAGCTTGCTTTAAGTGACAGATAAAAAAAGCTAAGGCATTCTGGGAATGGGTTGGTCGCTCAACTCGATTCGCAATATCGTTATTCCCTGAAAAACATAACGAATATTAAACCAAGCTTTGTGCGCGATTTCAAGTGCAAATTTGCGCCAACTCAGTTTTGTTTAAAACAAAGCTCAATCCCGTTGGTAAATTCGTTAGCATAAAGGTTTTTTAATCTCCGCGTAGGGCAGCAGTAGAAGGGTAGCGGCATGAATCGAAAGCGTGTGTATTGGGGATTAGCAGGGCTGCTCATTTTGTTGTTGGCCATGCTTTTTTATATCCGAGTTTATCAACCGAAATCCACTTATGAAACCGTGACGCCCACGCAGGGTGATTTTGCCGTGTGGATTCAAGGAATCGGTGAGTTAACCGCACAGCGTTTTTATCCACTGGGTTTTACCAGCAGTGGACGAGTTGCCGCCACCTATTTTGATCAGGGGCAAACCGTGGCCGCTGGTACGCTCTTGGCGGAGTTGGATAAGGTCGAGCTCCAAGCAACCTTGGCAGAAATGTTGGCATTGCGCGAGAAAACCCGTGTGGAAATTCGCACCACTCAACAAGATATTGCGCTGAACCAAGAGCGGTTAAATTTGGCCAAGCTTGCGCATGATCGCAATCAAACGTTACTGGCGCGTAAGATGATTTCGCAGGCTCAGTTTGATCAGAGTGAATCCACGCAGCAGCAAGCAGACATTAGCGTAAAAAGTGCGCGGACGCGTTTGGCACTGATTGAGGCGGAACTTAAACGCATGGAAAAAAGCTTGCAGGTGTTGCAGGTTAAACTCGATCAGCTCGATTTGTCTGCGCCGGAATCCTTATTGATTGTGGAGCGCCTAGCCGAAACAGGCCAGAGTGTCCAGAATGGCCAAGCGATTTTTAAGGTTTTGCAGCCGGAGTCTTTATGGGTTCGCGCTTATGTGGATGAGCGGCTAAGCGGCAAGTTGGCATTGGGGCAAAAGGCGCAAATTCGCTTGCGCTCGCAAGGGGAACGAGTGTTTTCCGGCGAGGTAAAACGCATTGATGCCCAGAGTGATCCGGTGACCCTCGAACGAGTGGTTTATCTGGGTTTTAGCGCGGACTTGCCGCCCCCGTTTTTGTATGAACAAGCACAAGTACGGATTCACACCGAGCAGTTGAGCCAAGTTTGGCGTTTACCAAATCGAGTTTTAACGGTTTTTAATCAACAGCAAGGAGTGTGGCTTAAGCGCCAGGGTCGAGCACATTTTGTGCCCTTAAAAGTGCAGGCCAGTGACGATCAGCACTTTGCCTTTCAAGAGGAAACCCACATCGAGTGGGGGAGCGAAACGCCAGTTTTGGTGCCGAACAAAGACCTGAAACCGCTCTCGGAAGGCGCTCGGGTGTTCCCATGATCTCTTTGGCCTACAAAGACATTCGACATACGCTAAGTAAATTTTTAGTCACCGCGATTGGGGTGGGAATGCTGCTGGGAATTGTGTTGATTATGCTTGGTGTGTATCGAGGAATGGCTGAAGATGCACGAATTTTATTAAACGATATTCGAGCTGATTTATGGGTGGTGCAACAAGGAACGCTTGGACCCTTCGCCGAATCTTCGCGCTTGCATCAAGATTGGCAAGACAGTCTTAAAGCATTCGATGGGGTGACTCATGCGGCGGCCTTAACCTTCCAGAATGTGCAGTTATACAATCGCCAACAACAGGCGATTCGCGTTTTGGCCGTGGGTTATGATCCCATGGGGGATTTTTCAGTGATTGCACCGCAGCGCTTGGTTGCGGGACGCAGTTTACGGGCGCAGCATTATGAGATGGTGGTAACCGATAAGACCGGTTTTCAATTGGGGGAGCGCGTGCCGCTTGGGCGCGATCTTTATCGTGTGGTTGGCATTACCCACGGAACCGTCTCTTCCAGTGGTGACCCGCTGATTTATTTGAGTTTAAAAGACGCGCAAACGGTGCAGTTTTCTTATACCAACGCCCATATTCGCAATGATCGCGCGCGGGGTCTTCTGGGACAAAACACGCGCCTGGTCAACACGGTGGTGTTAAAGGTCGCCGTGGGGAAAAATCCGACTGAGGTGGCCCAAGCCTTGGCGCTTTGGAAGCCATTGAGCGTTTACAGTCATCAAGAGCAAGGTTTGATTTTAAGTCGAAATGTCATTGAGCGTTCGTCCAAGCAAATCGGTTTATTTACCGCCATTCTGGTTTTGGTCAGTGGCATTATTATTGGCTTGATTATTTACACCATGACATTGGAAAAGATGAAAGAAATTTCAATTATGAAGCTGATAGGCATTCCAAATGGCATGGTGGTGAGAATGATTATGCAAGAGACCCTTCTTTTGGGTGCCCTGGCTTTTTTGTTTGGTAACCTTTTTGCCACCCTCATTGCTGGGCAGTTTCCAAAACGGGTTGAGCTGTTGGGAAGCGATGCTCTGTTGTTATTTTTAGTGATTTTGCTGGCATCTTTTTTGGCCTCGCTGGTTGGGGTTTATAAAGTGATGCGTGCAGACCCAGCCGCCGCGATAGGGGGTTGAAATGGCTGAAAATGGGATTCGCGTGACACACCTGCAAAAAACGTTTGGCCGGGGAGAAAATGCGGTAGAAGTGATTCGCGATGCAAGCTTCACGGTTCAGCGTGGTGAACTGGCCGCCCTCATTGCACCAAGCGGTGCAGGTAAAAGTACGCTATTAATGATGATTGGTTGTGTGCTGGAACCCAGTGGGGGGGAAATCATGCTAGGCGAAAAGATGGTATATCAGAACCGTTGGCTCCATCCGGATAGCCGCAAGTTGCGTCGAGAAAAGATCGGCTTTATTTTTCAAGCCCATTATCTGATTCCGTTTTTGAATATCTTAGAAAACATCACCCTTTTGCCGCAAACCAATGGGCAAACTCGAGCGGCCGCGGAGCAGTACGCGCGTGAACTTTTACAGTATTTGGGCATTGAAGATAAAGCCCACGCGATGCCCAGCGACTTGTCGGGCGGGCAGAATCAACGGGTCGCGATTGCCCGGGCCTTGGCGACACATCCTGAAATTATTCTGGCTGATGAGCCGACCGCCGCACTGGATATTGAGCGAGCGCACAGTGTGGTGCAGTTACTACGACAGATTGCCAAAGAGCGGCAAGTGGCCATTATCATGGTGACACATGATCAACGCCTGCTGCCGTATTGCGATAAAATTCTCGAAATTCAGGATGGGCGGGTCGAAACCTCGCCAGTGGAGCCTTTGTTGCCATGAGCGTTGCGGCGTGAAAATATTGATTATCGAAGACGAGCCCTTGTTGCTGAAGCATTTGCAGGCGCAGTTTCAGGCACAACAGGTGCTGGTTGATATTGCAGCATCCTTGGCTGAGGGGCGCTATTATCTGGCAGAATTTGACTATGACGCCTTGATTTTGGACATGTGTTTACCCGATGGCAACGGCTTGCAGTTGTTGCAGCACATGCGCGCTCAAGGCGGTATGAATCAAGCATTACCGGTCTTGGTGCTGAGTGCGCGTAACAGTTGGCAAGAAAAGGTCGAAGGGTTGAAAGCCGGTGCCGATGATTACTTAGCTAAACCCTATGCTTTTGAAGAACTGTGGCTGCGTTTGCAGCGTTTAGTCAGTCGCAACCTAGCCAAGCCACGACAATCCACCTTGCAACACGGTGCCTTTATTCTCGATTTGGAAACCAAGCAGTTACAAGTTGGTACTGAGCATTTCGCGTTGACCTTGACAGAGTTTCGATTGTTGCAGGCCTTTTTTAAGAACCCACAGCGCGTTCTTTCTAAAGAGCAACTCAAAGCTCGAATCAGTGAACACGCGCAGGAATGCGAATCGAATTTGATTGAAGTTTACGTGGCCAAATTACGCCGAATGCTTGGACGCAACGCGATTCAAACCCTGCGCGGTTTGGGTTATAAATTTGTACCGGATGGCCCGATGCCTTGGAGACAAGATGGTCAAGACTAAGCTGCGGGGCGGATCGATTCAGCACCAGCTGTTAATTGGGCTGGGGGTGAGTCTGGTTGGCGTATTGGCCCTGTTTTGGTGGGTATCGCAGACCGCGCTACACAAAATCAGCGAGGCTTATGTACTCACGCGCTTGGCGCATGATAAAGATTTGGTTGCCGAGCATCTGGTGTATCGTAATCAACGCTGGTGGATGAATTCGACCAGTATCGGCCCTATCTACCTTAGCCCAGAATCAGGGCATTATTATGCGATCAAAACCCCGCAGCAGGCATTTTTCTCGCCTTCTCTTGGCAATTATCCGCTTTATCTTAAGCCCAGTACCGCTGCCCTTGAAGTGTATGAAACCCTGGGGCCCAAGGGGCAGTCACTTCTGGTGCGTTCCGAACAACTGCAAAAAGATGGGCAAGTGTTACGCGTCTTCACCGCCGAGAACCATGACCCCATTCAACAGATGGTGCTGCGTTATGATTTGCTGTTTGCCTTATTAACGCTGCTAACGCTATTGAGTTTGTACGGTTTGCATCGGTGGCTGCTTAAGCGGGCCTTTGACCGTTTAAAGCCTTTAGAAACGCAACTGAGTGCTTTTCGATTAGGGCAGGGTTTGGATTTACGCACCGACGCTTTTCCTCAGGAGGTTCATTCGTTACTGCAAGCCTTGCAATTGGCGTTGGAAAAATCGCGCTTACAGTTTGAGCAGTCGCGTCAACGCAACAGTGATGTGTCGCACAGTTTAAAAACACCGCTGAATTTATTGTTTCAATTGTTGGAAACGCCAAGCCTGAACCCAGAGCTCAAAACGGCATTACAAAAACAGTCCGAGCGGATTTTGCAGCTGATTGAACGCGAGTTAAAATTTGAACGTTTTGCCTATCATCAGGTATTTAATCCGCTGCCGATTGCACCGGTTATTGACGATTTGCAGGCCAGTTTTGCACGCTTGTATGCCGATAAACCACTGCGCTTTGTTCTGGATGGACAGAAAGACGTCTGTTGGCTTTTAGATCGAGAGGACGCTTACGAGTTGCTGGGCAACCTTTTGGATAATGCTTGTAAATGGGCCAAATCTACCGTTTATGTTCAGTTTTCAGCGCAGAAATTGGTGATTGAAGACGATGGCCCTGGCGTCAGTGCGCAGCAACTCAGCCAGCTAACGGAGCGCGGTTATCGTGCGGATGAAACCAAACCTGGGCATGGTTTGGGTTTGGCAATGGTAAAACAGTTGGCCGCTGTCTATCGTGCGCAATTGACGCTTGAGCATTCTGTTTATGGCGGTTTACGGGTTTGTTTGCACTTCTCAAGCGTTTAAAATTGCGCCTTTAGCGCTTTTTCAGTTTCAATTCAGCTTCATCCTTTAGTCTAGGACTCTCTATTTGGAATAGGAGTTCTCTATGCGTTGTTTTCTCTCTGGTTTGCCGCGGCCCTCAACGCGGCGACTTGCCCTTATCCTATTGCTCACTTATTGGGTCCCCGTTCAGGCCGATGTCACGGTTGCGCCAGAGTACGCCAGTTTGGTTGAAAAAGTGCTCCAGCAGGACCCGAAAACCGCACAAAGTGAGGACTGGCAACACCTCAACCAGGTCTATCAGGCTCAAGCCCAGCGCTGGTTTAGTGAGCCGTGGATGCTCAATCTGCATTACGAAGATGATCGCTTGTTGAGCGATGAAGGCATTCGCAATTTGGAGATCGGCGGCCAAGTGACTTTTCAGCGGCCGGTTATCCGCCAACAACTCGGCCGGATAGCACAGGTTTATCAAAGCCTTCCCAAAGTTCAACGCGAGTATCTTCAGTGGCAAGCCTCTGGAAAAGTGCGTGAACTGAGTTGGCAGCTCAAACGCACTCAGCAGGAACAGCAGTTGGCGCAAACCGCTTTAGCGCAGTCCCAAGTGTTGCAGCGTCAAGTCGAGCGCAAAAAACAAGCGGGGGAGGCCACCCAAATGGAGTGGCTTTTAGCCCAAGCTGAGGTGGTCAAACAGCAACGAGAGCTGAGTTTGGCCACTAATCAATTGACGCAATCCGAAGCCAGTTTTCGTTTTTGGACGCAGAACCAATCCTTACCAAGTTCACTTGTTGAGCCAAATTTAGCGGCTCTGCCTGTTGAACAGCATCCTCAGTTACAGTGGCTGTCTGCCCAGCAACACTTAGCCGAAACCGAGCTACAGTTCACGCGCAGTGCACTGAAGTCAGGCCCCAGTGTTTATTTCGGTACCAAACAAGATCGTTTGCCAGGGCCAGATCAACAAACCTTGGTGGCGGAACTCTCTTTGCCATTTGGCTCCTCTTCCCATCAATCGCTGACGCTTGCCCAAGATCAAGCCAAGCTCAGCGAGCAGAAGATTCAACGGCAACAGGCCGAACTGACTTTGCAGACCGAGCGCCTGAGTGCTGAGCAAGCATTGGCTCAGCTGCAAGCGCAAAGGGTGCTGGAGCAGCAGAATCTTGATTTAAACCAGCAGAAATTAACCATGGTCGAAAAAGCCTACCAGTTAGGTGCGGTTTCTATTGAATCGGTGTTGCGTATTCAACAGGATTTTTTAACCGCTCAACGCCAACTCAGCGCGTTGGAATTAGAGTTGGGATGGCGTCAAGCGCACCTGAATTATGTCAATGGCCATCGTCTTGTGGCGCAGTAAGGGTTTAGATGAAATGAAGAGAGAATTAATCACTGTGATCAAACAATCCACCCACCGTTGGATCAAACAAACTGGGGTGTTTGCTGCGCTGAGTGCGGCGATGGTTTATGCCCCATTGAGTCTAGCGCAATTTCCTGAGCGGGCGTTGCAGCCCGAGCAATGGCAAGCGATGGGTGCTCAGACGGCAGCGGTCGAAATCGTCTCGCAATTGCCGAGCCGTCCGTATTCGGCCTTGGCGCTGATGCCTTGGAACCGATTGCAGACCTTTTCAAGTCCTGTAAGCGGTCAGCTGATTCGATTGAACAAGGTGCATGGTGAAGTGCAGCAAGGTGAAGCCATCGCGGTGATTGAAAGTGCTCAATTGGCGGCCATGCAGAGTGATCTTTTGGCCGTTCAGGCCGAATTGACCTTAGCGAAACAATCGTTAAGCCGTACCCAGCAATTGCAAAATACAGGGGTGGCGTCGAGTAAGCAGTTACAGCAGGCTCAGGCCGAAGTGAATCGGTTAGCGGCATTGAATGTGCAAAAAAGCGTGGCATTAAAGTCGGTTGGTTTCACCGCAGCTCAGCTTGAACGTTTGTTACAGAGCAAAAAAGTAGAACAAACCGAACTGGTGATTGTTGCGCCAATGGACGGGGCTTTGTTTGAAATGTCGGT
>JAFGXP010000013.1 GCA_016936535.1 Thiotrichales bacterium | reverse complement strand
TTCCCGCATAATGGCGTCCCGTAGGGGAGTCGAACCCCTGTTACAGCCGTGAAAGGGCCGTGTCCTAGGCCTCTAGACGAACGGGACTGCTTGAAAATTGGTTGCCTTAAACTTTAAGGACTTGTATCAGATAGTGGTGGAGCTAAGCGGGATCGAACCGCTGACCTCAACACTGCCAGTGTTGCGCTCTCCCAGCTGAGCTATAGCCCCCCTGTTCTGATGGAGGCGTATTATAAAGTGTTCTCTGCTTTGGTCAAGCGCTAAATCTAAAATTTTTCGGTTTTTTTGACAGTTTTTTTTCACCTTTCTCTAAGTGCTTGATTTTATGAAAAATGGGCTCATTGTGAGAGCCATAAAAAGCCAAAACCGCCGTTTCTTGGGGTTTTGGCTTAGGCACTGAGCAAGGCTTGCTTTGCTTAAGCTTCTTGGCGTTTGGCAATAAAAGCCAAGGCTAAGCGAAGACGCGACAAACAACGGGCTTGACCAATAAGCTCAGCGGTCAAATCAATTGCGGGGGATTGCCCGCCGCCCGTAATCGCAACTCGCAGGGGCATGCCAACCTTGCCCATGCCCAGCCCCAAATCCTCGGCTACCTGATGAATCGCTTGATGAATTTGAGTCGCTTCCCAGTTCGGTAAGACACTTAAGGCCTCTAGTAATTTTTGCAGAGGTTCGGCCGCAACCGGACGGAGATGCTTTTTCGCGGCATCCGCATCAAACTCCGTAAAATCTTGGTAGAAATAAAGTGCAGACTTAGCCATTTCGACCAAGGTTTTCGCGCGATCACGCAGAAGATCGGCGACCTGGGTTAATTCAGGTCCTTGTGCTAAATCGCAGCCTTCTTGGGTCATAAAAGGCGCCAGATGCCGAGCAAGATGATCTGCACTCGCGCGCTTGATATGCTGCTCGTTAATCCACGTTAGCTTGACGCTATCAAAACTGGATGGGGAGCCATTAACCGTATCAAAATCAAACAGTGCAGCCATTTCATCCATGGTAAAAATCTCTTGATCTCCGTGCGACCATCCCAAACGCACCAGGTAGTTCAACAGCGCTTCTGGCAAATAGCCCATTTCTTTATACTGCAGAACACTGACCGCGCCATGGCGTTTGGACAGACGCGAACCATCCTCGCCCAGAACCATGGGGATATGCGCAAATTTAGGGATAGGAGCTTCCATCGCTTGATAGAGATTGATTTGACGTGGGGTGTTGTTAAGGTGGTCGTCACCCCGAATGACGTGGGTAACCCCCATGTCCCAGTCGTCCACGACGACACTCAAGTTATAGGTAGGGGTTCCGTCAGAGCGAGCAATAATTAAATCGTCCAACTCTTTGTTGTGAATGACCACTTTACCTTTAACCATGTCCTCAATCACGACTTCGCCATCAAGCGGATTTTTAAAGCGAATGACGGGTTCTACGCCGGCGGGCGGAGTGCCGGTAAAATCACGATAACGCCCGTCGTAGCGCGGTTTTTCGCCACGTGCTTTTTGACCTTCACGCATTTCATCCAGTTCTTCCGGACTGGCGTAGCAATAGTAGGCGAGGCCTTTGGCAAACAACTGATCAATCACCTCTTTATAGCGTTCAAAACGATGGGTCTGGTAGATCGGTCCTTGATCGTAATCGAGACTCAACCAACTCATACCTTCTAGGATGGCGTTGACCGATTCTTCCGTGGAACGCTGCAAATCGGTATCTTCAATACGTAAAATAAATTCGCCACCAAAACGCTTGGCATACAGCCAAGAGTAAAGCGCGGTGCGAACGCCGCCAATATGTAAATAGCCGGTAGGACTGGGGGCAAAACGGGTACGAATCACAACAAGACTCCAAAAAGCAGGCGGCAAACGCGCCCTATCGATAGTTAAAAAATCCTTATTATACTCAGCTCAGCTCAACATAGCGACACAGCGGGCTTTGGCTCAGCTTACCTGTATAGTCGATTTTTGTTAAAATCAGCGCCGATACGAAGCCATAGCGCAGTTAATAAGCGCTCATAATATAAAACCGGATAGGTAATTGATGACTCAAAATAGCGTTCTAGCGCCAGCGACAACCAGCTTGGTGAATGAAACCAAACTGCCGGAACTGGCTAAGCCATTACAGATCGACGAAGCCTGCGCGCGTCATTACACCCTAACGCCTTTCGATGCGAATGCTCATTTACTGGCAGTAGAAATGCGTGTTACTTTTGTGGAAAACGAGCAATGTTTTCGCCTGCCTAGCTGGATTCCGGGTAGTTACATGATTCGTGATTTTGCCAAGCATTTACTGGATTTGCAGGCGTTTGACGACGAACATAAGCCCTTAGCCATTACGCTGTTGGATAAGTCCACTTGGTGTGTGCACAGCCAAGGGCGTGCCATTAATCTGCGCTATAAAATTTATGCTTGGGATCTTTCGGTGCGAACGGCACACTTTGATCAAACCCATGCCTTCTTTAATGGCACATCGGTTTTTTTAGAGGTGATCGGGCAGCGTCATCTGCCATGCGTTATGAGTCTGAAAAAGTCCGCCGTTTGCGTCAAAAATGCATGGCGAGTTGCTACGGCAATGACCGCTCAACAAATTGACCACCACGGTTTTGGACACTATTTTGCAGAAGACTACCTTGCCCTGATTGATCATCCAGTTGAAATGGGAAGCTTTAGTGAAATTGAGTTTCATGCCTGTGGCGTGCCGCATCGCATGGTGTTAACGGGCGTTTTCTCGTGTGATTTACCCCGTCTTAAACGAGATCTCAAGCGCATTTGTGAATACCAGATTCAATTGTTTGGAGAACCGGCACCCGTAACGCATTATCTTTTTCAAGTCATGGTGACTGGCAGCGATTATGGGGGGTTAGAGCATCGTAATTCCACTGCGCTCATTTGTAGCCGAAACGACCTGCCTTATGTTGGCATGGAAACGCCGAGCGAAGGTTATTTGCAATTTTTAGAATTGTGCAGCCATGAGTATTTCCACACTTGGAATGTCAAACGCCTGATGCCAAAAGCTTACCAAAATCCCGATTTGAGCCAGCCTATCTATTCGCGTCAACTCTGGTGGTTTGAAGGGGTGACTTCTTATTATGATGCTTTAACGCTCGTGCGCTGCGGTTTGATTGATTATGCCACCTATTTGGCGCTACTTTCCCAGCAGTTGACACGCGTTTATCGAATGCCGGGACGTTTGCGACAATCGGTTGCTGAATCCAGTTTTTTGACCTGGACTAAGTTCTATCAACAAGACGAAAACGCACCCAATGCCATTATCAGTTACTACACAAAAGGCAGTCTTTTGGCGCTCGCCCTAGACCTTTTGTTACGTCAGCAGACAAAAGGGGCGATTAGCTTAGATACCATTCTGTTGGCACTATGGCGTGATTATGGGCTTCAAGGCATTGGTCTGGAAGAGTATGAAATTGAGCGCCTGTGTTCGCACTACAGCGGATTAGATTTGAGTGACTTTTTTACCCAGTTTCTCGAAGGGACGCAAGAACCGGATTTAGCCACCTTATTTACAGACTTTGGGTTGGAGTTCGCATTGCGCCCAGCTCAAGGTTTGGTTGATTTGGGTGGTTGTCGAACGAGCAATACGCTTAAAGTCGATTTAGGCATTCAAGTACAAGAGACGGCGCAGCAAAGTTTGCGCATTCAAAATGTTTGGCAAGAAAGTTCGGCACAATTAGCAGGGCTCAGTGCCGGAGATGAAATTGTCGCGATAAACCAGTTGCGCGTCAGCAGCAAAAGTCAGCTTGAGCAACTTTTAAAACGCGCCCTGCCGAATGCAGTTTGGCAATGCACTTATTTTCGTCGTGATGAACTCAGAAGTACCGAAATCACCTTAAGGGCCGCAATACAAGACCGAGTAGTCTTGCAGCCTTTGGTCGAAATCGACTCATCACACCGTCAACAGCTTGAACTTTGGCTAGGTAAACAAGGATAACGGATATTGGAAGCGCCAATTTATGACTCCGATGCTTGGAACAGACTGCTTGCTCGTGTTGAGCAACTGGAAATCACGGTTGCACATCACGAGCAAATGCACCAAGCGGCGGAAAAAACCATGGTTGAACAGTTTACGCAAATGCAAACGCTGGAGCGTAAATTCAGCCTATTAACTCGACTGCTGCAAACGCTGAACCAAGACGAGTTGAAGCCATTGGCAGAAGAACAACCGCCGCCTCATTATTAGAGGGGTAAACTTGGCAAAGCTGCGGCAAATCAAGCCGAGTTCCAAGACCCGCGCTATGATGGAAAACAGTCTGTTTTATTTGTGGGAGGCGACATGAAAAAAGGCTTATTGGCGCTGTTGCTGGTCGCCGCTTGGTATCATTTTTATTACATTGAAACCGCACCTTCTTACGGAGCTGGGATTTTGGCGGAAAGTGGGCCCTATCAATATCCGGTCAACGACTCAACTCGAATCACTCTTGGCGATTTCATTTTGACACCGCGCGCTGAGTTTGATGGACAAGTTCGAGTGCTGGACGCCTCTCGCTCTTATTTGAGTCGTAAAGGATGGCTTGCCTCTTGGCAGCTTGTAATTGGCTGGGGGGATTTGTCTGATGAAAGTGTTTATCAAACGGTCAGTTTTAGTCTGCGCGATCACCACTATACTTGGAAAATAAAGGAATCGGATTTGCTCGCCCCACAAGCCGTGTTGACCCAAACCGCCAGTGTGCATCTGATTGCGGCAAATGAGACGGTAAAGCAGCAGTTGAAAACCTTGAAAATCGGTGATTTAGTGACTTTGAAAGGCACTTTAGTCGATGTCAGACGCACAACAGGCTGGAAATGGCCAACATCGCTCAGTCGGGATGACACCGGAGAAAACAGCGGCGAAATCTTGTATCTGCGGGCGCTGAGCATTCAGCCCCCAGGCATTGGATTTTAAGCGTTAACTCTGCTCTGTTTTGCGCCGACTCGGTGGGTGACTTTTAAACGATTCCTTACGATCATGCGGTTTTTTGAAGCCATTGGCTTTGAGATTGCCGCGTGTAAAATCTCGACCCGCCCAAGTACGATCCGATTTTTTAGCGTCTTTTTTGGCCAGTGCTGTTTTATCGAAACGCGCTCTGGGAGCTAAATCTGGACGAATTTCTTCAGGCAGTTCAACGGAGCGCAACAGTTGGTTGACCTGCTTCCAGCTGAGTGCTTCGGTTTTTCCCTTAGCCAAATTTCGTGGCATTGAAAATTCCCCATAGCGAATGCGGTGCAGGCGGCTAACCTGTAAGCCTACCGCTTCCCAGAGACGACGTACTTCGCGGTTACGCCCTTCTTTAATCACAACCCGAAACCAGCGGTTGAGCGCATCTTCTTCAGCCGGCAAACTGGCAATGCGTTCAAACTTGGCTGGGCCATCTTCCAACTGAACCCCTTTTTGTAATTGGTTCAAAATTTCTGGGGTGACCTCACCAAAAACACGTACGGTGTATTCGCGTTCAATTTGATAGGAAGGATGCGTTAAACGATTCGCCAGCTCGCCATTATTGGTCAGAATTAATAAGCCACTGGTGTTTAAATCGAGCCGGCCGATACTGATCCAACGGCCTTGGAAAAGTCGAGGCAGTTGACCGAAAATGGTCTCACGCCCTTTTTCATCACTGCGCGAGCAAATCAAGCCTTCGGGCTTGTTGTAGAGAATCACTTGTGTCTGCGGCGCTTCCATTTGTTCCATTTCTAGCAGCTGTTCACGAACTTTAATTTTATCCGTCAGACCAGCACGGTCTCCGAGCTTAGCCACGCGATTATTGACTTTAACCAATCCTTGCTCAATGAGCATCTCAACGGAGCGGCGTGAGCCAAATCCGGCTCTAGCTAGGATTTTTTGAAGCTTTTCAGTTACTTGGGTGGGTTTGTTCATAAGGTTTTGTCATCTCAAAGCGAAAGGCAGCGCGGAACTGCAGAAAAGTAGACTTATTATAAGGTCTTAAAGACCAAAAAATTGGTAAATCCCAGATTGGAAGAGTGCATAGGGCCCCATAATCAGCGGGCCAAGTAGGCCAAGCAACATCAAGCCCAACAAAATAAATAGGCCATAGGGTTCAATTCGATCCAACTGCCAGGCCATTTTGCGCGGCAAAAAGGCCGCCAAGATTCGACTGCCGTCTAAAGGTGGGAGTGGCAATAGATTCAATACCATTAACACTAAATTAATGCTGATGCCAGCCATACCGCTGTAGATTAAAAACTGTGCACTGCTTGGGTAAGTCTGTTCGAGCAGGGTTCCCAGCTTAAAGATTAGAGCCCAGCCAAGTGCCATCAATAAATTGGAAGCGGGTCCCGCCAATGCGACCCAAGCCATGTCTCGACGTGGATGTTTAAAATTTTGCATTGTCACTGGGACGGCCTTCGCCCAACCAAACACAAAGCCTCCAATCGCCAGTAAGGCGAGCGGTAAAATCACCGTGCCAACTGGATCGATGTGTTTTAGGGGATTAAGGGTAACTCTTCCAAGCATTTTTGCGGTGGGATCGCCAAACCGGTTGGCTGTCCAACCATGAGCGGCTTCGTGTAATGTAATGGCAAACAGTACGGGCAGCGCCCATACGGCGAGTGTTTGCAGCAGGTTGAGATCGCTCATCCTGCCTCCACTTCACCAAAGAACTCCCCTTGTCCTTGGCGTACTAAAATGGGTTCCTCTTCGGTAAGGTCAATAATCGTGGTCGGTTCAAAACCAGTAAAACCGCCATCCAAAACCGCATCTAAGGCATGATTTAACGTTTCATAAATTTCCCAGCCATCGGTCATTGGATGATCTTCATTCGGCAGAATCAACGAAGCGGTTAAAAGAGGCTTGTCAAAAAAGTTCAGCAGACTGTTGGCAACCACATTGGGCGTAATACGCAAACCAATCGTTTTTCGTTTTGGCGATTGTAAGCGTTTTGGTACTTCTCGACTGGCGCACAGTAAAAAAGTATAGGGTCCTGGTAGATGCTTTTTCAGATAGCGGTACTGACTATTACCGACTTTGGCATACTCCGAGAGATTGCTGAGATCCTTACACATCAAGGTCAGCTCATGCTTTTCAGAAAGTTGGCGTAATTGCCGAATGCGTTCTGAACCGCTTTTGTTGTCCAGAAGACAGCCCAGTGCATAGCCAGATTCGGTTGGATAAGCAATCACCCCGTCCTTGTTGAGGATAGCCACCACCTGCTCAAGTAAACGCACTTGTGGATTTTCTGGATGAACATTAATGTAACGACAGTCGCTCACGCGTTTTTAATCCTTTTTACAATCAAAATCAAATCGGTATAACGGCAGCCGGTTTAAATGCTTGCCAAATTGGGACACAGCCTTTGGGCAAAGGCGCTAACCATCCTAAGCCGCGCCAGCTCTGTTGTGGATGGTGAAAATCAGAACCCAAAGAGGCGTAAAGGCCAAAACGTTGCGCTCTTTGTGCCATTCCAACTTGTTCGGCATTGGCGCGCGGCGCATTCACCACCTCTAAACCTTGGCCGCCTGCAGCAACAAATCCTTCCAGCAGGCGGTTGAGCTTGTTACTGGTCAAACCATAGAGGCCCGGATGTGCTACGACCGCCAAGCCCCCTGCTTGAGTAATCCATTGGACCACTTCCGCCAGTTCGGGCCATTGTGCCGCTACATAACCAGGACGACCTCGTTTCAGGTAACGATCGAACGCTTGCGCATTGTGACTGACCAGTCCCAGTTGGCACATGGCTTGAGCAATATGACCACGGCCAATCACCCCATCGCCGACCAGCCGCTCTACGTGCGCCGGAAGCTGCTGCAAATGTGTGTTGGCTTTGGTACTGAGTTTGTCTAAAATTTGCTGCGCTCGAATTTTACGTGCTTCGCGAATGTGCGCCAAGCCTTGTTGCAAAACTGGGTTCTCATCGTCAAAGTCCAAACCCACAATATGAATGGTTTGACCGAGCCATTGACACGAAATTTCAGCCCCGCTAATTAAGTGGATGCCCGCTGCCTTAGCCGGCTCGATCAAACTCCGGTAACCCGCAGTGGTGTCATGGTCGGTGAGCGCCAGCATTTCTACTTGATGTTGTTGCGCTAAGGCTAACAGTGCTTCTGGGCTTAGCGAACCATCGGATGCCGTGCTGTGACAGTGAAAATCGACCTTCAAAACCAATAACCTCGCTGGGTTGCTTTTATTCGGCAGCAAAGGCCGTTAGAATCAGTGAGCTATTATAGACTCTAATTTAAAAAAACGCTTATCGAAGCGTCCCCAGCCCTTAAGGTTTGATACAAGATGAAGTTGTTATTTGATTTTTTTCCAGTCATCCTCTTTTTTATTGCTTACAAGATGTATGACATTTATACCGCAACGGTAGTGATTATTTTCGCCTCTCTTCTGCAAATCGGTTATGCCTACTGGAAGCACAAAACGGTTGAAAAGATGCACCTGATTACCTTCGGTTTGATTGTATTATTGGGTGGATTGACCTTAGTTTTACAAGATGAAGCTTTCATAAAATGGAAGCCGACACTCGTTAATTGGGGCTTTGCATTGGCGTTTTTGGGAAGTCATTATATTGGCAGCAAACCCATTATCGAGCGGATGATGAGTGGCATGATACATTTACCCGCGCAAATTTGGGTGCGGTTGAGTTGGCTGTGGATTGGCTTTTTTATTCTGTCAGGGGCGGTAAATTTGTATGTGGCTTATCAATTTGATACCGACACTTGGGTAAATTTCAAGCTATTTGGTCTGATGGGCATGACCTTGGTATTTATTGTTTTACAAGGGCTTTATATCAGCCGCTACATGGAAGAGTCAGATTCTCCTGCAGAAGCCAATGCTTTGAGCGACGGTGTTGCCCCCATCTCGCCTGCACTCAAAGACAACGAGCAAAAATCATCCTAAAACGATTTCATTGAAAACCCTTGAAGGTGAGGAGAAAAGGCAAGATGCTTTATTCGATTGTTGGTTACGATATTGAAAACAGTTTGGCGTTGCGCAATCAAGTGCGCCCTGAGCATGTGGCGCGTCTTAAGGCGCTGGATGCCAGCGGGCGTTTAGTGATTGCCGGCCCAAATCCAGCGCTTGATACGCCTGAACCTGGCGAGGCGGGAATGACGGGCAGTCTAATTATTGCTAAGTTTGAATCTCTGCAGCAGGCTCAGCAATGGGCAGAGCAAGATCCTTATGTCATCCACGGCGTCTATGCGCGGGTTGAAGTCAAACCCTTTAAAAAAGTTTTGCCTGCATCCTAAAATACCAAGGAGGTTTTTCCGTGAGTCTAAGTTATTTGATTCCTAACCGCAAAGTGCATCTGCACCCGCAAGATCCTTTAGAGTTTGTGGAGGAGGAGCTGGTTGCCATTCCTTTACTCGGCTGGACTTCCGCCGGTGAACCGATTCAGATGGAGTTGGACTACGACACCGTAAAGGTTCCGAAGTCGATGGTTCGCAAAGAGACCTTTGCCTTGCGAGTAAAAGGCAACTCCATGATTGATGAAAATATTCACCATGGCGATATTGTGATTGTCGAACGCAAAGCCAGCGCTGAAAATGGTGAATCGGTGGTGGTGCGGATTAATGGCGAAACCGTGACCATGAAAAAACTCTATATAGAGAAAGAAGGGGTTCGGTTACAACCTGCTAATACGCAGATAGCCCCCATCTTTTTGAAAAATCAGGATGTCGAGATTTTGGGAATTGTCCGCGGTGTGCTGAAAGAAGTATAAGCTTTCGACGCTTCCCTAAATACAACCTGATGGTTCAGTTTCTAGGTATCCGTCAAGCGGACAAGTCCTAGGTTAGGATTGAAACACCCTCTCCTGTCTAAGTGAGCAGAAAGCCCTATGCTAAAACATGCAAAGATTCATCTTTTGGTCACCGGGGGGACCTTGGATAAAGATTATGACCCCCTCAGCGGTGAACTGATATTTCCGCCCACCCATGTGCCGAAAATCCTCCAGCAGGCACGCGTGTCACTTGAGCTGGAAATTACGCCGCTGATGGCGTTGGACAGTCTGCAAATGACCGACGCTGACCGCTTACAGATTGCCCAAGCCTGTTTACAGACGGCGGCTTCTGCGATTGTGATTACTCATGGTACGGATACGATGGTCAAGACAGGGGAAAAATTGCAACAGTTAATGCAGCAAGCGCCGTGGCTGGGCTTAAGTGACAAAACCATTGTGCTAACCGGCGCAATGCGCCCTTTTGCACTGAGCGATTCGGATGCAAGTTTTAATTTAGGTGCCAGCCTGCTCGCAGCTCAAATGGCTCCACCCGGTGTTTATGTTTGTATGAACGGTCAATTGCATAGCGTTGAGGCAGTGCAGAAAAATCGCCGTCTTGGCCGCTTTGAAGCGCGAACGCCTTAAAATCCTTTGCAATCCTTGCTGGTTTGCAAGGGTCTTGCCCAATCAACGTGTTTTTCACCTTTTACCCAAGGCGACGCAATCACTGAGCAAAGCCAATGGTTAATTGTTAACCGTTTTTCCTGTTCCCTTACTCGACTCAAATAGAATCCAAGGAGCCGTCCATGCGGGTGGTGATGGCTTATGTTGCGGTGGTTTTAATCTGGACCACAACCCCTCTTGCCATTGTTTGGGGCAGTGGAAGTGATTGGTTTTATGCGGTGGCTTTGCGCACCCTGTTAGGGGCCATGGTTTTGATTCCCTTTGCCTTTTGGTTTGGCTTTCATCGCCGATTACAGATGAACCGTGCCGCCCTCAAAACCTATGCATACGCGGTTTTACCGGTGTTTGGCGGGATGACCTTTATGTATTGGGCCGGACAATATTTACCGTCTGGCTGGATTGCCATCTTGTTTGCCACGACGCCTTTAATGACAGGCGTGATTGCACACTATTTGCTTCCCAATAGCTCGTTTTCAGTCGGTAAATTGGCGGCAATCGGATTGAGCTTGCTTGGTCTAATCATTATTTTTGCGCCGAATTTAGAGCAGTCGCTTGCCAGTACACAAATTTTGGCAATTTTAGCCGCCTTTGCCTCGGTGTTTGCGCACTCATTAGGCACGGTATTGATTAAAAAAAGTCCTCTCGCCCTCTCAACATTAGATACGGCAAGTGTTGCTTTGATCTTCAGTGCGCTTCTGTATCTTATGATTGCGCCGCAATTAATGATGCCCAGCACTTATCCTTCGCTGACAGAGCGTCAACTAGCGGCCATTGTGTATGCGGCATTGGTTGGATCGGTAGTGGGATTTATGCTGTTTTTCTATCTGGTCAAACAGCTTGAGCCAATTAAGGTGGCGATGATTCCGGTGATTACGCCACTGTTTGCAATCCTGCTAGGGCATTTCTTAAACAATGAGCCATTGGGATGGGATATTTTGGTTGGCGCTACCTTAGTGGTATTTGGATTAATCTTGTTTCAGCGCCAGAATCGGCGCTAAAAAGTTGATTTTAGTCGGCTTACCAAGCCAGTCCGCGCAGGTACTTGAACATCTCACGAGATGCTTTAGGAGGCTTTTGTTCCTCAAGTTCTTTTTGCGCATTACGAATCCATTGCCGCAATTGCTGACGATCGGCGTCTGGAAAACGCTCAATCAGTTCAACTAAGGCACTGTCCCCTTCGCTTATTAAACGATCTCGCCAAATTTCCAATTTATGAAAGTGGGCGTTTTGTTGTTTATGCTTGAACTCAATTTCTGCCAGTTTTTCTTTGATTTCAATAATCAAAGGCTCATTTTGCCGTAGCAATTTGCCAATAAAAGCACGTTGCCGGCGTAAAGCGGGGCCATTTGGAATCTTTTGCAAAATTTCGATGGCATCACGTAATTCTGGCGGTAAGTTCATTTGTTTAAAAATTGCCGGCGGCAATTGCGTCAACTGTTCACCCAAATCGGTAACCGCTTGTGCGGCCAGTTTAATTTGAGTGCGACTATCAAACTCTTCTTGCTCCCAATCGACAATTTTCGGGCCCTTGCTGGCGCGGTTGACATTACGTGCTCTAACCATTTATTGGCTCCATCATCTCTAAAAATTGCGTTTCATTCAGTACGGTTATGCCAAGGCTTTCAGCCTTGGCCAGTTTCGATCCGGCATTCTCACCGGCAATCAAAAAATCGGTTTTTGCGGACACGCTGCTGCTGATTTTAGCCCCCAAGACTTCCAGTTTAGCTGCCGCTTCGGTACGCGACCCTTGCGCTAAGGTTCCCGTTAGCACAACCGTTTTGCCAGCAAAGGGCGATGCGCTCGCGGGTAAAGCCTGCTTTAATTCAGGATCTGGCCAATGAATCCCAGCGGCTAGTAAAGCATCAATCACTTCGCGATTGTGCGGTTGATCAAAGAAGTGCCGCACTTGCTGAGCGACGACTTCACCAATTTCATCGACCGTCATTAATGAGGCTTGATCGGCATTCTGCAAAGCATCTAAGCTTTTAAAATGTTGCGCTAGGTTTTTAGCGGTGACTTCGCCAACTTCAGGAATGCCCAAGGCATAAATGAAACGTGCCAAAGTCGTTTGTTTGGAGGCTTCAATTGCTGCGAGTACCTTGAGTGCCGACTTTTCTGCCATGCGTTCAAGTCTTAATAAAACCGGCAAATCAAGGGCGTACAGGTGATCGGGATGGCGCACAATTTCTTGATCCGCTAATTGGTCAATCAGTTTATCGCCCAACCCGACAATGTCCATGGCTTTGCGCGAGACAAAATGCTGCAAAGCACGTTTTCGCTGTGCAGGGCAAAAAAGCCCGCCGGAACAGCGGTGTACGGCCTTATCGTGCTCTTTGATCACTTCTGAGCCACAAATCGGGCAGTGGCTCGGCATGGTAAACACCGCCAGCGGCTCGGTGCGTAAAGACAAAACAGGGCCAACCACTTCAGGGATAACATCGCCGGCGCGACGAACGATCACCTTATCGCCAATCCGAACATCTTTACGTAAAATTTCGTCTAGATTATGCAGCGTTGCATTACTGACCACCACCCCGCCAACCTCAACGGGTTGCAATCGGGCCACGGGGGTCAAGGCACCGGTTCGTCCCACTTGAATTTCAATATCCAATAGATCGGTCCACTTTTCCATGGCTGGGAACTTTCGAGCAATGGCCCAACGCGGTGCTTTAGCGGTAAAGCCGAGTTGGGCATAATGACCAATCGAATTGACTTTATAGACAATTCCGTCAATCTCGTAGGGCAATTGTTCGCGTTTTGCCAAGAGTTGTTGGTAATAGTCCGCCATTCCCTCAACCCCTTGAACCAAGGCACTCTCCGGATTGGTTGGTAAGCCCCATTGCGCAAAGGCATCCAAGGTCTGCGCGTAGGTTTCGGGTTGAGACCAATCTGAACTCATTTCTCCCCAACCGTAAAGATAAAAGCTTAAACGACGTTGAGCACTAACTTTTGGGTCGAGTTGACGCAGGGTTCCTGCGGCGGCGTTGCGCGGATTGGCAAACGGTTTTTCACCAAGGATAAGCTGGCGTTGATTCATGGCCAAAAATTCTTTTTTGCGCATGAATACCTCGCCACGTACTTCCAAAATTGCTGGCCAACCGTCCCCAAGCAACTGTAACGGAATGGATCGAATGGTGCGGATATTATGCGTGACGTCTTCGCCGCTTACGCCATCGCCGCGTGTGGTGGCCTGAACCAGCTGCCCTTTTTCAAAGCGCAAATTGATGGCAAGACCATCCATTTTCGGCTCTGCACAATATTCCAAGTTTACAGACTGCTTAAGTCTTTCTTTAACTCGGCGGTCAAAGTCGGCAAGGTCATTATCGCTAAACGCATTGTCGAGCGAGTACATCGGCTGTGCGTGCACGACGCTGGTAAAACCGGCAATGGCTTGGCCAGCAACCCGTTGCGTCGGCGAGTTTGCATCAATCAGCTGTGGATGCGCCTGTTCAAATGCGGCTAAGGCTTGATACAGCTCATCAAATTCGGCGTCTGAAATCTGTGGATTATCCAAAACATAGTAGTGATGATTATGGTAATTCACTTGGTCGCACAAGGCTTGGTATTGCTGCTGAAGGTTGCTGGTCATGGTGGCCAAAATACCTAAAAAAGGGGTCGGACGGCGCCTTAAGACACCCACCTTGAAGGGGGTGACTTAAGATGGATTCAGTTCGGTGATTTTTTGCGAATCATATCCTAAAGCACTGTCACGCAGTGTACGGAAATAAGGTTCATTCACCTCATGCTGCAGTTCATTCAAAACCTGCCCTTTCACACGATTGGCCAATTTGCGAGTAATTTGAATAAAGTCATGCATCGCGGCGGCCGCAGGAATGGCACAGGGCAGATCTAAAATCATAACCACGCCTGGCGTAGTATCCAAAATTCGAGGGTTTTCGGGAAAAGTTCCCGGATTCAACAAGCTGACCACTTCTAAGACTCGATTACCGCGATTGTCTCTGAGCTCATAATGCCCGTGGTAATTGCGCTGCAAATTATTGGCCATCATAAATTGATGAATATCCGTCACTTGAATCTCTTCACTGCCCAATACGATCAGTACAAATGTCTTTGGCTCAGCGCGCTCTGAGCTCATGATCGTTTGATAGGCACGTTTTTGGCGCGCTAAGGTTTCTTCTGCTTCACGTTGCGACTCGGCTGAGTGAAGCACTTCCGATGAGTGGGGTGCACTTTGCACGACAGAATGCGATTGAGTTGCTGGGGGCGAAACTGGATCGGCTTGTGGTTTTTCGACTAAGGGCGGTGCCGCTGGCATAGTCGCAGGAAGTTCAGTTTCTGGCAAAGCACGATTTTTTTGTGCCGGTTGCTCTAGGGTCTGCATAACGGCAGTAAGGCCTTCGTCTTCAATTAATCCACTTAAAGCGTGTTCATGTTCAAAGGGCAGCTCGTGTTGATTTGGATCGATTTCTGGAACCAAAATGCCCGGTTGATGTTCATTTTCAAGAAGCATTTCCCGGTCCATCTGTGTGGCAGAAGACTGCTTGCCAAAAGGGTTTTTACTCGGAATGATTTTGCCGTTTTCAAACTTTGCGGCATCTCTAGAAGGGTCAGCACGAGTATGAGCCCGTAAGGCTTGGGCCTCTTGTTTAGCTTTTTGTGCGGATTCTAGGTACTTCTGCTTTTTTCGATAGCCCAAAACCAGAATCAGGATGATAATAATCGCCATCAATGCGATCAGCACCATACTTAATTCATTTAACTCGCTCATGTAAAACTCCGCTGAGGAACACTTTCTCTGATTAAACGTCTAAGGAAGCTAGGTTGAATGCGCACAAGCGCGGGCAATGCCGTGTTTTGTCGGGTGCCATCAAAAACAACTGGCCGCGATTTTCATAAAAAACGCCTATCTAACCTTAGGACCCGAGCCCCCTCTTCCTGAACGCTCTGATATTTTTATTGATAGCCTCGAATTGTAACTGGTAAACATCCGCCTTTTCTAGTAAAAAGTGCCCCACTTCGTGCAGTTCTTCGATGAAGAGAATCAGTTTGCCCTACCGTCAACTTAAAGGAGTGTTCTGACTATGCCTGTTTGTCAACCGAATTTTCCGCCGCCCAAGACTCAGTACTTACTGGGTATTGACTTGGGCACCTCTGGGTTGCGGGCGGTGGTAGTACAACGAGAAAGCACGCCCTGTGACTTGCCAGTGGAAAATAAAGAGCGCATTTTGGCGCAAAGCCAAGTGGCTCTAAAGGCAACGGATCAGGACCCTCGCGCCCAGTGGCAGAGCAAGCTTCAATCGCTTTTGGAGGCGTTGGGAACGCAGGTCGATCTTCATCAGGTTGACGGATTAATTGCCGATGCAACCTCTTCTTCGCTGTGGTTGAGTGATCTGCAAGGAAATCCTTTAACGCCGGTGCTGATGTATCACTCTCAAGTTGCTACCCAGCAAGCACAGGCCATTGCTGAATTTATCGTGCAATGGCAAAAAAAACAGCCTCAACCCCTATCCATTACCACGGCAGCGCTGGGCGTCAGTAGCAGCTTAGCCAAAGCATGGTACCTGTACCAACAATTGCCAGCCTATTCTCAAAATCAACCGCTTCAACTGGTGCACCAAATCGATTGGCTAAATGACCAGTTTGTCGGCTTTTTGGGGACAGGCGAAAATATGAGTGATGAAAATAATCTGCTGAAGTTTGGCTATGATCCGGCTTTGGGAGACTATCCGCCTTGGTTACGTGCTTTTCTCGCGCAGGAGATGCCCTTTTTACAATTGCCCAAGGTTGGTCGGGTTGGACAGCCTTTCGCCCAAATTGCGCATCAGGCCGCACAACGTTTTGGGCTTAAAAAGACGTGCCAAGTCTGTTACGGCACCACCGACAGTCTAGCTGCGTTTTTTGCCGCTGGGGCAAGTCAGTTGGGTGACGCCGTTAGTTCGCTCGGTTCAAGCATTGCCATTAAATTATTGGCTTCCCGCCCCGTTTTTGCCCCCGAATTTGGGCTTTACAGTCATCGAATCGGTGCCTATTGGTTGGTGGGAGGTGCCTCAAATAGCGGTGGCCAAGTCTTGCTCAAGTACTACGATATCGCTCAGGTAGAATACTTGGATACCCTGAGCATTGAGCTGATCAACCTAAACGCTTCGCTAGAGCAAAGCCTGCCGCAAGCCGCGCAAGCCATACGTCAATCTTTGCAACAATTAGGCGACTATTACCCCCTGTTGAGTTCGGGAGAACGTTTTCCATTTGCGGATCCCAACTTAGCGCCTCGCCTTGCTGCAGTACCGGATTGTCCTCTGCCCCAATGTATGACGCAACCCGATGCCTTAAAATCCGTCAACGCCATCCAACAGATGGACGCCGAGCAGCTGACAGCCGTAGCGGCGCATTTGCTGTTTTACAGTTCAATCGTGCAAGGTTTTGTCCAGGTAGAATTGGCGGCTTATCAACGCTTAACCGAGCTTGGCTGCCGACGTTCTCAGCTGTTTGCTGTGGGAGGCGGGACGCGCAATCGGTACTGGCAACGTCTGCGTCAAAACTATCTGCATCGACCCGAAAATCCGTTAAAATCGCCCTTTTCGTCGGATGCCGCCTTCGGGGTAACCCGTCTGGCGCGACTCGATAGTGTGCTGTTGAGTAAGCCGTTTAAAGAGACCAGCATGAAAGCCCCGGGCACTCTTTAAAGCAAAAAATTTCAATGCCCTACTTAACTTTTTAGGCTTTTTCTGAGATTCATTCTATTGGATAAGACTCAGCCGGCCTCGACTCCCTAACCTGAGGAAAACTTATGACTAACATCACCGAGTTTATTGCTCGAGCCAAGCAAGGCAGTGTGCCTTTTAAT
>JAFGXP010000012.1 GCA_016936535.1 Thiotrichales bacterium | reverse complement strand
GGCTGCTAGGCAAAAATGAAAAAATTTGAGAAAAATTATAGCGTTTTATCGGTGTGGTCGGGCGATAAATTCGGTTTGGTGGTGAGGGGTGAGGCGCAAACCAATCCCTTGCTCGATTCGTAATGGGTTTTCTCAATCCAAACCTTGTCTGCAAAATAAAGGGCCTGAAAAACAAAAACCCGGCATGAGCCGGGTGAGCGATGGACGGCTTAAATCGATTAAGATTTTTTTGAATAGCGTCCAGATTTGATATCACCCCACATCAACAGCAGGTTGCCGCCAACAATGTAGGCAATCGCCAATACTACGCCAATGAGTCCAATCGCAATTTGTAGAGACTGTGGCAGGATGTCTGCCCAAATGCCTAGAAGAATCGCGAGGGGAATGACTACGGTAATGACCAAAACCAGTAGCATTTTCGTTAAGTTACTCATAATTTCCTGCGCCTCAGTAAAAAAAAGTTTTTGCAGTCGAAACTATACTGGGATTGGTCAAAAAATTCAATCCGCGCCCTTGATTTCAAACAAGAATAGCCAAGCCGATTGTTAGAGCCTGCCTTAAATCGCTAGGGGTAATGGATAGATAACGTATCGATTTTTACCTTGTTGTTTGGCTTGATACATGGCTTGGTCTGCCTCGCGCATCAATTGGTCGGCATCCAGAGTTTCTTCGCTGTACAAAGGTTTTTGATAGAGATAAGCGCCAATACTGGCGGTGACGGTAAGCACATGATTTTCGTATTCAATCGGTTCTTCTGCAGCGGCGCGCAATCGCTCTAAAACGGGCCGCAATTCTTCTGCGTGGTTTAAGTCAATAATGAGCGCGACAAATTCATCCCCGCCAATCCGTGCAATGGTGTCTTGATGACGTAAACAGGCTTTAAACCGTTCGGCCAGTATTTTGAGAATCCAATCGCCGGCAGCGTGTCCGTATTGGTCATTAATGGGTTTAAAAAGGTCTAAGTCAATAAAGACGGTAGCCAATAAAGTTTGGCTGCGCTCGCTGCGCAAAATGGCCTGATTGATTCGGTCGGTAAGCAAAATACGATTAGGCAAATCGGTAAGTTGGTCGTGGTTTGCGAGGTATTCCAGTTGCTGGATATGATTCTTTTCATCCGTAATATCGGCAATCAAGGCGATATAGTGTTGCACTTCTCCCTGGTGATTGCGCGTGGTGTTGATGGTCAAGCGTTGTGGGTAGAGTTCGCCGTTTTTGCGACGATTCCACAACTCTCCCGACCAATGACCTTTGGCGGTTAAATCCTGCCAAAATTGCTGGTAAAAAGCGGGGTTCTGCAAGCCAGAGCTGAGGATGTGCGGGGTTTTGCCGATGACATCTTCTGCGCGGTAACCGGTGATTTGTTGGAAGGCCTGGTTGACGTCTAAAATCAACCCTTGAGCATCGGCAATGATAATGCCTTCTTGGGCCGAATCAAACACACTGGCCGCTTGTCGCAGGCGCGCTTGGGTACGATTGCGTAACAGTAAACGCCACAGCGTGTTGGCAAAGAGTTGGGCGGTTTCAAGTGTGCTTACATCATGGCTTTGGTTGCGTTTCGCCAAACCGAGCAACATCACAGTTTGTGTTTTTTCAATGATCGGAACCGCGCAGTAGCCAATATACTCGAGTTGCGCTAAGGCGGTTGGGAGGGCATCTTTTTCCACGAACTTTGGTTGCTTATCCGTTTGGAGGTGTTGCCAAATGGCCAGCGCCTGCGTCATTTCGGTGGATGAGTTTTGGCGGGTTTCATTGCTGGAATGGGCGCTTCCTAGGCATATCAGCTCGGTTTTTTGCGCTAAGTAAAGGGCGGTTAGATCGCTTTGTGTCAGGTTCAATAGTGCTTGCAAGGCATGAATCACAAAGTCAGCTTCGGATTTTTGTTCAATCACAATCGGGAGCTGTAGTAGCACCGCATCGCGTTGTGCTTTATGAGCCAAGAGGAGTTCATGCTGTTTTATTTCACTGATATCGAGATGTGTGCCACTCATCTTAATTGGCTCGCCCTTTTCGTTCCAGAGCCAGACTCGACCTCGATCTAACACCCAGACCCACTGCCCGTTTTTGTGCCGCATCCGTACCTGACATTCATAGTGTTCGCTTTGTTGTGCAAAATGTTCTGCGAGCCGCTGATTGGAGACAAGGAGGTCTTCTGGGAAGACTAAACGGTTCCAAGTTTCAATGCTCAGAGGGGTCAGTGCTTCGAGTTCATAACCGACAATTTGCGCCCAACGTCGATTGATTTTGATGGAGCCCATCGGGATATCCCATTCCCAAGTTCCAGCTTGGGTACCGCTAATTACCTGTTGCAAAGTATTTTCTTGTTGTTTAAGGGTTTGCACAGTCATCTGCTGCTGACGGTTCAGATGCAGAATTCGTGCCATTAACGCAAGCAGTCCCAGCAGGGAAAATCCCAACAAAATAGCCGGAATACGATGTTGATGAATAAATTCAGCCAGACTGATTTCAGGAGCGATGTTGTAAGGATAAAGTTGCAGTTCTTGCAGCAGTTGCTGCATTGGCATGTAATTTAACGGTGGCACAAAACCGCCAATCCCAATCGCTTGTGAGACGGGGTGTTCTGCATTGAGTTGTAACAACTGGGCAATTAAGGTGCGTTGAGTTTGCGCGGGCACATGATTCAGAATCACAAACGGCCATTCTGGGTAGAGGGTAGTTGAAACGATAAAGGGGTAGTTTGGCAAGAATTGCTGATTAAGAATCTGTACCTGATTTGCCTGCAAACGACCCTCGGCAAAATACTCTTCTAACAAGCCGGTACGGACAAACCCGACATCCGCTTGTCCTGAAAGGACCTGCTCCACCACCGCATCGTTGCTGCCTGTGGGGATGAGCGTGAGCTGATTCAAATTTAACTGGGCGCGTTTGAGTTCCCGCAGGGCAATGACGTAGGCTCCGGCATTGCTGGTGCTCGCTATCGCAATTCGTGCTTTTTGGAGGTCGGCTAGGGTTTGCCAGCGTGGATTTAAACTGAAAATTACGCCGCCTAAATAGGGGGTGGAAATGCCTTGGTAACTTCGTTCAAGCGTGGCAACCGCCCCGGTCAAACTGTGTTCATGTCGAATCACTTCAAACAAGGCTGGATTTAACAGCAAGAGATCCAGCTGATTATTTAAGACCGCTTGATGCAGCGTTTCGCCATTCATAAGGTGCAGTTCAATTGTTTGATTGGGTAGGGCGCGTTGCAGATATTCGGCTAAGGGTTGATAACGATCTTTGAGGTTCGCCAAGTCACGATGAGCATAGATACCAAGGTGCAACGTTGTAGTTTGTGCCCAGCTCAAGGACATGCTACCCAGATAGAAAGCCAAAGCGATTAGGAACCGCCAAAATGGCTTAATCCTAGTGGTGAGGTTATTCATGAAGATAGCGCCGGCAAAAGGTGGAGTCGATGTCGATGGTGGGTTCGGCACTTTTTGGCAGACGTTTTTGCTCTTTAAGCAACTCAATGAGTTCAACGCTTATTTGCGCCAATCGACCTTGTTCGCTTAAGAGTTGGCATCCGACGGCAGCGCTGGGAAAGCGTAAGCCCTTTAAGGCGTTTTCGGTTGAGCGCAGATCGACTTTTTGTTGTGCGGCAATACGATGAATGGCATCGCCCGGATTGGTTTTAAGATGCTCTAAAGCTCGATAGTGCGCGCGAACCACCTTTAAAACCGCTTGATGGTAAGAGCTCAGGCGTTCGCTACGCACGACCAATACATCAAAAATGGTTTCTGGAAAAGCTCGGCTATCGAGCAAGCGATGCCCACCAGCAGCCATGAGATGACTGGCGGTCGGCTCGTAAGTGACCAGTGCATCCACCTGACCTTTTTGCCAAGCAATGCGTTGCGGTTCGCCAACCGGCAGATTCACCAGCTTCAGCGCACTCGCAGGCAGTTGGGCCAATGCCAAAATTTTGTGTAGCATGAGCGCGCCAACAGCCGAAGCCTCGTAACCTAAGGTTTTACCAGCCAGTTCCGCTAGGTGGGTGATGGGTGGCCGAACAATCAGTTGATCGGCCCCAGCGGAAATATCAAAAATTAAGACAACAGATAAGTGGATGCCTTCTGCCTGGATTTGAATGGCTTCGTCCAACGTTAAGGTTGCGGCGTCCAAATCGCCACTTTTGAGCTTGGCAATGGATTGGGAAGCGTTTTGATGAGCAAGCAGTTGTATGTCTTTGTCTAAGAGGTGCAAAGTTTGCGCCAAGTTTAAGGTCTCATAGCCAATCCAGGGGTGGGTGCCGATGCGCAAAGGTGAGAAGACCGTGCAGCCGTGCAAATTGACGCCAACAGCACTCAAACTTGCGATGCTAAACTGCTGCAACAACCATTGCCGACGCGACTGCATTTGGTAGGATTCCTCGCCAGTAGGCGCCGTCAATCAGTGAGCAGCGCTTGTGAACACTAGGGAAGTACAGAATAAGTCACCGTTCGGTGAGGCGGTGAAGACCAACTTCATTTTTAGCGCTCTTAAGCATAGCGATGGCAATGGCTATGCTTTTCGAACGCTGCCTAGAATGGATCGCTTCAAGCGCCTCGTTGAAATCAACGCGGTTTGATTCTCTGTGTGCCTAAGTATTTCCCAGTATATCGAAGGGCTTAGGCAAGTAAATTTGAAATCTTGTTTTGTTACAAAGGAGAGCTAAAAAGTTGATTTGACCCAGAACTTGTTCACGCACTTGTGATGATTCTAGGCTTAAAAATAAAGGTTGAGAAAGAGGCTCCTAACATCACAGAACAGACACCTGCAAACCGATTTGGACGGGTAACTTGCTCCCCAAGACACCATTCGATGTTTTGCACCTGCTCATTGAGTAGCGGCCTAGATCCTAACAAACTCAATGATTTACCGAAAAGAAACCGTTCAAAAATGTCTGTTTGCGCACCAAACTGC
>JAFGXP010000011.1 GCA_016936535.1 Thiotrichales bacterium | reverse complement strand
TGCGAGCGTGGCGGAATTGGTAGACGCACCAGATTTAGGTTCTGGCGCCTTTGGTGTGAGAGTTCGAGTCTCTCCGCTCGCACCATATTCTTAAGCCCAAGTGAATATTCACTTGGGCTTTTTTATTCCCCTTATTTTCTCTTTTCTCTCTTTTCCCTCTATCATTTCCCATACAAACAGACTGCGTCATAGTCAATGCGGTTTGCTAAAGGCTTGTCATAAAAAATTAAATGTAATGAAATAACATTTTTATCCACTGCATTAAGTTTTGCTTGTAAGATAGTAGTTTGGTTTAGAACCTATGATTTTTGCGTGTATCTAGTTTAAAAGCAGACAAAAAGCATCTAATCTATAAATGCTGGGCCTCCCAAGCTTTGATTGACTTTTAAACCGCAATATTTTGATAGCGGAGGCAAAATGGCGATTTCGTATCAACAGAACATCAACCTTTTATACATTCAGGTACAAGATAGCGTTGGCGTGGATTTTAATCTGCAGCTTAGTCATACATTGCGCGAGAAGGTTAGCTCAAAAACCTTGCTGATGTTGGATTTTGCCAAGGTAGAGTTTTTTGGTAGTCATTTGCTGGGTTACATTATCGGGGCTTATCAGGCGGTAGGATTACAAGCCAGTCGTCTGAAGTTAATTAATGTGAGTGATGATGTGTTAGCCATTTTGCAGAGCGTTAAATTTGACGCGATGTTTGATATCCATCGCAGCGCTTAAAATGGCGCTGAATTCGTCACATTGAAACGCTCCTGGCGGCTTTTATTAGGGAGATAAGCGCCCGATGGTCCAGTTTTTATCCAAATTTAACTGATACACAATCCGGTCATGCAAACGGTTATCCCCGCCTTGCCAAAACTCGATTTTCTGCGGCTTAACCCGATAGCCGCCCCAAAAATCCGGTAAGGGTACCTCGCCATTTTTGAATTTATCCAGCATCTTCTGATACTGCGTTAGTAACAGTTGTTTGGAGGAAATCACTTGGCTCTGCTGACTGACCCAAGCACCAATCTGACTTCCTTTTGGGCGGCTGCTAAAGTATTTGAGTGATTCAGCCGTGGGTACCTTCTCGGCGACCCCTTGAATTTTGACTTGTCTTTCTAGGCCTAACCACAAAAAAAGCAGACTTACTTTTGGATTGTGGGCAATATTTTGGGCTTTTTCACTGTTGTAGTTGGTGTAAAACACAAAGCCATTCGGGTCAAAATATTTCAGTAAAACGGTGCGGCTTGAGGGCTGGCCTTGCGCATCAACGGTTGAGATAACCATGGCATTCGGTTCAACCATGCCGGCTTCTTCGCTTTGTGCAAACCAAAGGGCAAAGAGTTCAAAAGGGTCGGTTGGTACCTGCTTTTCATCCAAGCCGCCCTGCAGATAGCGCTGACGATAAGCGCTCAAATCACGTTGAATGTTCTCAGTCATAAGCTTCGTCCTCATGTTGCGCAATCAGTTGTACACTGCCATCGAATTGCCTTTGTCGGTAAAAATGAATCGGTCGGCAGCAGACAAAACAGTCTTCAATAAATTCATCGGATTGATCACTGGGATCCAGTACGATTTCAATTTGGCTCCAGCAATAGGGGCATTGTACGATTTCGGTTTCTAAGTGCATCTTAATCTCGCAAAAATTCGCTTAAATATTGATTAAAGGCTTGGGGTTGCTCAATCCATGGAAAATGTCCGCACTGGTCAATCAAGGCCACTTTTTTAAATGACATCTGTGGGCGCATGGCGTTTAAGTTAAAAGGCATGAGGTAATCCTGATTGCATTCTAAAAAATAGTAGGATGCTGGCCACTGACGAATTTCATCAAAACCAATGGGATTCGCATCGTATTCTGCCCATGCTTGAACATTTAAATCGATATTGAAGTCGTCGGTGCCGAATTGTTCGGCATAAGCCTTGCCTTTTTCATAATCTAAAAAGTAGGTCGGCAGTACCTGCTGAATTTGGCGCAAGGTAATGCGCGGAATGTCTTCGACATCGATTTGTGTTTTTTGTTCCCATGCCGACTCATCATCCCAAGCGGTTTCTTGAAGGCTGCGATTGCGTTTATCTATCGTTTCAGTCAGTTGCGACATCGCACGTTTTTCAGGATCCACCGGATTGAGCAGAATTACCTTGTTCACGGCATCCGGATAGGTTCTTTGATAGAGCATCGCCATTAGCGCACCCCAAGAGTGGGCCACCAGGGTTACCGATTGATTTGGGTGGGTGTTTCGCCGTAAGGTTTCGAGTTGCTCTACCCATTGTGACAAGAGTGGTGTTTCCGGTTGCAGCAGAGCACGGTTTTCGCCAATGCCCAACATATCCATTAGGTACACGGTATGCCCTAACTGGTGAATTTGCTGTTGAATCGGCTCTAGATTCCAGCTACTAAATGCTGGGCCGCCACCTAGGATAAAAACGGCCGGTTTAGCCGAATCCGTTCCAGCTAAAACATGGTATTTAACCGGTGAAGAGCTCAGCACCTGCGTAGGACTGGAATAGTTTGCAAAGGCAACAGAATGCAGCGATAAGAAAGCAAAAAAAGACAACAGCGCCAAGCGCCAATGAAAAAATAAAATTTGGTGCATGGAAGACTCGTATGAATTTGTGAAAAGGGTTGAAACCGTAGAAAGCCCCAAGTGCGGTAAAGGATGACGGTTAGCAGACAAAAGATCACGCGTTTTTCAACGCAACAGAAATGGTGATGGCTCTTTCTGAATGATCTGCACTTGGGGAAGACCGTGGATGAGTTTTACAGTGCTCCACGGCTTCGATTATGATTACTTGTATAAGTTGTGTCAAACTATTAGATGAATTATTTTTACTTTGTACAATAATTTCTCAAGCCTTTGGCTAAAAAGCCCTGTTAAAAGCCAAAACTTGTGCAACTTTTTGGCATAATTCTTCTTGTTCCCGCGCTTTAAGCTTGAGAACCATCGTTTAATTGTCCGTGGAAAGACCTCACTGGCGCATAAAACATACTTTTTACACTAAAAAAGTGCTGTAAGAGCCCATGAAATCAAGGATGTCAACATTCGTACTGAGCGATATTTGACTCTGTGGCGTAATTTTGGAGAAAAAATGAAATTCAAAATTTGGATAATCTTGCTCTTGGCTTTCAGTTTAAGTGCGTGCCTTGGCATCACTCAGCCAAAAGAGTCTGACATTGAGCAGATGGCAAAAAACCAATTTAATCAAGAGTTTCATGGCTTGTTTTTAGCGGATACGGTACTAAAAGACAATGGTTACAAAAAGAATGATACCCACTATGTTGCCGAACTGACTATCACAGGCGTTGCTCAGCGTTCACTCGACGATTTTGCTCAAGAAATCATGCAAGATTCAACGCTTTCGCCAATGGAAAAAATGAAGCGCACTTTTGGCGTTGGGGTCTTAAAAATGAGCCTTCCAGAATTTGTGCAAGGCGACCGCCTCGACTTTACCCGCAACTATTTATTTATCAAAACCGATAATGGATGGATGCTTAAAGAGACCTTACCCAATGAGGCGAAAAGCTCGATTTAATGGTTTGCTCGGAGACGTTCAGTTTATTGCGCTGAGCACAATCAATCCTAATTTACCCCTACCCAGCCACAAGGAAAAACTATGCCATTGTTAGACAGTTTTCGCGTTGACCATACGATTATGAATGCACCAGCGGTGCGCGTTGCCAAAACCATGACCTCTCCATCCGGTGACACCATCACGGTGTTTGATTTGCGTTTTAATAAACCAAACAAAGCGATTATGGGAGAGCGCGGTATTCACACGCTGGAGCATCTGTTTGCCGGTTTTATGCGCGATCACCTCAATGGTGGTGGCGTTGAGATTATCGACATCTCGCCAATGGGTTGCCGTACCGGATTTTACATGAGCCTGATTGGCGCGCCTGATGAGTTGCGTGTCGCGGATGCTTGGCGTGCAGCCATGCAAGATGTTCTCAAAGTTGAGCGAATGGAAGACATTCCTGAGCTTAACGAATACCAATGCGGTACCTGCAGTATGCATTCGTTGGAAGAGGCTCAAGCCATTGCACAAGAAATTTTGGACAAAGGCATTGGCGTAAACAAAAATGAAGCGCTCAAAATGAGTGATGATTTGTTGCGTCAATTAGGCAATAAGGTGTAAAAACCGATGAAAATTGCCATTATTGGTGCGATGGATCAAGAAGTTGCGCTCTTAAGAAGTCAAATGAAGGGCATGACCACCGAGGTTCATGCCGGTTTTGAGTTTTACTGTGGCCAGATTGATCACCAAGATTTGGTGTTACTGCGTTCTGGAATCGGCAAGGTCAATGCGGCGATAAGTACCAGTTTGTTGCTGCAAATTTACCAGCCCGATTACGTTATCAATACGGGGTCGGCAGGTGGCTTTCACGTAGATTTAAATGTGGGCGATATTGTGATTAGCAGTGGGGTGTGTCATCACGACGTCGATGTCACACCATTCGGCTATGATCTTGGTCAGGTGCCAGGGATGCCGGCTTGTTTTTTACCGGATTCTAAGTTGATTCAAGCGGCGCAACACGCGATTGAAGACTTAGGCGAAGTGGTGCATATGCACGGCCTGATTGCCACCGGCGACCGCTTTATGCACCAGGCCGAAGATGTTGCGAACACCCGCGAGGCTTTTCCTGACATGATTGCTTGCGAAATGGAAGCGGCGGCAGTCGCTCAGGTCTGTCACACCTTTAACAAACCGTTTGTGATTATTCGTTCCCTGTCTGATATTGCCGGTAAAGAAAATAAGGTCGCGTTTGAAACCTATCTCGAACAAGCGGCAACCCATTCTGCCAGAGTCATTCTGCGCATGCTCAAGCATCTCTAAACGCATTCACTTCTCTTTGGTTTATCTCCCCCCACGGAAAGTTTCCTGGGGGCTTCTATTCAACACCTATCTGCCTAGCAATTCCACGCTATCCATAAATGACGTTCGGCAGCCAAGTGGCCAGTTCAGGCCAGAAAGCGAGCAGCGCCAATACAAAAAGTTGGATGCCAATAAACGGTACGACGCCGCGATAAAGATCAGCCGTTTTGAGATCTGGTGGAGCCACACCGCGCAGGTAGAACAACGCAAAACCAAAGGGTGGCGTAAGGAAGGACGTTTGCAAGTTGATCGCAATCATAATCCCAAGCCAAATTGGATCGACGCCCATCATTAAAAGGATGGGGGCAACTACCGGGATAACAATGTAAGTGATTTCAATAAAATCGAGGAAAAAGCCCAAAATAAACAAAAGAATCATCACAATCAGCATGGCGGTAAAGAGTCCACCCGGCAAATCAGACAGCAGATCGTGCATTAAATCGTCGCCGCCTAGCCCACGGAAAACCAATGAGAAAAAAGCTGCCCCGATGAAAATCAAGAAAATCATACTGGTGACTTTGAGTGTGTTTTGCAGTACTTCTTGCAGAATGCTCAGGGTCAACTGGCGATTGATGAGGGCTAAGATCATGGCACCTAAGGCACCAAGTGATGCGGCTTCAGTCGGGGTGGCAAACCCACCCAAAATCGAGCCAAGTACCAGTAAGATGAGCGATAAAGGTGGCACCAAGCTTTTTAAAATACGCTTGCTCAAGCCAGGTGCAACCGGTGTTCCCAAGTGGTTGGGGACTTTTTCTGGATGTCGCATGGCTTGATAAAACAAATACAGCATATAAAGCACCACCAGCAGCATACCCGGTAAGAGCGCGGCTACAAACAAATCGCCGACAGACAGCGTTTCCGGTGAAAAAATTCCTTGATTGAGTTGTGCTTGCTGGTAAGAAGAAGACAGAACATCGCCTAATAAAATCAAAATAATAGAAGGGGGAATGATTTGACCTAAGGTACCGGCCGCGCAAATAGTGCCACTGGCGAGTTTGGGGCAATAGCCTTGTTTTAGCATAGTGGGTAAAGCGAGCAAGCCCATGGTGACCACAGTGGCACCAACAATCCCGGTACTGGCGGCAAGCAGAGCGCCCACAATAATGACGGCAATCCCTAAGCCGCCTTTAATGCCACGCATCGACTCATCCATTGTCTGAAGTAGGTTTTCGGCAATTTTGGATTTCTCTAGCATAATTCCCATAAAGACGAACAGCGGAACAGCAATGAGCGTTTGGTTGCTCATAATTGAGAAAATGCGGCTGGGAATGCTTTGTAAAAAGGCAATATCAAAGGCACCGATAGCATTCGCAAACAAGGCAAATAACAGCGAAACGCCCGCTAGGGTGATGGCGACCGGAAAGCCGATTAAGAGCGCGATAAAAATGAGTGCAAACAACAGTAAAGAGAGCCATTCCATTAACGTGGCCCTCCTTGAATTGGCGAGAATTCAGGGAAGGAGAGCGCTTTAAGCGCTAAGGCATTTTTGCCAATAATCGCCAAGGCTTGCAGTAGCAGCAGGCCAGCCATTATCAAAATCAGGCTTTTGAGCAGATAGGTGTAGCCTAGTCCACCGGCTTCGGCAGAACCCTCGCGAATTGCCCAACTATTGGCCACATAATCAAAACTTCCCCAGAGTAAAAAAATGGCCACCGGCAGCGTAAAGAGCACCGAGCCTAATAGGTTGACCCAGTATTTTTTCTTGGCACTGTAATTTGTATAAAACACATCAACCCGAACATGCTCATCGTGTAAATAGGTGTAACTGATACCAAGCATGAAAAGAATGGCATGGTTGTAGGTAATCGCCTCTTGCAAGGCGATTGAACCCGTATCAAAACCATAGCGTAATACCACAACCAGCGCGGTAATGAGAACCAGACTGAGAACACCCCAGGCAAAGAAACGGCCAAGCGTATTTTGCAGGCCGTCATGATAGCGAAGTAGAACAAGTAGCTGTTTTTCCATAAAAATCCGTAATTTGGCGCAATTTTCAATCAAAATTGCTGCCTATTTTAGCGATTTTTAGGACCTGCGTTGCGCTTCAACAAGCGAATTGACTTAAAAATCAAACAAAATATCGTAAATCACACGGGTACTGTGATGAATCAGCAGAATATCGCCGCCAACACGCACCCGTAATAAATCACGAGGTGGTGGGCCTAAGCGCTGTTCCAAATGGGTTGGTAGGCGGCTGTATTTTACGTGTTTCGGCAGCGGTTTATGAAGATGGTAAGGCCGTTTATCATGCCCAGGCGGGAAGGGCTTGCCCGCTTTGTATGGCTTTTTAGGGTGATAATATTGATAGATGGATTTTCGTTCGTTGTCGCCAAAGCGGTAGTCCTTGTCACGGTGTGGGTAGCGACCATCGCGTTGTTCGTAAGCATTGCGCCGATCGTATTCACGGTCGTCGTCCCGTCTATCGGCACGGTGATGCGGGGCTTGTCGATCGTAATAAGGATTGTGCGCGGGATAGGTTTGCGGCGGCGATTGCACCACAGTTCGGTGCTGCACCACGCAGCCGCTCAAAAAACTTAGGCTGAACAACATCAGCACCAAACGACCGATTATCGCCGTGGCAGGCGAACTGGCCGAATGGACTAAGGGTAGATTGAATTGTGACATGATGCACCTCCTCGCGCACAAACAACGGTCTTATTACAGCACAGTGCCTGGCGCGGGAATGTGAAAAGAATGTGCATAGATTAAACAACCATCGTTAAACCAGCAGGCGATTCGTCCCTTCGCGTTTCTTGCTAATAAACCCGTTACAATACCAAACCAAGCGGTCTGTATCGCTTGATTGAATAATTCAATGTCTAAGGAATACCCTGTGACCAACGCTGAATCCCATCCGTCTTTACCGATGCCATCTGTCGCCGATGCGTCCTTACCTTGGGTTTTAAAAGTCGCGGTGAAAGGGCCTTTTCTTGAGCCGTTGGATTATGCTTTCCCCGAAGATGTTGAGCTCAAGCAACCGGATAAAGCCTGGGTAGGTTGTCGGGTCGAAGTCCCCTTTCGGCAGAAAACCCAAGTTGCCCTGGTGGTGGGGGTGGCGCAATCGGAATATGACACGCATAAAATCAAACCGATTGTACGCAAAATTGATTCAGAACCCATTGTCAGTGTTGCGGACTTGGCGCTGTGGCAGTGGGTCAGTGACTATTATCAATCGCCGTTGGGGGAGGTTATTCAAGCCGCTTTGCCCAAACGCTTGCGCGCGGGCGAACCGGTGTTATTGGAAGGCGAGTTGCAATGGACGCTAAGCTCAGAGGGGAAACTTGCATTGGCGCAAATTTCACGCAAAACGCCGGCACAACACGCCTTGGCCCAAGCCTTTTTGCAGGCAGCTTCCGCCCTAGGTCGGATGGAGTGTCAGGCCATTACCGGCAGTTGGCGTAAGTGGCTGACGCAGTGGCAAGCATCGGGTTGGGTTTTGGCCGAAGCAGGACCTTGTTGGCAGCAAGTGCCATGTTCACCGCGACCTGCCCATCGGCTCAATTCGCAACAAAGTGCAGCGGTGAATGCGCTGGACGAACATGTCAAAGCTGAGGCAGGTTTTGTGGCGTTTTTGCTGCAAGGTATTACCGGCAGTGGGAAAACAGAAGTGTATTTGGCGATGACGGAATTGGCCTTGCAGCAACATAAGCAGGTGTTGATTTTGGTGCCCGAGATTGGCTTAACGCCGCAAATGATTGACCGTTTCTCGGGTTACTTACAGAGACCGATTGCCGTGCTGCACAGTGGTATGAATGATCGTGAACGTCATTGTGCCTGGCAAGCCGTGCGCAGTGGGCAAATTTCGGTGCTGTTGGGAACTCGTTCGGCAATTTTCACCCCTTTTGCAAACTTGGGTCTGTGCATTATTGATGAAGAGCATGACACCTCTTACAAACAACAAGATGGTGTGCGTTATTCAGCGCGCGATCTTTTGGTACGACGTGCTAAGCAATGGCAGGTTCCGGTGATATTAGGCTCGGCCACACCCTCGTTGGAAAGTTTATGGAATGTGCAGCAACAACGTTATCGTTTGTTAAGGCTTGCCGTACGCGCGGGAGGGGCCCAACTGCCTAAATTGCGACTCATTGATATTCGCGGTGAGAAAATTCAACAAGGTGTTGGGGTTAAACTCAAACAGGCGATGCAGCAGCATTTGCAAGCGGGCAATCAGGTTTTACTGTTTCTAAACCGCCGCGGTTTTGCGCCTGTGCTCATGTGTCATGGTTGTGGTTGGCAAGCGCAATGTCCGAGTTGTGAGGCCAATATGACTCTGCATCAAGGGCCAAAGCATCACTATTTATTGTGTCATCATTGTGCAGAGCAAATGGCCGTGCCAAAAATCTGTCCTCAATGCGGCAGTCATGAACTGCACACCTTAGGTCAGGGCACCGAACGATTAGAAGAGGCGATGCAGCAAGCCTTTCCCGCTTATCAAGTGTTGCGGATTGACCGAGACAGTACCCGTTTAAAAGGGCAAATGGCGGAGTTGACTCGACAAGCCCAAGAGGGCGAAGCGCAGATTTTAATTGGCACCCAGATGTTGGCCAAAGGGCATCATTTTCCGAAAGTCACTCTGGTGGGTATTTTGGAGATTGATCAAGGTCTGTTTAGCTGCGATTACCGCGCCACAGAGCGTATGGCGCAGTTGATTCTACAGGTGGCTGGCCGAGCTGGGCGCGAAGCCGAGCAAGGGGAAGTCTTGCTGCAGACGCATCATCCGCATCATCCGTTATTGGTTCGTTTGGTTGAACAGGGTTATGAAGCCTTTGCACAAGAAGCGGTCATCGAGCGCCAGAAAGCGCAATTGCCGCCGATGCATTATCAATGTTTGGTGCGTTGTGAAGCCTACGATGCTGAGGATGCCAAGGTTTTTTTACACGCATTAAAGGCAGGTTTGGTGCAGCAGGCGCAAGCAGGAATGGCAAACGATCTTAGCTTTTGGGGGCCGGTCAGCGCGCCGATGCTTCGTCGCCAAGGCCGCTACCGATATCAACTTATGCTGAGCAGTTCCAATCGGGCACAGCTGCACAAACATCTTCAGCAAATGTTACCGCATATCTATCAAAGCCCGCTGGCGCGCAAAGTCCGCTGGAGTCTAGACGTTGATCCGCAAGAGATGTTTTAAACCGAGTTTACGCAGCAGGGGTTAAGGCCGGTGTTTTTGTTGCGTTTGTTTGGCAAAGGTTTCCAGTGATATTTCGACCAGCCCGCTGCGGTCGCGGTTGGGGCCTTTGAGTATTTCACGACTGGCCCAAGCGTGCCCATGCACCACTTCATAGGTGGCCGGTATTTTGCTGTCATGGCGTGCCTGTTCATAGGCGTTGAGCATCGCTTGAAAGCGTGCCTTTCCCATCAGTCCACGGCTGCGATTGGCGGCCGCATGGGTCGCCCCAATCGCTTTTAAATCGCGCAAAACGCCCATTGGTTGATCATAGGTTAGGGTGAAATGCTCGACATCCATTACCGGCTGGCCAAATCCCGCACGAATCAAGGCATCCCCTAGGTCGTGCATATCAATAAAATGGTTGACGTGCGTTTGCTCAGGATCGGCTTGGTGCCAAGCCCGGCGCAATTCTTTAAGGGTGTCTGGCCCAAAGCTGGTGAACATCAGCATGCCATTGGGCCTTAAAACACGGCGAAATTCACGAAAAACACTATCCAAATCATCACACCATTGCAGCATCAGATTACTGGTCAGTAAATCTAAACTGCCGTCAGCAAAAGGCAGCTGATACGCATCGGCATTCACCAAATGCAGCCTTGTCTGCGGTAATAAGGTGTGAGGAAGCCAGTTTTTTAAAACACTTCGCGCCATGCCTTTGGGTTCCAAGCGTTGTCGTGCGGTTTGCAGCATGGGCAGCGAAAAATCAACGGCATAAAGATGGGCTTGCGGATAAAGTCGTTGGAGCTTTTCGGTGAGCAGGCCGGTACCGGCACCAATGTCGGCGAGGTGCTTAATGTCGAGTTTGGTGAGCTGCAAGCGTTCCTCGACGCGTTCGGCAACGGTTTTTTGCAGAATTGCCGCCTCATCATAACTGGGAGCCGCTTGACTGAAATGCTGTTGAAGGTGTTTGCGATTGACACCTTCTAGAGGAGTGAAATCGGTTGGTTTCATGGGTTCTGGCTAGTTATAAATTGAATAATGGCTTGAGCGCACTCTTCTGGGTGCGAAACAAAGGGCGTGTGTGCAGCGCCCGGTAAAATCTGCGCTTTTGCTTGCGGCTGTATTGTACTGAATTGACTAACCCATGCGTGGGGAATCAGCGGATCGTTTTCTCCCAGCAGCCACAGAGTCGGCGTATCCAATGCCGATAAGCGCTCACGAAAATCCAGTGATTTGAGTAATCGCAAGCCTTGTGTTAAACCACTCAGCGTTGGCAGGCGATGGTTACCCATCTGTTTTAAAAAGTGTCTAAATTGCTGGCGTGGCAGCTCACTTCCTTGCATTTGCAAAGCCCAAAAATGCTTAAGGGTTGCTGTGCTGTCCGCCTGTAATGAGAGCATAAAATCGCCAATAAGTTTGGGAGATACCGCCCAAGGCCAATGATCCGTTTGGGTAAAGCGCGGGCTGGAAGCCAGGCAAATTAGGGATTGCACGCGCTGCGGTCTTTCTAAGGCTAGATATTGCGCCAACAGGCCACCCAAGGACCAGCCTAGCACATGGCTTTGGGCCGGCATTTGCGCCAGTAAGGTTTCAATCCAAGCTTGGGTGAGTTCGGTGTCGTCTTGGTAATCGCCGATTTTGGCGGTCTGGCCAAAACCGGGTAACTCAATCAGATGAACCTGAAAGTGGCTGGCTAAATAGGTCTGAGCCCATTCGTGCCAAACCGCATTTTGTGCGCCCCAACCATGAATTAAACAGAGGTTTGGGCCTTGACCAAAAACAGTGGAGAGTGACATGGCTGACTTCCCTAAAAAATTGGCTTAGATTCCTAAATCCACCGTTGGCGGAACCGATTCAGCATGAATGCTGGGCTGGCAGAGAATTAGCTGGTTAGTATTGACCCCCAGTTTGAGCAGATGGCGTTTGATTACCGATTGGCGCAAGGCGGCCATTGCCAGCAGCTGTTCATCTTCGATCACCGGTAGTGTGCTCGATGAGCCTTGCCGCTTTTTAGCGTTTTCAAGCAGAGCAGCTCGGTCTTGTTCTGAACTGCCGCCGCACAATTTAATCTGTACATTACTGCGCCCTTGCAGAAGTTCGGCCACCTTCTGCATGTAATCCTGCATGGCGGGAGAAAGACTGGCAATGGTCGGTTCAAAGGTCACAGGCTGTAAACGTACTGCGTTGAGTTGGTTTAGCGCAAATTCCCCGGCTAGAGCAATGGCACCATAGGGTTGCAGCGCCAACAACAGATAGGTGCGGGTGGCTTTGCCTAAGGCACCGTTGAGGGCCTCGGCCACCACGTCTTCAATGCTGAAGTTTGGATTGTTAAGGTCGCCATCAATCGGAATTTCGAGAGCGATATTGCCATTTTTGTCTTGCAGCAAGTTAACCCCTACCTCTAAAGGCACGCTAAAGTTTTTATTAAAGCTATCGGTTTTGCTTTGGTCGGCACTGCTGAGCGTGAATTTAAAAAGCTTTAAGCGGTTATCAATTTTTAAACGCTCTTGCTCAATTTGACTGTTAATGGTGGCCGAAAGTTGGCCGCTGTTGATGCGGTAGCCAACGGCTTGTTCGACAAATGGCGAAAAGTCGTTGAGTGATAAGCCGTCAATCTGGGTTTGCGCATCGACAAAAATCGTGTCACCTGCCAAGCTAAAGCGGCCACGAGACTGCAGTTGACTGAATTCATCAATGCTGGCTTCAACCTCGTACTGACTGGGTTTGTCGGGCGCTTTGTTATCAAAATCGCGGATTTCCAAACGGGTAAAACGGATTTTTTTCTGCAAGGGCTGTTGCGGGTTTTGCCATTCAAAGCGTAAGCGATTCTCGCCAGACAGGGTGAAGGCGGCCAATTGAAGATGGGGTTTTGAGGCTTTATTGGCCGCAGAGACCGCAGCATTTTCCGGTGTTTCAGTTTCGCTTGGTAATCCAAGGGCATTGAGCAAGGCTTTGAGTTGCAACGGTTGGTTGTTTTCATCCAAGGTGAGGTGCGTTTGGCTGTCGCGCACCGTTAAACTGCCGAATGCAAAGGTTTGAGCGTCGGCGAGCGATAGTTGCGCTTGATCCAGCGTGAGTCGTTCAATGTCTATCAGCGGCAAATTTTTATCCTGATCAAGTCCTTGCAGCTTGAGTTCAGTTAAATCCAAGCCCTGTAGGGTAAAGCGTTCGGTTGAAAGCAATTTGAGTTGTTGAAGTTGCATTTTTTCGACCAAGAGTCCGCTTTGCTTAACGTCTGCTTGGCGGTTGCCTAAGCGCAATTGCTCCAGCGTTAGGGCCAGATCGCCTCGCAATTGGCCAGCTTCTTTGGTGTTCAGGGATTGTTGCCAGTTACTTTCGCCTTGCCAAGTGAGCTGTTTTAGCGAGCCGCGTTGTTGTTCGGTCAACAGGTTGAGTTGGCTCAAACGGCCGCTGCCTTCATAGTTTAGGCTCCGAGTTTGCTTGTCTTGTTTGAATTCTAAACGCAATGGGCCTTGCAGGTTGTGCGCCAGACGCAACGCCTGCTGCGGCAATTCGGTTTTCGCTTGCTCTAGGCTTAGGCGACCATCGGCATTGAACTGGATTGGCCCGGACGATTCGGCGTTGGTAGATGTTTGTTGGGTAAAGCTCAACTTGCCCTCATAGCGTCCGATGGCAAGGTCCTGGCGCACGGTTTTGTGTTGCAAATTCAGATTAGAAAGTTGCAAGGCGCCTTCTTGTTGCATGCTTAGACGTTGCGGTGTTTGCTCTAGCGCAAGATTCAATTCAGCCTTAAGACTCTGATTAAGATTGAGATCGGCTGTCTGCACTGCTAGGTTTTGTGCTTGCAGTTTGCCCAATAATTGTAGGGCTTGCTTCGCAGGGTCTGACTGAAGTTTTAACTCGCCTTCCCAGCGTAGTCCTTTGCTGGACGCTTCTTGGTCAGCCTGTTGAAATTGCAGTTGCGTCAGCGATAAATCCCCTTTTTGTTGCAGCTCAATTTGTGTTTTGCCAAAGCGCCCTTTCAGGTTTAGGTTGGCGTTAAGAGCGGCAGCTAGGTTGCGCTGGGTGGCACCTTGTTGTTCAAACGTCAATTGGTTCAATTGCAGATTGCTGCGACTTTGTACGCTCATTGTTTCGCCTAATTGCAGCTGATGTGCGCCTTTGAAATCAGCTTGTGCCCACTTTAGCGTTTGTTGGATTTTGGTGGGCGTGTCCGGTTGTGCTTGGTCGGGCGAGTTTTGCTGTAATTGGAGTTGTTTGCTTTTGATGTCCCCATCGATTTTGAGTTGTTGGGTTTGGGGAAGCCAGGCCAGCGCACCTTGGTAACGCAACTGGCCAGAATCGAGTTTAAGGGTCTGTTGTGCGGAAGTTTGTTGTGAAAATTGCGCGTTTTGGCTATTAAGAACGCCTTGTAAGTGCCAATCGCCGGCCGCATTCTGTTGAACTTTGCCTTGGTAGCTCAGTTCCGCTAATTGTGTCTGCTGCGCGGTGGTTTTTTGTTTCTCATCTAATAATTGCTGCTCGAGGGTCAGTTTGGTCACGTTGACGGTACCATCGACCGCAAGCGTTGAAGGCTCGGCTTGCCATTGCATTTTCCCCTCGTAACGCAGTTCGCGGTTAGCAAGGTTTAAACGCTGTTTGACGTGTGCGCCTTGTTGCGTTAAAGCCAAACCATCGCCGGCAAGTTGCCCCTGTAAATCCAAACGTTTTGGATCAAAACGCCATGTAAGCCCGCCTTGATAAGTCAGCTTTTGTGAGTCTAGGTGGAGGCTTTCTAGCCCTTGCGTAGCACTTTGCCGCCACTGCAGTTCGGTTAACTCTAGACGACCGTTTTGCTGAATTTTGGCATCGGCTTGGTTGAGTTGGCCGGTGAGTTGAATCTCTGCAGCCAGCGAGGTGCGCAGCGCCAGTTGCGTTTGAGCGGTTTGTTGTGCCCAGTTGAGCTGTTGTCCATTCAGTTGGCCATCGACCTTGAGCCCTTGGATATCACCATGAAAATAGTGTACATAGCCTTTCCAATCGAGTTGTTTGGCCGCTATTTGCTGGTTGTTGAGCGTGAGTTGCGCTGCTTGCAGTTTGATTTCACTGTATTGAAAGAGGGCCAATCCATTTGGACGTTGTTCAAGCGTAAACGTCAGATCGCCGTTAAGCTGTCCTTGCCCCTGAACGGGCAGAAAACCGGCTAAATCGGCCAGTTCGAGCTGTTTAAAGTTTAGGGTGCCAACTAACTTGGGGACTTCACTAAACAGGTGGAGCTGAAGGTTGGCGTTGATTTTGTCTTGGTTGAGTGCACTGGTCAGTTTTAATCGAGCAAAATCGCTGTTCCAAGAGTACAGCCGTTGTAACGAAAGGTTGCGTATTTGGTAAGTGTGTTGTTCCTCACCCTGTTGAATCGGAAGGGCGATGTCCGCCAGCTGGAGCTGGTCGATTCCTATCCCAAACGGTAGGGCAGGCGAGGTCGTGTTTTCAGATGGACTGGATGAAGGAATGGGAATGCCGGCAATCGTTAGACCGGTCTGTTCGGCGGTTGCATGGCCAAGTTGAATGGGTAAACGGACGCCTTCGAGTTGAATTTGGCTGAAATGCAAGCGTTTCTGTAGCAGTTCGCGCATCTTTACTTGTGCACTAAGATGCGCAATCTTTGCAGGTTCTTTGCCCTCGATCTGTAGCCCCTGCACCATAAAATGCCCGCTGAACAGATTCAGATCGACATTGTCGATGTGTACCGATTGGTCAGTACGCGCTTCCAGTAGGGCGATGGCCGCGTATTTGATTGCGAGTGGTAATAGACTGAGCACCATCACTATCAACAAGAGTAGGGTGCTAAGCCAAGGGTGGGCTTTAACGAGTTTGGGCAAATAAGGCATAGTAAAGAAAAGCCGGATAAATGGGCTTCTATCTTCTGGCTTTCTGCGGCAAAGGTCAAGTTTGCCGCAGATTGCGGTTTGGCTCAGTTTTTTTCTTTTTGTGCCAAGTAGTCTCGAGTTAATCGAAGGATGACGGGTGAGAGCACTAAAAGCGCAATCAAATTAGGAACCGCCATCAAGGCGTTGAGTAAATCGGCCAGAATCAGCACAGTATTGAAATAATCCGATAGTGCGGCACCGGCAAAAATGGCAACCAACCACAGTAGGCGATAGGGTGTGATAATCCAGGTGTTGGTTAAGTATTCCGCACAGCGCTCGCCATAATAGCTCCAGCCTAGCAGGGTGGTGAACGCAAAAATGGCTAGGCTCAGTGCAACAATTACCGCGCCCCAGTCGGAATCTAGACCTTGGCTAAAGGCATTCGCGGTTAAGACGGCACCCGTTTCACCGCTGGTCCAAGTGCCGGTCACCAGAATCACTAGGGCGGTCATGGTACAAATGATGATGGTGTCGATAAAAGTGCCGAGCATGGCAATGTGCCCTTGGCGCACTGGGCTGTTGGTTTGTGCTGCAGCATGAGCAATCGGTGCAGAGCCAAGACCGGCCTCATTCGAGAAAACACCGCGCGCTACGCCAAATTGAATCGCCAAAATCAAACTTGCGCCGGCAAAACCTCCCACCGCCGCGTGTCCTGTAAACGCACTGCTTATGATAGTGGCAAAGACATTGGGAAGAGCCTCAAGGTGGAGCGCTAAAATCCACAGCGAGACGCCAATGTAAAGCAATGCCATCAAGGGAACCAGTGCGGTGGCGACACTGGCAATGCGTTTAATGCCGCCAAAAATCACCAAACCAATTAAACCGACCATTACGAGGCCGGTCCACTGATTGTCGATTGCAAAAGCGTTTTCCATCGCGCCGGCCACCGCATTGGCTTGTACCATATTGCCTATTCCGAAAGCGGCAATGGTTCCAAACAGGGCAAAAGCAAACGCGAGCGGCTGCCACTTGCGGCCCATGCCATTTTTAATGTAGTACATCGGACCGCCAACGTGGCGACCATCGGCATCGACTTCGCGATAGTGAACGGCCAACACCGCTTCGGAATATTTGGTGGCCATGCCGATTAAGGCTGTCATCCACATCCAAAAAATTGCGCCTGGGCCGCCAATAAACAAGGCTGCAGCCACCCCGGCAATATTACCGGTACCGACCGTGGCCGCCATGGCTGTAAAGAGGGCGCGCATTGGCGGGATATCTCCCTCTTGTTGTGAGCGCCGTCCCTGCCACAGTAATTTAAAAGCGTAGCCAAGGTGGCGCAAAGGCAAGAATCCAAGACGAATGCTCAGATAAATTCCCGTACCGAGCAGTAAGCTCAACATCACGGGGCCCCAAGCCCAACTGCTGGCCGTACTAAGAAATTGATTTACTGTTTCCATAGGCAATGGTTCTACTTTAATTAAAACGAGAGTTTTTGAGCAAGGTTTGGCGCGCAGTGCGCATAAAGCTGTTGCAAACTCTGCTGAATTCGTTGTCCTTGATTGGCCGCCCATTCATCGACGGAATAAAATTTTCCGTCTTCGACGGTATACTCACACTGCTGTTGCCACAAGGTAGAACTGAGAGTTTGCGTGGCTTTTCCAGCAAGAACCTGTTGTAAAGGAACAATATTCATGACCATTCGATAGTGCAATTGAAAATGATCTAGGCTGCGTGGGAAGCGCGAATGTTTGGCTTGCGCTTGCAAGTCAATAAACCAAACCAGTTCTTGGCCTTTTGAAGCAGATTGCGGAACTTGCCAACGTTTTTTGCTGACAATTGGCGCTTGGTTTAAGCGCGGTTGCGCTTGCTTAAGTGCGTCAATGGCAGCAAGCGTTTCTGGTTCACCAGAGTAAACGGAGCGCAGGGTGAGGGTGGTATCATCCATCTTTAGGCTAGACAGTTGTGTGTCAAGCTTTAACGGGTGGGCGTAATAGAAAATGGGTGCTTGTTTAGCATTCTTTAAAAAATGATCCAACTGTTCTGCCCGGTTTGTCGGTTCTGGCAGACTACTGCAGCCACTCAAGACCGGTATCAGTAACCACAGTCCAAGGCGTGAAAAGCGTGGTAACGCAAAAAATATGGTAACGGGCATGGAGCACCTCAAAGGCGAGGATAAAAGCAAAATTGGTCTGATTTTAACGGAAAACCTCAGGTTCGGTAGAGGAAATCAGCGCTTTTGCGCATAGTCAGCAATGACCTCGTCAATAAAACGCAGCTTACCTTGAACGATTTCCGAAACTTGGAACGGATAAGGGTCGGCTAAGCCCATGCTGCGATTGAGAGCATTCATCACTTGGGTTACCCGCGCCCATTCAGCAAACCAGTGGTCAAATGCATGTGCGCGGGGTTCAAAGACACTGAGCCCAAAGCTTTGCGCCGTTTGCAGGGTATCGACAATGTGCAGATAGTGTGCCCAGGTTTCGGCCCAATCTTCATGCGGATGGGAACTGGCATAGGGGGTGATAAAGCGTGCGCGCCAGTGATTTTGTTTGCCGCGTTGATAGTAGCGCGCCAAGGCTTGCGCATAGTCTTGCTGTTCGTCGCCAAATACTTGGCGAAAAGCCGCCAATTGACTTGGTGTTTTAAAAAATTTCATCCAAAAATAGTGGCCGATTTCATGCCGAAAATGGCCAAGTAAGGTTCGATAGCGTTCCTGCATCTGCTCTTTCATGGTGTGCAAAAACACCTCATCTGCTTCGGCGGCATTCAGGGTAATCAACCCATTCAAATGGCCTGTAAGAACGTGTTCCAGCGCAAGTTGCGGATTACTGCGTCGATCTTCCAGAAAGTCGAATTTTAAATCTTGATAGTGGGCCGCATCGCGGGCATTGAGTAAATCTAAATCCAGCAAGGTATGAAAGAGTTGGCGTTTAGCGCCTTCCAAACGTTGCCAGCGTAATTGATTGCGGGCACTGCTTTGCTCAGGAATGATGCGTGTGCTGCGGCAAGCAATGCATTGACAATTCGGATCGGAAGGCGAGCGCAGCCAGTTACAGGCCGGGGTTTGGAAGCGCTGTTCGCAGATAAGAAAGTTCAAGGTTTTGCTGCCATCAGGGGCATGGGCAATAAATTGATTCTGTCGATTCAGCTCACCGCTCCACAAAGTACCGGCTTGCGGATCAAAAGCCAAATCTCGACCGCAGTGCCGACAAGAGACCTCGTGAAATCCAACTTCTTGGCCACAATGGCAATAAAAACGCCGCATGCCTTAAGCAACCTGCTTGGGGGCAAACCAGAGCTGATAAAGCAGGCCATTGATTGCGCACAGCTCCCGTTGAATCCAGTCCAAATGCAGGTGCAGTTCACTGCTGCCGATTTTGCCTTGCTGCTGGGCAATCTGCCATCCCAGCTGTTGCACGGCTTTTTGCAGAGCCAATGAGTTAGGTAACGCGGGGCTCAGGCGCAGGATTTCATCCAGACAAAAGCTGATGGAGCGAGCAAAATGCCGGTCTTGAGTTAAGAAGGTCAGTACATCTTCGCCACTGATTTCGGTCTGGTAGGCCAAGCGGTACATAAAGTAAGCACTGATTGAGCGCAATAAGTGGGCCCAGAGTACTGAACTGAAATGCGCCTCGTCTTCATTATTGAACTGTTGTTGCGCCACAAATAAACCGCCTTCGTCAATCAAGCGAGTAGTCATGTCGGCTCGCTCAATCAGCATCCCTAATTTGAGAAAACGGTAGGTATCGTTGTTGCTCATGGTTCCCGAAAGCATCCCCGAAAAGGCTTGGCAGGCTTGAATGATTTGTGACAGTAAAGCATTACGGGTTTTGCGTTCTGCAAAGTCGCTCTGTTGTGCTTTGACCAATAAATACAGCTCATTGATATGACTCCAGGCTTCACGCGGAAGAATATCGCGGGTGGTGCGAATATTTTCTCGCGCCCACCACAGCGATGAAATTAAGGACGCGGAGTTACTGCGGTCGGCCAGTAAGAAATGCATACAGTTTTGTTCACTGCGCACTTGACCGTAATGTTGGCTGAATTGATCTTCGTTGCCGGTAATTTGCACCAGCCCAAACCAACTCATTTGCACCGATTTAGGCAAATCGAGCATCAGCTGAGTGTGCACCTTGGCTAAGCGTGCGGTATTTTCAACGCGTTCTACATAACGTGCGAGCCAGTAAACGCGTTCGGCGACTCTTGATAACATTAAATCGACTCCTCTGTGACCACAATCCACGTATCTTTAGAGCCCCCGCCTTGCGAGGAATTCACCACCAAAGAGCCTTTTTGCAAGGCAACACGAGTTAAGCCTCCGGCAGTGACAAACGATTTTTCACCCTGCAAGATAAAGGGCCGCAAATCCACATGACGCGGCTCTAAGTTGGCTTCACATAAGGTTGGCACCGTTGAAAGATTGAGCGTTGGTTGAGCGATATAGTTGCGCGGATTGTTCAAAATGCGTTGGCGAAAATCAGCCAACTCCGCCGCAGTGGCACGCGGTCCGATTAATAGGCCGTAGCCACCAGATTCATTAGCGGGTTTGACCACCAGTTCAGCAAGATGTTCAAGCACATAGTCGCGTTCTTCTTGGCGATCGCATAAATAGGTGGGAACATTTTCAATCAAAGGTTCTTCTCCCAGATAAAAGCGAATCATCTCAGGGACATAAGCATAGACGACCTTATCATCGGCCACACCACAGCCCGGTGCATTGGCAATGGCCACTTTTCCGGCCCGCCAAGCGCGCATTAAGCCGGGCACGCCCAAAGTCGAATCGGCACGAAACACCTCTGGATCCATAAAGGCATCATCAATTCGTCGATAAATCACATCTACTCGTTTTAACCCATCAATATTGCGCATATAAACGTAATTATCCGACAGCACCAATAAATCCGAACCTTCAACGAGTTCCACACCCATTTCGTGGGCCAAGTACGCGTGTTCATAATAGGCCGAATTGTAAATGCCCGGCGTTAGAACCACCACTTCTGGATCGGCGCAATCGCTGGTACACAATGAACGCAGCATCGACAGCAGTTGGAGCGGATACTGATTGACCGGCAAAATATTGAGATCGCGAAAAACTTCAGGCATGACTTGTTTCATCACGGCGCGGTTTTCAAGCATATAAGAGACGCCAGAAGGCACCCGCAAATTATCTTCCAATACATAAATTTTGCCGGCGGCATCGCGCACAAGATCGGAGCCGCAAATGGCCGCCCAAGCATTGTGTTTGAGCTGCATCCCTTGACATTCCGGACGGTAATCCTTGGATGAGGCAATGATTTGCAATGGCATAATCCCCGCTTTGAAAATAGCTTGTTCGTTGTAAACGTCTTCAATAAAGCGGTTGAGTGCACGAAGACGTTGCTTAAGGCCAGAACTGATTTTTTGCCACTCTCCGGCTTCGATGGTGCGGGGGAAGACATCAAATGGCCAAAGTCGATCAATATTGCCTTTATCGCTGTACACCGTAAAGGAAATTCCCAGCTGGGCAATCGCGGTTTCCGCCCCTTTTTGCATTTCTTGAAACGAATCAAAAGGGGTGTCTTCTAGACGCTTAAACAGTTCGGCTGCCGCCGGTCTGGGATGGTCTGGCGTGGCGAGGGCTTCATCGTAAAAGCCGTTTAATGGGTAGTTTTCTAAGGATTTCAGCATAATGCACTCGATTAGGTCAGATGAGCGCGCTCTGTGCGGTGAAGTGGCGCGCTCTGTTTAACGCATATCATTAAGTGTGCACAGGATTAAAAAAGTTTATAAAACAATATGTTATCAATTATTTTAGGTTTTTAGCGTAGGGTTATTCGCACAGTGGGATAAGAAAAGAACGCTATTGGTGCAGCCACTTGACAAAAAAGGTGCAGAGAGGGGTTTAACCTAGAGTGGCTTGGCAATCGGCGAGGGCGCTGAGCAATTGGGCGACCTGTTGCGGTTGATGAGCCGCGCTTAGGGTAATCCGTAAACGCGCTTGCCCTTGCGCAACGGTCGGCGGGCGAATTGCGGCTACCCAAAAGCCTAACTGTTGCAGCCGTTCCGACCAGGCGAGCGCTCGTTCTGGACCGCCAAGCATCACTGGTTGAATCGGACTGAGAGAATCAAGTAATTGCAAACCGATGTCGTTTGCCCCTTGACGAAATTGCAAAATGAGCGCGCGTAAATGAGCACGTGGTGCTTCGGCTTGTTGCAAAAGGTGCAGTGCTTGGCGAACGGCAACGGCATTCAGGTGACTACTGGCCGTCGTGTAAATGTACGGACGAGCAAATTGAATCAAAGTTTCAATCAGGGTGTTGGAGCCGGCAACAAAGGCACCACTGCAGCCAAAGGCTTTGCCTAGTGTGCCAATTTGCACGGTGTTAGCATCGGCGTTTAATCCGAAATGGCTCAAACTGCCGCGACCTTGTGCGCCTAAGACCCCAAAACCATGCGCATCATCCACAATCAGCCAGGCTTGATAACGCTGAGTCAACGCCTGAATTTCTGTTAAGGGAGCTAGGTCGCCATCCATGCTGAAAACCCCATCGGTCACCACCAGGGCTTGCTGCTGCAGAGCCTGAGCCTGCTGTAGGCGTTTTTCTAGGGCAGGCATAGCCAAATGCGGGTAGCGCTTGAATTCGGCTGAACTGTGTCGTGCGCCATCCACCAGAGAGGCATGGTTGAGTTTGTCGCCCAAAATCACATCGCCTTTTTGGGCTAGGGTCTGCAATACCGCTAAATTCGCCATAAACCCAGTCGAAAACAGCAGAACGCGCTCAACGCCTAGCCAGTCGGCCAGCTCGTCTTCCAGTAGATGATGTTGCAAATGATGGCCAGTGACGAGATGCGCGGCACCGGCACCATAGCTGATGGCCTCGGTTTGCAAAGCTTCAATCAGTCGCTGTTTAATCTGTGGATGATTGGCGAGGCCAAGATAGTCGTTGGAGCAGAAATTTAAACAGGCGACACCGTTGAGGTTCATTAACGGCTGCTGCGGGGTAAAAGCCAAAGGGCGCTGCCGATAAAGATGCTGCGCGCGCCTCTGCGTCAGTTGAGGGGCAAAGCGTTGTTCGATGGAGACGGGACACATTGAATCTCACCCTATGGACAAACCAAATCAAGACTCAAAGCGACGCTTCAGTTCATTGAAATGGTTTTTGCATCAAGTTAAGCAACCGAATCCGAGCGGTCGTCGCCGTGTACCTTGGCCAGAGCTTGCATATTGATGCCCAGTTTGGCAAACAAAGTTTGGTCGTGGTCGGATTCTGGGTTGTCTGTGGTTAGCAGTTTGTCGCCATAAAAAATGGAGTTAGCGCCGGCTAAGAAGCATAACGCTTGTGCTTCATCGCTCAGTTCCATCCGCCCGGCCGACAGGCGAACGTAAGATTTTGGCATTAAAATGCGTGCCGTAGCAATGACACGAATAAATTCAAAACTGTCGGTTTTGCCGCGCATATGCGCCAAGGGCGTACCTTCGACCGGCACCAATAGATTGATTGGCACCGAGCTGGGATGCTGCTGCATATTGGCAAAGGTTTTTAAGAGTTCGGCGCGATCACTATGCGCTTCACCCATACCGATGATGCCGCCGGAACAGACATGAATGCCGGCCTTTTGAACCTTATCAATCGTGTCTAATCGGTCTTGAAAGCTGCGAGTGGTAATGACTTTTGGATAGAAAGCTTCTGAGGTGTCTAGATTGTGATTGTAATAATCTAGACCGGCTGCTTTGAGTTGTTGAACCTGATCGGTATCGAGCATGCCTAGAGTCAGACAGGTTTCCATTCCCAAGCTTTTGACCATCTTGACCATATCCAAAACCAACGGAAAATCTTTTTTATTCGGATTGCGCCAAGCCGCGCCCATGCACAAGCGGGTTGCCCCCTTTTCTCTGGCAGCGAGGGCTTGATCGACCACGTCTTGCAGCGCCATCATTTTCTCTTTTTCAAGACCGGTGTCGTAGCGCGCACTTTGCGAGCAGTAGGCACAATCTTCGGCACAACCGCCAGATTTGATATTGACGAGAGTACTGGTTTGCACTTCGTTGGGATTAAAATGTTGCCGATGCACCGTTTGCGCTTGGAAGATCAAATCGTTGAATGGTTGGTTCATCAGTGCGCGGATTTCATCCAGCGTCCAATCGTGGCGAATTTCACCCACTTTCGATTCTAAATTCGATCCTGAAGCCGCGTTCAACATAGTTGAGAGTTCCTTGGTAATTGTCAATTTTCTGTCAAAAAGTGGGCGTATTATAACTGAGTGCTGGACGCGGTAAGCGGGAAGTTTCCTACCGAAAATACCGGCTTGCTGACAGTTAAATCCACTCAAAATGCGCTCAACAGCGCTGGAGGTTAGCGGTGGTGGTCATAAATGCATTGGCTTGAAACCTGGTGGATTCCCCCGCGATCGGTGCTCAGTCAAACCCCGGGTGCGGGGCTGGATCTTAACGCCGAAGAGCTGGCGAGTTTGCCTGTGGTGCAAGACGTCTGCCCGCAGTGTGCGGAGTTTTCTGCAGGGGGACATCTTTGCGGAAGATGCCTGACTCAACCACCCAGTTATGACCAAACGCAAGTGGCGTTTTATTATCAAGCGCCAGTGGATCAACTGATTTTAGCCCTGAAATACCAAAGGCAATTGTCGAATGCTCGGCTGCTGAGCGAACTTTATTGGCAGCAGTGCGCGGCGGCTTTGCAAGCGGCCGATGTGCAAGCGCTGGTGGCGGTCCCCACTCATCCGTTGCGGCGCCGCGAGCGGGGGTACAACCAAGCCGATTTATTGGCGCAGCAACTGGCAAAGCGCTTGCGTGTTCCGTTATTGTCGGCCGCAGTGGTTCGTCAGCGCGCTACCGCCTCGCAAACTCGATTAAGTGCGCCACAACGTCAGCAAAATTTGCGTAATGCGTTTGCTCTGATGCCAACTCCGTTTGCAGAATTGCAACGGATTGCCTTGGTGGACGATGTCATTACCACTGGCGCTACGATGCAAGCCCTAGCCAGCTTGATTAAGCAGCAGACGGCGGTCGAGTTTGTTGCGGCTTGGGCACTTGCCAAAACCCCTTGAAAGTAAGACCTTAAAAGTAAGATCTTAAAGGTAAGAAAGGGGTAACTGATGAACCAAGAGAGAAAATTATGTACCATTCCCATCCTGCCGAAACCCGACCTTTAGGTTCTGACGCCGCCACGGTATCCGCTCAAGATACGGCTTGTGACGGCGCGCATCATCCGCACATTGGCCATTCCCATCACCACAGTCAGCGTAAGGTGATGATTGCTGCCATCATTACGGCCAGTTATATGCTGGTGGAAATTATCGGGGGTCTATGGGTTAATTCAATTGCTCTGGTTGCCGATGGTGTGCATATGCTGACCGATGCCGTTGCATTGGCCTTGGCTTGGTGGGGCTTTCAAATTGCTAAAAAGTCAGCCAATGAACGGATGACTTTTGGCTATCAGCGTTTTCAAATTCTCACTGCCTTTGTAAACGGTTTTACCCTGTTGCTGATTGTGGCAGGCGTTATCGGCATGGCGATTCATCGTTTATTTGAACCACAAGAAGTTATGGGCAAAGAGATGTTTATCATTGCGCTGATTGGCTTGCTGAATAACTTAGTGGTGTTCTGGATTTTGCATTCCGGTGATCAAAATAATTTGAATATGCGCGGGGCGACTTTGCATTTTATGGGCGATGCGCTCGGCTCAGTCGCCGTGATTATTGGGGCGATTATTATTTACTTTACCGGGTGGATGCCAATCGACCCAATTTTGTCGATTATGATGGCGCTGATTATTGGTTTTGGGGCTTACCGCTTAACCAAAGAATCGGCCAATATTCTGCTTGAAGGTGTGCCGGCGGGTTACGACATTGCCGCCATCAAGCACGATTTGCAAAATCGTTTTGACTTTTTGTCTGAGGTTTATCACATTCATCTTTGGGCGATTGCCGAAGACCAAGTCATGATGACGCTTCACGCCAAAACGGATTTGGCCAAAATTAACGATCAAATTATTCTGGAGATTAAACAGTACCTTAATCACACCCACCGCGTTCATCATGTCACGCTGCAATTAGAGCAGGCGTGAACAGAGCGGCTGTCCACTCTTTCATTTGATTTCAATGGACTCTCTTCTTGTCTTTCATAATGAGCACGCTTTTTGCTTAAGTGGCGCTTTTCCATTAGGGAATTTCGTCCATGCCCACGCCTCGTTTTCACGCGCAAATTGCTCAACTGGTTTTGTTAAGCAAGCAAGCGCAAACCCGCTCGCTCAGTTTTCTGTTTTCAGCGGCTGAGCGCGTCCGCCTGCTGCAAAAAATCGTCCACGATTTGCAACTCGAACGCGGTGCCAGTGTGCTCTATTTGACCACTCATGGTCTAAAGCCTGAAGCAGAAAAAATTGCCACTTTTCGTTCCGATTTAGCGTTGAATTTAGCACGCTTGCCGCCTCTAATTTCCGATTGGAACCTCGGAGCACAATCGCAATCCATTAGCGCCGGAGTTTATTTGCGCTTGGCTGGATGCTTGCAAATACTCTTAAGTTTGCCGGCGTTACGCCAGCAGATTGATCGGCAGCAGATTGCTCCCCTTCAGGCGATTCAGGCTTTTAGTGAAGTGATTGACCGTGTTTTGTTGGCCGTGTTCGAAATGGCCGAACATACGCTGGATCGCGATGTCACCCGAGCCATGTTGGCGCTGTTTAATTTTATGCAAGCCAAAGAGTTTGCTGGACAGGAGCGTGCTTTAGGGGCCGCCATTTTCGCTTCCTATGGGCCGAACGCTACCTTATTGGAGGCTTGGCAGTTACGGATTGAGCAGCAGGCTAACGCTTTTGAAACCTTTCGTTTGTTTGCCAGTGACACCGAAAAAGCAACGCTCGCCCAGCTTAAAGCCAAGCCCTATCGGCAGAATTTAGACGCTTGGCGCGCGCGTATCCCTTCTCATCATCAGGCCGATGCGCCAGCGGCTCAAGACTGGTTTGCGTTGATGACCTTGCGAATTGATGGCTTTCAGCGTTTAGAAAATACATTGGTGGACCAGTTGCAAATCATCAGCGCAAAGCGTTTAGCCGAATCCGAACAATTGATGGCCAAGGATGTGGTGGAAATTGAAAAAATGCTACAGCGTCAAGCCCCAGAAATCACCGATTCATTGACGCAAGCCGGCAGTGTATCCAGTGTGCTGCACACTCAAATTCAACAGCAAACTCGCCAGCTCAGTGAAATGGAGGCGCAATTGGTTTTGGCGCAACAAAGTTTGCTCGATCGGAAAGTGATTCAAAAGGCCAAAATGCTACTGCAAGCACAGCGTGGGCTCAGTGAAGAAGCGGCCCACGCTTGGCTGCGTAATCAAGCGATGAACCAAGGTAAAAAGATGATTGAGGTCGCAAAAGCGGTGTTGCAAATGTAAGTTTATAGTGCGATTTCTGATTTGTTTTGGTGCAAATTTATTTTTTAAATTTTTTAAAATTTCAATAAATCCTATTTATTAAGTGTTTATCCATGTTGGCATTTAAAGTGCTTATGGATTTTAAAGTCAATGTTGACTGTTTCATTATTCGTTTATGGACAAAGGCGTCCATCAGTTTCTGCAGCGTGCGGGGATTGATGGGCGCCTTTTTTTATTTGTATTCCAAGGAGAAATGCCATGTCTGAGTCAACCCTGAAATCCTCTCGTAGAGGCTTTTTAAAAACCGCAGGCTTAGGGCTCGCTGCCGGCCTGTTTCCTGGCTTGAGTTCGCAGGCGCTGGCCGCGATACCTGGTAAATTAGAAACCAAAACCGCCAAACTCGGGTTTATTGCGCTGACCGATGCGGCGCCTTTATTTGTGGCCTTAGAAAAAGGCTTTTTTGCCAAACATGGCATGACTGACGTTGAAGTGTTAAAGCAATCTTCTTGGGGAACAACGCGCGACAACCTTGTACTGGGATCCGCTAAGGGCGGGATTGACGGCGGTCATATCCTGACCCCCATGCCTTATTTGATCAGTACCGGTGCGATGACACCAAACAATATTCCGGTCCCGATGCATATTTTGGCGCGTTTGAATTTGGGTGGGCAGTGTATTTCGGTGGGTAAGGAGTATGAAGACCTTAAGATTGGCACCGATAGTGCGCCCTTTAAAGCGGCATTACAAGCCAAGCAAGCCAAGGGGTTGGCGGTCAATGCGGCCATGACCTTCCCGGGTGGAACCCATGATTTGTGGATGCGTTATTGGTTGGCTGCTGGCGGCATCGACCCGAACCAGCAAATCAATACCATTGTCGTGCCGCCGGCGCAGATGGTGGCTAATATGCGCGTTGGCAGTATGGATACCTTTTGCGTTTGCGAGCCGTGGAATCAGCAGTTAATTAACCAAAAAATTGGCTACACCGCGCTGACCAGCGGTGAATTGTGGAGTCAACATCCCGAAAAAGCCTTTGCGTTGCGCGCCGACTACGTTGCGGCGAATCCGAATGCGACTCAAGCGCTCTTAATGGCGATTATGGAAGCGCAAATTTATTGCGAAGCGCCGGAACACCGCGAAGAGGTCGCAAAAATCTGTGCCAAACGCCGCTGGATTAATGCGCCTTTCAAAGACATTGTGGATCGGATGCAGGGCAATTTTGATTATGGCACCGGCCGAATTGTTGAAAACCATCCTGAGCAGATGCGTTATTGGAAAGACCAAGCTTCTTACCCTTTTAAAAGCCACGATCTTTGGTTTTTAACCGAGAATCAGCGCTGGGGTTATCTGCCGCTCAACTTGGATACTCAGGCTGTGATTGATCAAGTGAATCGTGAGGATTTGTGGCGTAAAGCGGCGATTGCCTTGGGGGTGGAGGCCAGTGCCATCCCAGAAGGCACCTCGCGCGGCATCGAAACCCTGTTTGATGGCAAGGTCTTTGACCCAGCGAATCCGAAGGCCTATCTCGACAGTCTGACCATTAAAAATGTCAAAGCGGTTTAAAAATCGGGTTGCGCTTGGAGCCTGTGCATTGAGCCATCAGGCTCTTGAGCGCAAAAACCTTTAAGGAGAGAAGAATGAATGAATCCCTGATGAGCCGCGCGCTCAACTACAGCAAATACCATGCGTTACCGCCCCTATTGATGCTGCTGTTTTTCTTATTGTTATGGGAGGGGTTAACGGCCGGCGCCTCAGCAACCTTGCCTGCGCCTTCACAAGTCTTATCGGAGACGTGGGAGCTGATTATCGATCCTTTTTATGACAATGGGGGAACCGATGTCGGCATGGGTTGGCAAATCCTTGCCAGTTTGGAGCGCGTCGCCTATGGCTTTGCTTTGGCCGTGATTTTTGGGGTGAGTTTGGGGGTGTTGATTGGTCAATCGACCTTAGCAATGCGTGCCTTAGATCCCATTTTTCAGGTACTCAGAACCGTGCCGCCCTTAGCGTGGCTTCCGCTCTCATTGGCGGGGTTTCAAGACAGTCAGCCTTCTGCGTTGTTTGTAATTTTTATTACCGCAATCTGGCCAATCATCATTAACACCTCCGTTGGTATCCGCAATATTCCTGAAGACTATCGCAATGTGGCGCGGGTATTGAACCTAAGGGGGGTTGAGTATTTCAGCAAAATCATGCTGCCCGCTGCAGCGCCTTATATTTTTTCCGGTCTGCGGATTGGCGTTGGACTTTCTTGGTTGGCGATTGTGGCCGCAGAAATGTTGATTGGCGGCGTTGGCATCGGTTTCTTTATTTGGGACGCGTGGAACTCATCCAAAATCAGTGAAATTGTTCTAGCGTTGGTTTATGTCGGCGTCATTGGATTTATTTTGGATCGCTCGGTTGCGTGGGTTGGCAATCGGATTACCCGTGGCACTTCGGCCAGCTAAGGAGCAGAAAATGAAAGAGAAATTTTTGCAGATTGAACAGGTCGATATGATTTTTGGCCAAGGCGCTAAAGCGGCCCATGTTTTAGATCAGATTAATTTAACGGTTAACCAGGGTGAGTTTATCTCGATTATCGGCCACTCTGGCTGCGGGAAATCGACCATTCTTAATGTGGTGGCCGGATTGCTCGATGCCAGTAGCGGTTTTGTTTTACTAGACGATAAAGAGATCAAAGGGCCCGGCCCTGAGCGCAGTGTGGTGTTTCAGAATCACTCCTTACTGCCTTGGTTGACCGTGTACGAAAATGTGGCTTTGGCAGTCAATAAGGCCTTTAAAGGCAAAATGAGCGCCCAGCAACGGCACGATTGGATCTTAAGAAGTTTGGATATGGTGCATATGTCGCACGCCTTGGATCGCCTACCGTCGCAGATTTCCGGTGGCATGAAGCAGCGCGTGGGTATTGCGCGGGCGCTTTCTCTTGAACCCAAGGTATTGCTGTTGGATGAGCCCTTTGGCGCTTTGGACGCCTTAACCCGTGCCCATCTACAAGATGAAGTGATGCGCATACAGGGTGAACTCAACAGCACGGTGATGATGATTACCCACGATGTGGACGAGGCGGTTTTGTTGTCAGACCGGATTGTAATGATGACAAATGGCCCTAAAGCAACGATTGGTGAGATTTTATCGGTCAATCTGCCCAAGCCACGTAACCGAATTGAGATGGCCGATAACCCAGAGTACAACCGTTGTCGCCAAGCCGTATTAAGTTTTCTATACGAAAAACAAGCCAAGGTTGAGTTGTAAATGTTGCTTCCATCTAAGCCATGTTTGCTGCTGATTGGCGCAGGTATGGCGGGGACGCGTTTTCTGGATGAGTTGTTGGCATTGGGAAGTGATTATCAAATAACGGTTTTTAATAGCGAGCCGTTTGGCGGCTATAACCGCATTATGCTCTCGCCGGTGTTGGCAAAAGAGAAAGCGATTGCCGAGATTATGACCCATGATGCGCACTGGTTTGCGGCAAACGGCATAGATTTGCATACCGATAAATCGGTTATTGCGATTAAGCGTAGCCAGCAACAAGTCATCACCGATAGCGGTGAGGTGTTTAGCTACGACAAATTGATTATCGCGACCGGTTCTAAGCCGTTTATTTTGCCGATCGACAATACCCATCTGCCGGGCGTGGTCAGTTTTCGTGATATTGCCGATGTGCAAAAGATGCAACAGGTGGCGGACGGAGGTAAACACGCGGTGGTCATCGGTGGCGGTCTGTTGGGATTGGAAGCGGCTTATGGTCTGCAAAAACAGGGAATGCAAGTCTCAGTCGTGCATCGCAGTGAGGTGTTGATGAATGCCCAGTTAGATGTTGAAGCCGGGGCGATGTTGCAGACCGAGTTAGAAGCCAAAGCCTTGCGTTTTTATATGGGCAATGAGGTCGCCGAGATTGTTGCTAATGCCGATGCAAATCATATTCAAGCGGTGCGTCTAAAAGACAGTCGCCAGCTGCCTTGCGATCTGCTGGTCATGGCAATCGGTATTCGTCCGAATGTCGAACTCGGTATTCAGGCGACCTTAGAAGTTAATCGCGGCATTGTCGTCAACGATCAACTGCTGACCGAAGACGCCAATATCTATGCCTTAGGCGAGTGTGTTGAACATCGCGGGCAGACCTACGGTTTGGTCGCGCCACTGTATGAACAAGCCAAGGTATTGGCGCAGGTTTTAAGGGGGCAAACGCAAGCGGCTTACCAAGGTTCGCTCACCTCAACCAAATTAAAGGTCACCGGCATCAATCTATTTTCGGCAGGCAATTTTAACGGCGGAGAGGGCTGCCAAGAGCTGATCTTTCGAGATCCGCAAGCAAACATCTACCGCAAGTTGGTTTTGCAAGATAACAAGGTCGTTGGCGCATTGCTGTACGGCGATACCTACGATGCCAATTGGTTTTTTGAATTATTACAAAACGGTACGGACATAACTGAGATGAGAGATACCGTTTTGTTTGGACAAGGTTTTAATTCAGCCGCTTGAAAGCGATTGCGGCTGTGAGGAGTAAAAGATGCAACAGCAAAAAATCGTCGTGATCGGTAACGGCATGGTCGGGCACAGTTTTATTGAGAAATTGGTCAAAAGCGAAGCGCGCCAAAATTACGAAATTATTGTTTTCGGTGAAGAGCCGCATAAGGCGTACGATCGCGTTTATTTGTCGTCGTATTTTTCCGGCAAAACCGCGGACGATTTAAGTCTGGTTAAGCCCGGCTTCTACGAAGAAAATCAGATCGACATTCGTCTGAACTCAAAAGTGGTGTCGATTGACCGCGAGGCAAAAACCGTGACTGCCGATGACGGCTCGGTACAGGCTTACGACCGTTTGGTGCTGGCAACAGGCTCCTATCCGTTTGTACCGCCGATTAACGGCAATGACCGCGAAGGGTGTTTGGTGTATCGCACGATTGAAGATTTGGATGCGATTCAAGCGGCGGCGGACAAAGGCAAAATCGGTACTGTCGTCGGTGGCGGTCTGCTTGGACTGGAAGCGGCGAAAGCCCTAAAAGACCTGAATCTGGAAACCCATGTGGTTGAATTCGCACCGCGTTTAATGCCGGTGCAGTTGGACGAAGGCGGGGCTGCATTGCTAAAACGCAAAATCGAAAAACTGGGCGTAAAGGTTCACACTAATAAAGCGACACAACTTATTAGCGATGGCGAAACTTGCCTTAACAAAATGGAATTTGCCGACGGTCAAACGCTGGAAACCGATATTGTGCTCTTCTCGGCAGGGATTCGTCCGCGTGATGAACTGGCGAAACAGGCGGAACTGGAAATGGGGCCGCGCGGCGGGATTGTGATTAACTCGCACTGTTTGACTTCCGATCCAAGCATTTTTGCGATTGGCGAATGTGCGTTGCATGAAGGCATGATCTACGGTCTGGTTGCACCGGGTTATGCGATGGCGCAGGTGGTGGTCGATCAATTGAATCTCAACGAAAACCGTTTTGACGGTGCCGATATGAGCACCAAGCTTAAATTAATGGGCGTGGATGTCGCCTCGATTGGCGATCCGCACGGCAATGACGAAGATGCACTGAGTTATGTGTATGAAAACGGGCCAGAAGAGATTTATAAAAAAATTGTCGTCAGCAAGGACGGCAAAAAACTACTTGGCGCGGTGCTGGTCGGTGATTCTGATGATTACGGCAATCTATTGCAGTTAAAGCTCAACGATATGGAACTGCCGGAACATCCGGATAGGCTGATTTTGCCGAATCGCGACGGTTCGGCTGGCGCGCTTTTCGGACCGGATGCTTTGCCGGTAACCGCGCAACTCTGCTCTTGTTACGACGTTTCCAAAGGCGATGTGATTTCTGCGGTGGAAGGCGGGGCCATGTGCCTGGCGGATATTAAATCCACCACTCAGGCGTGTACCGGCTGCGGCGGTTGTACGCAACTGGTCACCAATGTTTTGAATAACGAACTGGAAAAACGCGGTGTCGAAGTCAGTAAAGACATTTGCGAACACTTCTCGTATTCGCGTCAAGAGCTGTACCACCTTTGTCAGGTAGAAGAGATTAAAACCTTCGATACCCTATTGCACAAGCACGGTAAAGGACACGGCTGTCCGGTGTGTAAACAGGCGGCAGGCAGTATTTTCGGCTCGCTTTGGAACAGCTACGCGCTGGAAAAAGACAAGATTCCGCTGCAAGACACCAACGACAACTACCTTGGCAATATGCAAAAAGACGGAACCTATTCGGTGATTCCGCGTGTGCCGGGCGGAGAGATCACGCCGGATAAACTGATTACCTTGGGTGCGGTTGCCAAGAAATTCAATCTCTACACCAAAATCAACGGCGGGCAGCGTATTGTGCTGTTCGGTGCGCAAATGAATGACCTGCCAGCCATCTGGACAGATTTAATCGCCGCCGGTTTTGAATCGGGACAAGCCTATGCCAAAGCCTTGCGTACCGTAAAATCCTGCGTCGGGTCTACTTGGTGTCGTTACGGTTTGGATGATTCCGTGACCATGGCGATTGAGATGGAAAACCGCTACAAAGGCTTGCGTTCACCGCATAAACTTAAAATGGGCGTTTCCGGCTGTACCCGCGAATGTGCCGAAGCGCAGGCAAAAGACATCGGTCTGATCTCTACCGAAGAGGGTTGGAACCTGTTTGTGTGCGGTAACGGCGGGATGAAACCTCGTCATGCCGATCTATTCGCCACCAAACTGACCAAAGAAGAGGTCTTTAAATACGTTGACCGTCTATTGATGTTCTATGTCAAAACCGCCGACCGCCTGCAACGTACAGCCACTTGGATGGACAATATGGAAGGCGGATTGGAATACCTGCAAGACGTGGTGATTAACGACTCGCTTGGCATTGGCGAACAACTCGAAGCGCAAATGGCAGGGCTGATCGACACCTACGAATGCGACTGGCAAAAAGCGATTAACAATCCGGAATTCACCAAACGCTTTAAATCGTTTGTAAACACCGAAGAGCCGGCAAAACAACTGTTCACTATCGAGCGCGGACAGGTCAGACCATCCACAACCCAAGAAAAACTCGACGGCATTGCTGTTGAGATTAAGGCATACACCGATTTACCTAGGGTGGTTGGAATCTAATATCCCTTAAAAAAACATCAAAATTTACAGCGAGTCGAACGGACTCGCTACCCCTTGCCCACCCTGTTTTAGCACATGGGTATAAATCATGGTCGTTTGTACATTGGTATGGCCAAGCAGTGCCTGAATCGTGCGGATGTCCGTACCTGTTTGCAATAAGTGCGTGGCAAACGAATGCCGAAAGGTATGGGCGCTGACTTTTTTGCTAATACCGCATTGCTGAAGGGCGCGTTTAATGGCCTTATTGATGACCGACTGGTCAATATGATGACGACGCATCTGGTTTGAACGCGGATCAATCGCCAAATTTCGGCTAGGAAAAACATACTGCCAACCCCATTCACGATCCGCGTTTGGATACTTTTTCGCCAATGCATAAGGCAAATAAACCGAGCCCAAGCCTTGGCTTAAATCCTGTTGATGCAAGGTCTTCACTTTCTGCAATTGAGTTTCTAAAAGAGGAATTAAATTGTTTGCTAAAGGCGTAACCCGATCCTTTTTACCCTTGCCGTCACGAATCGTAATCTGTTTAAAACCAAAATCAATATCCTGTACCCGTAAACGAACCGCCTCGGTAATACGCAAGCCACCGGCATAAAGTAACTTGGCCGTCAATCCAGCCGTGCCCTCCATGATCGACAACACCTGCGCCACTTCTTCTTTGGTTAACACCACCGGAATGCGCGGCTCTTTACGAGAACGACTCGCTTTTACCTCAGAAAAAGGGGCTTGCAATACTTTGCTGTAACAATACACTAACGCATTCAACGCCTGATTTTGCGTAGAAGGCGCGACATTCTGCTCAACCGCTAAATGCGTCAAAAATTGCTCTACTTTACCCGCCGAATCTTGCAACATCGCTTCACGGTCTTCAAAATGATGAAACCTCACAAACCGCTTAACCCAATCACAATAACTGTTCTCGGTCGAATACGCATACCCTTCGCGTCGTAATTGCATGCGCATCTCATCCAAAATCGACGATTTTTTTGGTGTACTCTGCATACTAAAAAACCTCTAGATACAACAGGGATTTAAAGATAATATAGCGTAACAGTGCAAAATAACAGGTTTTAGTGATACCTATTGCAAAATAGCCTGAACTGATATTCAATAGCCGGTATCAAGGCAATAGTGCCTTATACTAAATGTTA
>JAFGXP010000010.1 GCA_016936535.1 Thiotrichales bacterium | reverse complement strand
TTTGTCGCTTGCCGCGTTTGCGGGCAATCTGGTGCAGCAAAGTCGGTCATGCAGAGGGGCGAAATCCGCCCCTTTTTTGTTCATTACCGCTCCTGCGCGCCCAGCAATCTAGGCAGAAAATGCATGCTGTTAATCGGAGCCTAAATGTCTATCGACCTTTCCTTAATTCGTAACTTTTCAATCATCGCCCATATTGATCACGGTAAATCGACGATTGCCGACCGTTTTATCCATTTATGCGGTGGTTTGACAGACCGTGAAATGGCGGAACAAGTATTGGACTCGATGGACATCGAGCGTGAGCGTGGCATTACTATTAAAGCCCAAAGTGTGACCTTGAATTACACTTCAAAAGACGGCAAAACCTACCAGCTGAATTTTATTGATACGCCTGGCCACGTTGACTTTTCTTATGAAGTTTCCCGCTCTCTTGCTGCCTGCGAAGGAGCTTTATTGGTGGTGGATGCTTCTCAAGGAGTTGAAGCACAAACGGTTGCCAACTGTTACACCGCAATAGAGCAGGGTTTGGAGGTCTTGGCGGTACTTAATAAGATTGATTTGCCCGCAGCAGACCCTGAACGCGTTATTGAAGAAATTGAGCAAATTATTGGCATTGAAGCCGTTGATGCGGTGCGTGCGAGTGCCAAAGCCGGTATCGGGATTCAAGAAACCTTAGAAGAGATTGTGTTAAAAATTCCACCGCCAAAGGGCGATCCGGAAAAACCGCTTAAAGCCTTAATTATTGACTCTTGGTTTGATAACTACTTAGGTGTGGTTTCTTTGGTGCGAGTGATTGATGGCAAAATTGGTAAAAAAACCAAAATGAAAGTGCTCTCCACTCAAGAAGAGTATTTGGTTGATGATGTTGGTATTTTCACGCCCAAGCGCACCTCCAAGCCTTACTTACAGGCCGGTGAAGTGGGTTACGTTATTTCTGGGATTAAAGACATCGATGGCGCGCCGGTTGGCGATACTTTGGCGGATGCCGCCGCGCCACCCGTCGAAGCCTTACCAGGCTTTAAACCGGCTCAACCACGGGTTTTTGCCGGTTTGTTCCCGATTAGCTCTGAGGATTACGAAGATTTGCGCGAGTCACTGCGTAAACTACGTTTGAATGATGCGGCTCTTTATTTTGAACCCGAGACCTCGGAGGCTTTAGGTTTTGGTTTCCGTTGTGGCTTCTTGGGAATGCTGCACATGGAAATTATCCAAGAGCGACTGGAGCGTGAGTACGATTTGGATTTAATCACCACCGCGCCAACAGTTGTTTACGAGGTGTTGAAGAAAAACGGTGACTTAATTCGGATTGACAACCCCTCAGAACTCCCAGACCCCGCAACGATTGACGAAATTCGTGAGCCGATTATTCAAGCCAATATTCTGGTACCGGATGAGCACGTGGGCTCGGTGATGAAGTTATGTTTGGAAAAGCGCGGTGTGCAAAAAGACATGCTTTATTCTGGCGGTCAGGTGTCGATTCAATATGAGATGCCGCTCAATGAAGTCGTTCTGGATTTCTTTGATCGCTTAAAATCCTGTTCGCGCGGTTATGCGTCAATGGATTATGAATTTAAGCGCTTTCAGGCCGATGACCTAGTCCGAATGGATTTTTTGGTGAACGGTGAAAAAGTCGATGCGCTGGCGGTCATTGTGCATCGCTCTTTTGCGGTGCAGCGCGGTAAGTCGATTATCGATAAATTACAAAAAGTGATTCCTCGCCAGATGTTTGATGTGGCGATTCAAGCGGCGATTGGTGCCAAAGTTATTGGCCGCACTAACGTCAAAGCCTTGCGAAAAAATGTGACCGCCAAGTGTTACGGTGGTGACGTATCGCGTAAGAAAAAGCTGTTGCAGAAACAGAAAGAAGGGAAAAAACGCATGAAGTCGATCGGTAATGTTGAACTGCCGCAAGAAGCCTTCTTGGCGATTCTCGATTCAGGAGAGTCATCGTGAATTTTGAATTGATTTTAGTGATGATTACCCTGATTACTGGGGTGATTTGGTATGTCGATCGTTTGGTTTGGCGGCCGGCACGGTTGAAATCGACTACGGGTGCAAAAGAACCGATTTTGGTGGAGTATTCGCGTTCGCTGTTTCCGGTGTTTTTAGTGGTGTTGATTCTGCGCTCGTTTATTATTGAGCCTTTCCGAATCCCGTCTGGCTCCATGTATCCAACGCTAGAAATTGGAGATTTTATCGCCGTTAATAAATTTGCTTATGGCGTTAAGTTACCTGTGGTGCAAACCACGATTATCCCAATTAGCCAACCTGAGCGTGGCGATGTGGTCGTTTTTAAATATCCAAATGATCCGGATGTCGATTACATTAAGCGCGTTATTGGTCTGCCGGGTGACACGGTGGCTTATCTGAATCGAACCCTTTTTATCAATGGTAAAGCGGTACAGATGTCACCGATGGGTCCTTATCGCGGTCGGAACTCTGGCGCAGTCATGAATGATGCCCAAGTGGTGCAGGAGACTTTGCAAAACAATGTGAATCATCAGGTGCTATTGGATCTGGACAAAACCAGTATCGACATGGGGCCTGTAACGGTTCCGGAAGGTCATTATTTTATGGTTGGCGATAATCGTGATCACAGTAATGACAGCCGCTTTTGGGGCTTTGTGCCTGAAAAAAATCTGAAAGGCAAAGCCTTTGTAATTTGGATGAATTGGGATCAGGGCGTCAACCTGGACCGTATTGGAAAAGGGATTGATTAGGCATGGTAGGCAAACCGCAGCCGGCACTAGACTCTGAGCGCTTAGCCAAACTCAATATGCTGGCGAAAAAATTGGGTTATGACTATCAGGATGTTACGCTGCTTCAGCGTGCCTTAACGCATCGCAGTGTTGGCGCCCGAAACAATGAGCGCCTCGAGTTTTTAGGCGACAGTTTGGTCAACTACATCATTGCGGATGCACTCTTCCACCAGTTTACTAAGTTGGCAGAAGGGGATATGAGTCGGGTACGTGCGCATTTGGTTAAGGGCGATACTTTGGCTGTGATTGGTCGAGAGTATCAACTTAGTGATTATCTGGTGCTTGGCCCTGGTGAGCTGAAAAGTGGTGGGTTTCGTCGCGATTCTATTTTAGCCGATGCGGTTGAAGCGATTATCGCCTCCGTGTACGAAGACGGTGGCTTAGAACCTTGCCGAGCACTGGTGCATCGCTTGTATGAACGCCGATTACAAGATTTAGATCCTAAAAAAGTCGGTAAGGACCCAAAAACTCGGTTGCAGGAAATGTTGCAATCCTTGAATGAAGCCTTGCCAGAATACAGTATTATCAGCGTCAATGGCGCTGCGCATGCGCAGGCGTTTACCATCAGTTGCTATGTTGAAAAATTGAAAACCAAATTTGAAGCAACCGATTCCAGTCGCCGTAAAGCCGAACAAAAGGCAGCGGAAATTGCCATTGCAGCGATTGAAGCCCTTGATGAATAGCCGTGTCTTTCGTCTCGTTCTGCTGTTCTTACCGTTTAAAAGAGAGTTGCCATGAGTCAAGATTTTCCCCCTTCTCCATCCGATGTAAAAACCGATTTTCAGGCAGGTTTTGTTGCGGTTATTGGTCGGCCGAATGTGGGGAAATCCACATTGATGAATGAATTGCTTGGCCAAAAAATCAGCATTACTTCACACAAGCCACAAACCACGCGGCATCGTATTCATGGCATTCTCAGCACAGAGAAGCACCAAATTGTTTATGTCGATACGCCAGGCATTCACCTTGGCGGTCAGCGCAGCATTAATGTCTATATGAATCGCACCGCGCAAAGTGCGTTTGCCGATGTGGATGCGATTTTGTTTGTGGTTGAGGCCGGTCGCTGGACAAAAGAAGACCAAGCGGTTGCTCAAAAGTTACAGCACCTAGAGCAGCCGATTATTTTAGTGGTCAATAAAGTGGACAAGTTTGCAAATAAAGAAGCTTTGTTGCCGTTTATTGCACAGATTTCATCCGAGGTCGCGTTTACCGCTCTGATTCCGGTTTCTGCTTACAAAAAAATTAACTTGGATGCAATTGAGGCCGAGGTGTTAAAACATCTGCCGCAGCAGGCGGCGATTTTTCCAACCGATTACGTGACGGATCGTTCCAGCCGTTTTATGGCGGCTGAAATTATCCGCGAAAAATTAATGCGGACCTTGGGAAATGAAGTGCCCTATGGTGCGACGGTTGAAATCGAGCAATTTCATTTTGACGAAACCGAAGGGCGTTGGGTTATCCATGGCTTGATCTTGGTGGAGCGTCCTGGACAAAAGCAAATTGTCATTGGTAAAGGTGGCGAAATCATTAAAGGCATTGGCAGCCAAGCACGTAAAGATTTGCTCAATATGCTCGATGCTCGTGTGCATCTGGAATTATGGGTTAAAGTCAAAGAAAATTGGTCGGATGATGCCCGTGCCTTAGCCAGTCTGGGGTACAACGACAACTACAGCAGTTAGAGGATAGGGCTGTGCAGCACTTTGAGCAGGTTGCTTGGGTTTTGCACAGCCGCCCCTACCGCGAAACCAGTGCACTGGTCACTTTTTTTAGTGCAGAACAAGGTAAGTTTAATGCCATCGCACGTTCGGTGCGTGGGGGTAAAAAAGCCCAAGGTAAAGCGGCGTTGCTTCAGCCATTTAGACCTTTGCAATTGCGTTGGCAAGCCCGAGTGACTCAACCTTTACCAACGCTCAGTGCGTTTGAAAGTGCCGGCAGCCATTTTCCGTTACAAGGACAAACGGCGGTTTGTGGGCTGTACATCAATGAACTGCTCTATCGCCTTTTGTATCCAGGTTTGGCTCAAGAAGCCCTGTTTCAAGACTATACGCAAGTTTTGTGGGCCTTAACCAAACTACAATTGCAGCCGATTGAGCAGCAGTCTTATACGCAAGCCTGTGCACTACGCTGGTTTGAATGGCATTTGCTGGACACCTTGGGTCATGGAATAGAGTGGAGTCAAGATGCCCACGGTCAGGCGATTGCAGATGAACTTGACTATGTTTATCAGCCGCATACTGGCTTTTGGCCTTGGCATCCGGCCCTTGGGATTCCGCAAACACAGGCCATTTCTGGTCGCTGCGTTCAGCAATTGGCGGCTGCTAGACAGCCGTGGCCATTTTGTCCTCCTGCGTTTTGCTTAAAATCCTTGCGGCAATTGCTCTCTCAGGCACTGGCCCCGCATTTGGGTTCTCAGCCAATTCAAGCGCGTAAATTGTTGCTCAAATCCCTTAAATAACCCCGCACCCGCTTGGGCGCATTCGATTGTCTGTTTAGGAAACTTGCCATGAACCCAATCTATCTTGGACTTAATATTGACCATGTCGCCACCTTACGCCAAGCACGCGGCACCCGTTATCCAGATCCGATTAAGGCGGCCTTAGATGCGGAAATGGCGGGTGCAGACAGCATTACGCTGCATTTACGTGAAGACCGTCGTCATATTCAAGATGAAGACGTTTTACGTATTACTCAAGTTCGCCAGACCAAGGTCAATCTTGAAATGGCCGCGACTGAAGAGATGGTGCAATTGGCCTGCGCGCTGCGCCCAGAAGATGTCTGCTTGGTTCCCGAAAAACGGGAAGAGCTGACCACCGAAGGGGGGTTGGATGTGGCCGGCCAGAAAGCCTGGCTCACCGAGGTGTGTCACCGTCTGGCTGATGCGGGTTGCCGTGTTTCGCTGTTTATTGATCCAGAAGAGCAGCAAATTTTGGCAGCCAAAGCGGTCGGTGCTCCAGTCATTGAGTTGCACACAGGGACCTATGCCGAGTTGACAGAACCTCAAGCCGTTCAAGCCGAATTAGTGCGGATTCGCCAAGCAACGGGATTGGCCGTGGCGCAAGGTTTGATCGTGAACGCTGGGCATGGTTTGCATTATCACAATGTGGCAGCCATCGCTGCGATTAAAGAAATTCATGAACTGAATATTGGGCATGCAATTGTGGCGCAAGCGGTTTTTAGCGGCTTGCCCGAAGCGGTGCGCGAAATGAAGCGCATTATGCAACAGGCACGTATGCAAGCCTATTTGAATTAGGTGCCAATCAATGTTGGTTGGGATTGGCACCGATTTGGTCGAAACATCACGGATTGAGGCCTTATACGCGCGGCAGGGTGAACGTTTTGCTAGACGCTTATTGGCCGCCAGCGAATGGGAAGATTTTGTTGCGCACCGTTTTCCAGTCCGTTTTCTGGCAAAACGCTGGGCATTAAAAGAGGCGGTAGCCAAAGCCTTGGGCACGGGGATTGCGCAAGGCGTTAGCTTTGAGCAGATGGCAATTCACCATCACCCAAGTGGCCAACCTTATCTGCAATTAAGCGGCTCTGCTGCGCAACGTGCTGAATTGCTCGGTGCAACCGATTGGCAAATCAGTGTGAGTGATGAGCGCCATTATTGCGTAGCGTTTGTGGTGGCGCAGAGCGGTGAATGTGCTCGATGAAGTCGCATAATCCTCCCAATTTTACGGTTAAAACCTGCTTTTACCCCATCATACAAATAGCCAATAATTTACCCTTGTCAATCACTCAGTTATTTAGCGCCCTGCCAATAGAACGCTTTTCCAGAATAGGTGTGTTAGCGCGGTTTAGTTTACGCCGAACAACAGAACCGCCGTGCGAATGAGCGGCTACTTTTTACTATGTTTTATCGTTTAATCCTTCCCGCATCGTCTGACTTGTCTAGGGCGCTAATACAGGCGCAGCAAGAGATCGATCGCCTAACACCCAGCACGCGCTTGAAAAGGCTTTTATTATTGTGTTTACAAGCTCAGCAGGGTAGTTTGCAACCTCTGCTAGAGCGCGATTTGAGTTATTTAAACCCGTTGGCGCATTCCGTTGGTGAGTGGCAGTTTGTGCGGGTTGAATTCTGCGATAAGGATCGCTACCTTCTGCATTTTGAATATGATTGGCAAGTTTTTTCCTGTATGGGATTAAATGCTTCTGGTCGTTTTGTAGATAAAGTCGCTTTTTGCTTAGAACCCAATGGCGTTTTGTGTTTCGATTTACACGGTTTTGGCCACTTAAGCCCTGCGGATGAGTTGTAAGGTTTTTGAATAAATGACAAGGAGATTTCTGATGCAGCAAGCTTGGAAAATTGCCGTTGCCATTCTGATTGCTGCGGGCTTAGGGTATGGATGGCCTACTCCTTTTGCGGCTTTGCAGACCTGGATTGTGCCCTTGTTAACACTGATTATGTTCGCCATGGGTTTGTCTTTGCGTTGGCAAGATTTTAGACGCGCCTGGCAATTGCGTAGGGTGTTGTTTTTGGGTGTGGCATTGCAATTTACCGTCATGCCATTGGCGGCGGTTGGTCTGGCATGGGCTTTACAACTGCCGCAATCCTGGTGGATTGGTATGGTGTTGGTTGGCACAGCGGCGGGAGGGACCGCGTCAAATGTAATGACCTATTTGGCGCGTGGGAATTTGGCTTTATCGATCTCAATGACCTTGGTCTCTACGCTCTTAGCGATTTTGTTGATGCCAGCCTTGACATGGTTGACGCTGCAAAGTGAGATTAGCGTCCCGGTTGCCGCTATTTTTCATACTTTAGCCACCGTGATGCTGGTTCCGTTGTTACTGGGTATGGGATTGCGTGCTTTGTGGCCAGCTATGGTTTTATCGGTTTCCCCCGTCTTACCTTGGCTGGCAATCGCGGCCATTGCGTTGATTGTAGCCATTGTGATGGCATTAAATGCCAATAACCTTCAAAGCCTAGTTTGGACCTTGGCCTTGGCGGTTATGTTACATAATTTGCTTGGTTTGGCGGCCGGTTATGGCGTGAGTCGGCTATTGGGGTACGATACGGTGGTCGCCAGAACCGTAGCGATTGAGGTTGCGATGCAGAATTCGGGGTTAAGTGTGGCGATTGCAGTGAAATATTTTGGCGCTGCCAGTGCTCTTCCCGGCGCGCTATTCAGTGTGTGGCATAATGTGAGCGGTGTGCTTTTTGCCGCTTACTGGCAAAGCCGTTCGATTCGCGATAAAAAAGAGTGATGCGACTATGAAAAAACTGGGAGTATTTCCTGTTGTCTTATGCAGTTTGCTTTGGGGAAGTCCGCTTAGCGCGAACGCACAGCTGAGTCCGGATGAACAACAAGTTCAACAGGTAACGCACGACCGCTTAATTGAATTGGCGCTCCTAAATGACGAGTTTGCCAAACGTTGTCGGGGCACCAGTGTGGCCAAACATTTTAATCAGGTGAACCGTTTGTTTATCACCAAATACGGTATGACCGCCAACAATTATATTCAGAGTTTTATTTCGCGTGATACGCGTGCTTATCAGCAGCAGATTGCAATGGCGTTTAATGATCAATTAAGTGACAAGGGGGGGTGTGAGGCAGCAAAAGACCAACAGTGGGATCGGCAAATGGCAGACGAGTTTAAGCGTCATTTGCAACAGGTTGAAGCGGCCAACTGGCGGCCGCAACGACGGTTCTAACTGACGTTAGGCTTGAACGGGTCGCTCAATTCGCAGGGCAAGCAATCCCGCGAGTAGGATAAAAACAGCCGATAGCGTTAAGCAAGCTTCCATTCCGGCCGTCTGATATACATAACCGGATAACAAGGTTCCTGCCAGGCGTCCACCCGCGTTGGCCATGTAATAAAATCCGACTTGTTTGGAAGTGCCATCTTCATCTGCATAAGCAACAATCAAATACGAATGAACGGCTGAGTTAAGCGCAAACAAGACGCCAAAAATCAGTAAGCCAATCACCAGAATGGTTTGTGGATCTAAATGCAAGGCATAGGCCATAAACATCGGTACGGCCGCCAAGACCAGTGCCAGCCAAAAAGCATGGCGTGCCGTCGGGTTTTGTTGACGACCAATCAGTTTGGGCGCGGCCGCTTGTACGATACCGTAGCCGATAATCCATAGCGCCATAAAGGTGCCGATTTGTAAATGTGACCAGTCCAGAACACTGGCTGCAAAGACCGGTAAAGCCACCACAAACCACACATCGCGCGCGCCAAATAAAAATAAACGCGCTGCAGAAAGCCAATTAACAGCTGGCGAATGGGCAAACATCTGCCCAAATTTCGGCTTGTTACGGGCTTTCCCTAAACGTCCATCCAGTTTAATCAGTGAGACAAGCAAGGCAATCGCCAGCATACTGGCCATAATCCACATCGCATTCGCAAAACCGAAGAGTTCTAGTAAGAGAGCACCTAAAAAGAAACCAACCCCTTTTAAGGCATTTTTGGAGCCTGTTAAAGCGGCCACCCAACGATAAAGCTTGCCGTCGCCATCACTGGCTAAGGCTTTAATCGAGCTTTTGGCACTCATTTTATTCAGGTCTTTCGCAATACCAGACAAAGCTTGCGCCACCATAACATAAAGCACACTGAGCCATTCGGTCGGCACTGTTAGCATGATCAGAGCGCCAATCTGAATCGTTAAGCCAAGGTTCATGGTGACATTGAGCCCAGCCCGTGCGCCAAGCCAGCCGCCAAACAAGTTGGTGACAATCCCAAAAAATTCATAGAACAGAAACAGCAACGCCAGTTCGAGAGGGGAATAGCCAAGCTGATAAAAATACAGCAGCACCAGCATTCGCAAAGCGCCATCGGTTAGGGTAAAAGCCCAATAATTGCCGGTAACCAGCGCATATTGCTGTTTCAGATTCATGTTTTCAGTCTCCTTGTGCGGCCCGATTCGCCTTGCCGACCTTGACCGCCAACTCCATCATCCGCTGCATATAACCGATTTCATTGTCATACCAAGCAAGCACCTTAACATGGGTACCATTAATCACACGCGTTGAGAGCGCATCAATCACCGATGAGCAGGTTTCGCCCTCATAATCGACCGACACCAGTGGCAGTTCTTCATAACCTAAAATGTCTTTTAAATAGGTTTCAGAAGCTTCTTTAAAGAGACGATTGACCTCTTCGACCGAGGTTGGTCGCTGCATTTCCATTACCAAATCGGTAAGCGAGGCATTCATAAAAGGCACGCGTACCGCAATGCCGTCTAAGCGGCCATTTAGCTCCGGAAAAATAGTGCCAATCGCCGTGGCCGAGCCGGTGGAGGTTGGAATCAGCGATTCAAAACTTGAACGTGCACGACGCCAGTCTTTGTGGCCATGATCCACCACTTTTTGGGTATTGGTTCGGTTGTGCATGGTGGTGATTGAGCCATGGGAAATGCCAATTTTTTCATGCAATACTTTAATCACCGGTGCGATGCAGTTGGTGGTGCAGGAAGCGGCCGTAATTAAGGAGTCTTCGCCGGCCACAAAAATCTGGTCGTTAATGCCCATCACAATATTTTTCACCCCTTCTTTAAAAGGCGCAGCGACAATGACTTGTTTCACGCCTTGGTCAAAGTAAGGTTGAACATCGGCACGGGTACGAAACTTTCCGGTGCATTCCAAAACGATATCGACTTGCAGTGCGCCCCAGTCAAAGTCTTGCAAGTTTTTATGCGAGCTATAGCCAATACGCTGTTCGCCAATGACAATTTGACCGTTTGCTTCGGTGGCTTTATGGCACCAGCGTCCATGGGCTGAATCAAAGTTGAGCAAATGCGCAGACCCAGCTGCATCGGTGGCGATTTCATTGATATGGACAAATTCAATTGTCCCCCAATCAAATGCCTGACGTAATCCCAAGCGTCCCATGCGACCAAAACCGTTGATAGCAATCCGAATCATCCTTTTCTCCTAATGCGTTAACTTACCTTTTTGTGCCAGTATAGCCCGCAGGCAGCACCATATATTTGCTTATGCAGATTAATGTAATATACGGGAATTTGCTTTGACTGCAACGAAAACTTTTATGACATTTCGGTGAAATTTGAATAACGAATCGCCAAGACATACCAGGTTTTATCACTGCTCGGGGTTTGTACGCGCACTTCATCGTCCACTTGCTTTTGCAAGCAGGCGCGCGCCATGGGCGAATCCACCGAAATGTAATCCGTTTGGCCGTAAATCTCCTCAGGCCCTACAATCCGAAACTGCAAGCGATTGCCGTCCAAATCTTCGAGCTGTACCCAAGCACCAAAAAAGACCTTGCCCTCTTGCTGTGGGTGGTAGGGCACAATTCTTACCTCCTCTAGCGTCTTGCGTAAAAAACGCAAGCGTCGGTCAATTTCGCGTAAGCGGCGTTTATTGTATTGATAGTCCGCGTTTTCGGAACGGTCGCCCAAACTCGCTGCCCAAGCCACAATTTTGGTTACTTCAGGCCGTTCTTTACGCCATAACTGATCCAGCTCGGCCTGAAGTCGGTTAAAACCTTCCTGTGTAATCAACTTTGTTTTGCTCATATTCCTCTTCCGATCGAAATCAAAATCAATATTCTAGCAAAATGACCGGCTTGCTCTCGATAAAGCCAAGGAAACGCAGAAGGCGTTAAATTGCCCTTGGCATGGTCATTCAAGGCGAAGATGCGTGTGCCTGCTAGAAAAGGGGGAAGAGGAAGACAATATTGCACGTTTGCTAATCTCAGCATTTTCAGATGGCGGGTGGATTAAACGGATTCTGCAAATCTATATTAACTATTTGGATTTGGGTTTTAACAAAGAGGATGATTTTACTGAGAGAAGGAGATTGCAGAGCTTGTGTTTCGGTACTTTTTATTTGTCATTTGCCGTTTGTCATTTGCCTTTAAGGAAGGCCGCATGCCCGCATAACGGCGGGCATTGCATTGGTTATTGGATAAATTCGACTATGGCGCTCGCGGTGTCTTCATTGGCGAAATCGAGGAAGAAGTGATCGGCATCTTCCAAGGTTACGGTTTGTATTTTTCCGGCTTCAGCCAAAGGTTGGATTTTTGCAGGGAGATCCGCGACAACAGTATCCGCACTGCCCATTATGACCAGGGTCGGGAGTTTGGCATCTTTCAACAGCGATGGGGTATCAAACTGTGATTTTGGCGTGTAATAGTCTGCAAAGGCCGCAGCGCTGACGGTAGCTTCTTTACAATAGATAAAGTCGGTTTTTTGTAGCAGTGTATCGCCTTTGCCTTCTGCAACCGATTGCTGAGCTTGTTTAAGAATCGGTTCAAGCGGTTTACCGGCTTTGGCTGAATATTCGCTGGCGGATTGTTGTTCGCCCGTCGCAGGTGCCAATAACACCAGGCGTTGAACGTTCGGCGCAGCCTGTTCACTTGCGTACCACGCTGCTTGATTCCCGCCGCGTGAATGGCCCATCAGGGTTACATCTTGGCTGCCTTGCTCTTTTAGCCAATTGGCCCAGAAACCAATTTCTTGCAGTGCATCGGTATGTTTGTGAGTGTGCGTAACGGCGCAGTCATATTCTCCATCACGATCATTAACCCCTAAAGAAAGATTGAAAGCTAAAGAGCTCACGCCTTGAGCCGCCAGGTTTTTTTGCAACTGAGCGTAGGTTGAGCGGCCCTTGTGGGTTAGGGTGCCGTGGGTAATCAACACCATCGAATCTGCATAGCTTTTGCCGTCTGCCAGCATTAAATTCGCATTCACAGTCAGACCTTGGTAAGGCTGTTTAATTTCTTGGATTTCGGCAGCTTGCAATGGATTAGCCAATAAGCTGAAGCCCAAAAGCGCTGCCGTTAGGGTAGGTAAACGCAGGGATGAATTTAAAAACATAGTTTAGGTTCTCCTCTAAAATAAAACCATTTTGGTGAATCGTACAAACACTTGTTCGCTTACGTTGTCTTGTTGTTTTTTATTACTTTATTACTTTATTTTGCGGTTTATCGCCGCACCAGCATACTGAGTTCCGGCCGCCGCGCAAGCGTTTACTGCGTAAATTATCTTATTCACGATTCAAAACGCTTAGGGGGTTCGGTCGTGTTCGGTTTCAAGGCAAACCACACCCACAGACCCGATAGCAGCATCATCGCGCCCACCAGATAAAACGGCCCGATGACCGATTCGCTGTAATACGCCAAAACGCCCATCATCAAAGCGCCGGCGGCGTAGCCGAAATCGCGCCAGAAACGGTAGATGCCTAAAATACTGGCGCGCGATTTGGGTTCGGCCACATCGGCGACCGCCGCGCCCAATGTTGGGTAGAGCATGGCCATGCCCAAGCCCATTAACGCGGCCAAAAGGGTCCACGCCCAAGCCGTTTCCACCCATACAAATGCCAGACTGGTGACGCCGCACAGCCAGAAACCGCTAGCAATCAACCCGCGCCGCCCGACTTTGTCGGACAAGGGGCCGGTGACAAGTTGCGACGCCCCCCACACCACGCCGTAAACGGCAATAATGGCGCTGGCCTGCACCAAAGACTGCGACTGACTCAGCAGATACACCGGCATAAACACCCACACCAGTGCATCCACAAATTTTTCCACCAGGCCGGCCTGATTGAGCGCCACCAATTGCGGCTGTTTGAAGGTGGCATAAACCATCATCGCTTTAAGACTCACGGCGTGATGATTTACCGCTTCGCTCTTTTCGGCTTGTGCGGCTTGATGGTTTTGCTGATGCAATTTTGACCAGGGATGAGTATCGATCACCTTCCACAGCGCCAGCAGCAGCCCCAAACCAATCACCGCCAAACCAAAGCCGAGCAGGGCGTCGCGCGCGCCGAACAATTCCGCCAGATACGCGCTGACCCAGCCTGCCAGACCCACCGCCGCGTAGCCGGCAAATTCGTTGAAGCCGTTAATCAGCCCCTTTTGATCGGCGCGCGCCAGATCGAGCTTGCTGTTGAGCGCCATCGACCAGCACAGCCCCTGGTTTAAGCCCAAAAACAGCATCGCCCACAAAATCCACGCCCAGGACTGCGCGTAAAAAATCAAAAGCGGTACCGGAATCGCCAGCAGCCAGCCGACCACCAACAGGCGACGGCGGCCAAAGCGGTCGCTGAGGTGTCCGGCGAGCAGGTTCATCAGCGCCTTGACCAGCCCAAACACCACCACAAACAGCGCCAAACTCATAAACGCCTGCGCCGCCAGACCAAATTCGCTTTCCGCCAGCCCCGGCACCACGGTGCGCGTCATGCCAAGGGTCAAGCCCACCAGAAAGACCTGAATCAGTTGCTGCACAATCTGCGCCAGATTGGCGCGGATACCATGAGAATGGAAGCATAAAGCTTGACTAAGTGGGGGACGATGTTGGGTCAAGCTGCACCTTGCGATTTCGATTAATTCAACTTACTGGTTGAATGATACGTAAAAAAATTAGTTAATCAACTAATTGGTTGAATTTCTGAAGGAGATATTTAGCAAGCCTCCCTGTTTTTCAAAGCACTAATCTTAAAAGAGAGTAAGTTCCTATTCGTGCTAAACAGGATGGCAAACTTGCTTTGAACTAGAAACGCGTGGAGTGGGAAAGGTGATGAAGTTCGATTCTGGGTTTTTCTCGGTATGGCTGTTGATGCAACCCAAATAGGCTAAACTAGGCGCCGTTTTTCGAGCAAAGAGGTCGTATGGGTTCCACTTCATTAAAACTGCATCTGTTTGAACAGCTTGCGCAAGTCAGCAAGGCGCTGGGGCAGGCCAACCGCTTGATGATTCTGGATGTGCTCACCCAGGGCGAGTGCGATGTGGACACGCTGCACCGCAAGTTGGGATTGAGCATTGCCAATGTCTCCAAGCATCTGCAAACCCTTAAGCAGGCCGGTCTGGTGAAAAACCGCCGCGAGGGCCAGCGCATTATTTATGCGTTGAGCGACGCCTCGGTCTATGAGCTGATTGTCAGCCTGCGCGCCGTGGCAGAAACCCAGCTAGAGGCGATGCAGGTTTTGTTGCAACAACATCTCAAGCCAGATACGCCGCTGGAACCGATCTCTTTGCAGGCGCTGAAAAAAATGGCGCGCGACCAGCAGGCGTTTACCTTGCTGGATGCGCGGCCGCAGGATGAATTTGCCGCCGGGCATCTGCCCAACGCGATTAATGTGCCGATTGAGCAGTTGTCACAGAGTTTGGCGCAGCTTGATCGTGCCCAGCCGTTGATTGTGTATTGCCGCGGGCCTTACTGTATGTGGTCGCAGGAAGCGGTCGAAGCTTTGCTAGCGCAAGGCTTTGATGCCAAGCGCCTGCTGGAAGGTTATCCAGAATGGCGGCAGGATTTACTGGCATAAGCCCGTTCATAAAATGCGTTTTTCAATTAAGGGTAAACCATTCACTTAGTTACTTTTTTTCTTCAGTTTTAACGGCTTTGGCCGTTACTTTCAAAATCGGTTAAGAAGATGGGTAAAGCCGTTCTTAACCGAGACTCCACAAGGGATAGACGAATTTTAGCCAGGGTGTGCTAAGCGGCAATTCAGACCGTCACGCCACCGAAGGTCCGCCTATTTGGAGAGATGAAAGATGAAAATTGCCCATTCGATGTTGCAACTGAGCGCAGACGCCCAGTGGTATCAGCAACAAACCCGTCAACAAAGTCAGCAAATGTTTGTTCAAGGCCAATTACAAGCGACACAAAATGTTCAGGATCAGCAGCAGGCTGCTCGTGCATTGAGTGCAAGAATGCAGGTCTTTCATGCAGATGGCCAAAGTCACGCCTCAAGCTCTTGGGTACAAGAACACGCGCAGGTTCAGCGGACCCAACAAGTTTGGACCCACTCTACTGGCTTGGCAGCACAAGCCTTCACTCCAGGTGAATGGCAAGGTGCGTGGCAGCGTTTTGTTGCGCCTTCATTGCAGCGGCAAGTGCCTTCAACCGATGCCGCTACAGCGTCCAAACCCACCATGCCCCCGCAGCTTTTAAAAATGGTCGAAGCCGTCGAGCAGTTGATTGAGCAGATGACTGGAAAACCTTACCGTCTTCAAATCTATGGTTATCAAGATCGGCCGCTTGCGGCTGAAACTCCCGCAGGTGGATCGGTGCCAGCCTCAGTGGCACGAGCAGAGAGCACAAATACCCCTGCAACCTTCACTTCCACAGCCAATCTTGGTGTTCAGCAGCAGTGGCAACAGACTTTTCAAGAAACCGAACAGTTGAATTGGCAGGCAGAGGGAGTGGTGCTGACCGAGTCGGGTCAGCAAGTTCGCTTTGCATTTTCAGCGCAGATGCAGCGCACGTTTTTTCAGACGACGGCTTGGCAACAGTCGCAAGGCGCGGTGCCGCAAGACCCGTTGGTTGTCAATTTTGGCGGCCAGAATGCGCGCTTAAGCTTGGAGCGCATTGCGTTTGATTTGAATAACGACGGCCAACAAGAAAGCTTGCCGTTTTTGCAAGCAGGTTCTGGTTTCTTGGCATTAGACCGCAATGGTAATGGTCAGATTGATCAGGGGAGCGAACTGTTTGGACCGGAAACCGGCGAGGGGTTTGGGGAATTGGCCGCCTACGATGAAGATGGAAACGGTTGGATTGATGAAAACGATTCGGTCTTTGCTCAGCTCCAAATTTGGCACCAAACCGCAGAAGGCCAAAAACAGTTGCACGGATTGCTGGCGCTCAATGTCGGTGCGATTGCCTTGAGCGCGATTGCCAGTCCCTTTACCTTCACCGATGCCCAAAACCAGCCACTGGCCCAGATGCGCAGCAGCTCGGTATTTTTGCAAGAGTCCGGTGGTGTTGGCTCGGTACAGCAGATTGATTTAATGGTTTAGCGCGGCCAAGGGGGAGTCCGTTTTAACGGTATTGACGTAGATAAACACCTTCAAACGCGCGTTTGGCCCAATGCAACAGGCGACAAGGCGGAAGAAGGGTGGTGCCTTGCTCGGTACGCTTGACTAAAATACCATGCGACAAAGTATCAATAATGCAAATCAACTCATGCTTAAAGGCCGTCAAATTGGTTCGACCATTGAGCTCTTTGGTCAAGTTTTGTGCGGCCGTCTTGGCTTGTAAATCGGCCGCATGCGCTTGCTTCGCTTGCCAGTCTGGCCCCGGGAAGCTCCCTGCATCGCCGGCCACATAGGTTGCCGGCCAGCCTACCACTTGCGCGAACGCATTGGCTTGAATCATACCGCCTGCTGAGCTGGGCAAATCACTGTCCGGTAACCAAGCTGGGCCCGTCATTCCAGGCATAAACAGAATGAAATCGGCATGAAACTCACCGCCCTCGGTTTTAACGGTTTGCGCCTCAAACCCGATAATTTTGTGCCCTAAATGCGATTCGATGCCTTTTTTGGCCATCATGGCCCCGATTTTTTGTGGAACTTGATCGCCCAAGCGTTTGCCCGGTTCGGCCGAGGCATTAAAAAAGATTAGCTTAAACTGATCGCGGCGTCCTTGGCGACGTAACAAAGTGTCGATGCCAAATAAAAACTCAAACATGGGCCCACCCCTCATGGCTGAAGTTTCCTGAGGATTGGTGCCAAAACCGATCGCAATGGTGCCGCCTGACATCTGCGCGAGACGATCGCGAATTTTCTCGGCAGCCGCAATACCTTCGCATGGGGTGATGGCATGTTCAATTCCGGACAGTTTTTTGATAAACCGTCCGCCAGAGGCAATAATCAGACCATCGTTGGTAAACTCGCCTTGATCCGTGGTGACTAAGCGGCCGCCTTGACTCACGTTTTGAACCCGCGCCGGCAGATGGGTAATGCGCTGTTTCGCTAAGAAGCGATTCAGATTTACCCGCAGGTCAGCGCCTTGGCGCAGCCCGGCTGGAATCCAAATTATGCTGGGCAGATAAATGAGTTCTGCCGCAGGGGAAATTAAGGTGATTTCGGCTTGCGGATTGAGTTTGCGCAAGGTTTTGCACGCTGTCAAAGCGGCAAAACCGCTGCCTAAAACAGTGAGTTTTCGAGTGGTTGCCATGAGTGCCTCGGTGTAGAATCCTAAAAATTAAGATTATAAATTTATTTTGCTTATCTTTTGATAAGTAATATTTATATTAGTGTCTTTCGAGTTTTTATTAGGCATTGATCAATAACATAGTCAGGATTGGCAAACGGCGTGCAGAGAAAGTGAACACAAAGCGGTACTTCACTTTAAAATAGCGACTTTTTTAGCAGGCAGTGTGGAGATGACTCATCTGATTCTTGGCGGAGCTCGCTCCGGGAAAAGCGCCTATGCGGAGCAGTTGGCCAAGGCGTGGCAAGCAGAACATGTGGCAGGAAGCGTTGTTTATTGCGCCACTGCGCCGCGCGGTTTTCGTAATGCGCAAGGGCAATGGCAAGAGGACAGCGAAATGGCACAGCGGATTGATCACCATCATCAGCGCCGTCCAAGCACTTGGCATACCGTTGAAGAGCCTTTGGCTTTGGCCGCCTGCCTACAAAACTTGGAGCAGCAGCATAGGGCAACCCCTTGTTTGGTGTTAGTGGATTGCCTGACGCTGTGGATGATGAATTTATTGGAAGCCGACTGCCGTGTCTTGCAAACTGAGAGGCTGCTGGATTTCTTGCAGCAGACGCGCTTGCCACTGATTTTGGTCAGTAATGAAATCGGTTTGGGCGTGGTGCCACTCGGGCAGATGAGTCGATCGTTTGTCGATGAGCTAGGCCGTTTGCACCAAGCCATTGCGCAGCTTGCTGAGCAAGTCACTTTTGTCACCGCTGGCCTGCCAATGCGTTTAAAAGGGGCTTAAACCTTAATTAGGTTTGCTCCGTATTTTATTGTATTTATTCATTTTTAAGGACGTTCGATGAGTTTGCCTGATTTTTTGTATTCCACCCAAGCGATTGATGACAGTGCGATTGAACAGGCCTATGCCCATCATCAGCAACTGACCAAGCCAGAAGGATCGCTTGGGCGTTTGGAAGAAGTTGTATTTCGCTTAGCGGGGATGCAAAAAACCGCACAACCGCAAATTAGTCGGCCTTGGATTTCTGTGTTTGCCGCCGATCATGGCGTTGCGGCAGAAGGGGTTTCTGCGTTTCCACAATCGGTTACCGCCGAAATGGTCAAAAATTTTTGCGCGGGCGGTGCCGCAATCAGCGTGTTAGCCAAGCATCATCAAGCGCAATTTGAGGTGGTTGATGTTGGGATTCTCAGTGATGTTGGCCCTTTGCCCAATTTGATTTGCGCTCGTGTTGCCGCCGGCACTGCCAATTTTGTGCAGCAAGCGGCGATGAGCGAAGCACAATTGTTTGCGGCCTTACAAGCCGGCGTTGCCGCTGCCGAACGCGCGCAACAAGCCGGCGCGGATCTGTTTATTGCAGGGGAGATGGGGATTGGCAATACCACCAGTGCCGCGGCGATGACAGCGGTATTGAGCGGCGAAAGCCCGAGTGAGTTAACCGGTGAAGGAACCGGTATCAGCTTGCGCCAAAAGCGTCATAAAACCGAGGTCATCGAAACAGCGTTGGCATTGCATGAGCAACAGCTAACATCGCCTTTGCGCATTTTGCAATATCTAGGTGGCTTTGAAATTGCAGCGATGTGCGGTGCTTTTTTGCGCGCAACCCAGTTAGGCATTCCGATTTTAGTCGATGGCATGATTGCTTCGACCGCCCTATGGATCGCCGATATGCTCAGTCGTAACGATCAGCTTGGTCAGAATCCCGATGCGGAGGCGGTGCTGCAACTAGGAAAGTATTCACTTCCTGAACGCCACTTTTGTACCTGTGGCTCGCTCCCGAGAGTGGTCGATTGGTGCTTCTTTGCCCATCAATCGGCCGAACCGGCTCATGCGATTATTTTGAATGCATTGGGAGTGGAACCTCTGTTGCAATTGGAGCTGCGTTTAGGAGAGGCCTCTGGCGCCGCTTTGGCGTTGCCGTTGCTGCAACAGGCCTGCATATTGCACGCGCAAATGGCAACCTTTGAACAAGCAGGCGTTCCTCGTGCAGATTGAGGTGATTCGGCATGGTGCCTGTGCCGATGACGCTTTTTTACGCGGAAGAACCGATTCGCCACTGAGCGATTTGGGCTGGCGTCAAATGGAAGCCGCGGTAGCGAATTTACCCAGACCTGAGTGGATTATCAGTTCACCTTTGCAAAGATGTGCGGCTTTTGCCGATCAGTTTGCGGCCAAAACACAGAGTGCCTTTGTCACGGACTGTGCTTGGCAAGAACGGGATTTTGGTCTATGGGACGGTTTAAGTTTGTCGCAGTTGCAGCATCAAGAAGGCTCAGCTTTAGCGGCTTATCTTGCCGAGCCGTTTGTCGATCAAATTCCGCAAGCTGAACCGCTGGCCGACTTCAGTCAACGCGTTGAACAAGCCTGGAATGAACTGTGTCACCGCACCGAGACTTCGGTTTGGTTAATCACTCATGGTGGCGTGCAACGCAGCTTATTGCATTCCTTGTTGGGCATACCACTGGAACGCAGTTTTCACCTGCAACTGGGCTATGCGGCGCGCTTGAGTTTTGTGGTCACGCCAACGGCATCCGGGCCATTTTGTCAGTTGCAAGCCATGGTGCCGTTTGCAGGTAACGCATGAAGCGCTGGGCTACTGAGGCTTGGCAAACGTGGCGTTTAAGTTTGCAGTTTTTTAGCCGATTGCCGGTCGGTCAAGTTGCTTACTGTCCAGAACGTCAAGTACGTATCCTCCGTTTTTTGCCTGCGGTTGGTGCTCTTTTTGCCTTGTTGACAGCCGCACTGACGGTGCTGGTCACCTCCCTAGATTTTATTTCTCCTTTTGAATCCGCATTTATTGTTTTGGTGTTTTGGGTTTGGCTGAGTGGTGCCCTGCATTTGGACGGTCTGGCAGACAGCGCTGATGCGGCCTTGGGGACTTACCGAAATCCCGAACGTGCTTTGCAAATTATGCATGACAGTCGGATTGGCAGTGCAGCGGCGGTGGCCTTGGTGCTTTTGTTATTGGGGAAATGGCTCCTCCTCGTTGGCAGTTTTACTTGGCTGGCAGCTTCCCCCACACTTTGGCTGCAAGGGGGTGCGATCTGGTTAGCGATTTTGATGATGGCACGACTTTTGCCCTTGGCATTAATTCGCAGTACCCCATGTGCAAGTACAACGCCAGCGCATCAGGCTATGTTTACTCAGGTTGGTTTTCCCATTTTAATCGGGCATCTGGTGCTTATTAGCGCACTGCTAGTCTGGGTCAGTCCGTGGGCGTTGCTTCTCTGGTTACCTTGGATGGGCTTATTGCTGTGGCAGCGTCGTTTTGCGTTGCGTTTATTGGGGGGCGTTAACGGCGATCTGCTGGGCTTGTCGATTGAGACGGCCGAGCTCTGTTTACTGTTGTGCGCCCTCTGGCTTGTGCGTTCTGGTGCTTTGCAAACCACCGCTGTGCAATAAAATCACGCGGCTGCCGGGTGCGATTCGTTGTGCGAGCAGATCTTGCCAAAATTGGTAAAACGTCGGGGGCGTATAGATTGGGTCTAGCTCGATGGCAAATTGAGCCCAAATCTCAGTGACGAAGGTGCGCTGCTGCTCACAGAGTTGGCCGTAGCGTTTGGAGGGGGTGCTATGCCAGGACCACGAGCAAGGCTCACTCGCTCCGGTTTGTGCAATCCATGCCGTGATTTGCGACGCTAAATCGGCGTGAGCCTTGACCACCGGCACCGCACAAATCTTACGTCCAGCTTTTGCTGGGCTAAACGCACTTAAGCCCGCTAAGGTAGCGCCGGTGCCCACCGCGCAATACAGATGACTCCAATCCGGACACTGTTCGGCTAAGGCTTGTGCCAGATAACGCACGCCTTGAACAGCCAAAAGATTCGAACCGCCCTCCGGCAACCAATAAATTCCTGACGAATCCATTTGATTAGGCCATTGTTCTGCATAATTGCTCTGCAAGTGTTCAATTTGTGTCTGCGTTCGCATTCGCAGCGCGCGGTAATCCGCACGACTGACAAATAGGGGGTGCATGCCTTGTGCCACCGCCCGCTGTAAAGTTGGACTCCAGCGATGAGGCTGATGGGCAAGTTCATCACCGCGCACCACACCGATTAAAGGAATTTTTTCAGCGTGAGCCGCTGCAGCTACGGCGGCAAGATGGTTTGAGTAAGCACCGCCAAACGTTAGCAAACTACGATAACCCCCGGCATGAAATGCACGTAGATTTTCATACAGCTTGTAAAGTTTATTGCCTTGAATTTGCGGGTGATTGAGCTCCTCGCGTTTCACCCAAACCTCAATACCATGGACGTGAAAAAGTGGGTGGGACAGCAGCTGCAATGGGGTATTTTTTGAAATTAATTCATTCAACATCGGCTAAAATTTCACACTCAGCAAGATGGCTCGGCTGACGTTTAGAGGATAAAAAAATGGAATCATTGAATGCAAGTATGGATGTGCTCTTTATTTTATTGGGCGCCATTTTAGTGTTGTTTATGCACGCCGGTTTTGCTTTTTTGGAAGTAGGCACGGTGCAACATAAAAACCAGGTCAATGCGCTGGTCAAAATCATGAGTGATTTAGGGGTTTCGACCGTGGCTTACTTTTTTGTGGGCTATGGCATCGCTTATGGGGTTTTTCTGGGCTTTAATCTGGATGGACAACTCACCACGGCCATGACCGAGAAATCCGGTTATGAATTGGTGAAGTTCTTTTTCTTAATGACGTTTGCGGCGGCGATTCCGGCAATTGTTTCGGGAGGGATTGCCGAGCGCGCGCGTTTTTATCCGGTTTTAGCCGCGACTTTTTTTACCGTGGCGTTGATATATCCTTTGTTTGAAGGCATTACTTGGAACGGCAATTTTGGCATTCAAGCTTGGTTGGAAAATCAGTTTGGGGCAGGGTTTCATGATTTTGCCGGTTCAATGGTGGTGCATGGTGTGGGCGGTTGGATTGCGTTAGCGGCGATTTTGGTGATTGGTGCACGGCATAATCGCTACCATGGAAATGGTTCGATTCGTCATGTTTATCCACCATCCAGCATTCCATTTTTGGCGTTGGGTTCTTGGATTCTGGCGGTCGGTTGGTTTGGTTTTAATGTGATGTCGGCTCAAACCGTCGAAGGCATTCAAGGCTTGGTGGCCATGAACTCGTTGATGGCGATGGTTGGCGGTATTTTGGCAGCGACTTTCGTTTCGGATAAAGACCCCGGTTTTGTGCACAATGGACCTCTTGCCGGCTTGGTAGCCATCTGTGCCGGATCGGACGTGGTGAGCCCTTTGGGCGCGCTGGTCATTGGTTTGGTGGCCGGCGTTCTCTTTGTGAAGGCTTTTACCTGGACGCAACGCACCCTAAAAGTGGATGATGTGCTCGGTGTGTGGCCCCTGCATGGCCTATGCGGAATTTGGGGTGCTATTGCGGTGGGGATTTTTGGCAGCACCGCCCTGGGCGGGCTTGGCGGCGTGTCCTTGATGTCACAGTTGGTAGGGGTACTTTTGGGTGTGAGTGTGGCGTTTCTGGGTGGTTATTTGGTTTATTGGCTGATTCATCGGGTCACGCCAATGACCATGAGTGCAGAAGAGCAATACCAGGGCGCAGACCTGACGTTTCACAAAACTCAAGCGAATCCGCCGAGAGATGAGTTTTAAACAATAGGGACTGATTCTGTGTCTCCTTAACCAAGACCGGTGATTTTGTAGAAGCCGGCTAGGGAGACTCTGAGGTTTGCGCTTTTGCGTATTCTTTGGCATTACGTGCTAAAATTCGGCCACTCTGTTTATTACCACCCTGGCGTAAGCGAAAGCGGGCGATGATCGTGTTGCCCGTCGATTTTATCGAGAGCGCCATAAGACTGCTTCCAATACTGATGGCAAGCGGATGGCAAATAGTAGGCTGGCTGCAGAATCGCCGCCTTGCTTTATGTGTGCTTTCGATTACGCCCCTTGAAAAAAGACGCTTCATGGAAAAACTCTCCGTTTCTCAGCTTTATCGCTTTACTCAACTCAATTCCGAACATTTTTATCAGCAACAAGAGGCGTGTGAGTCGTCACGTGATAAAAGTATTTTGCAGTTTATGCAACACTTCCACCCTCGCGCTTATCAGTCCCTGAATTTTGGGTTGCATCTCAAGCGCAACCAAAACCATATTTTCATTATGGGCGAGCCAGGCGTTGGACGAATTGGCATGACCAAAGCGATGTTAAAAAAGATGGCGCAGCAGAAAGAGATTCCACAGGATGTGCTGCTGGTCGCGGATTTTTCGGAGCAAAATAAAACCCAGTATTTGTATTTGCAAGCTGGGAGAGGACACGCCTTTAAAACGGAAATTGAACGTTTTATCTCCTCTTTAACCACTCAACTGCCGTTGTTATTTGATGGCCATGCCTATCAATTGCAAACGCAACAGTTGGAAACTCGGTTAGCAGAACAGCAGCAATCACTGTTACAGCCAGCGTTTGATTTGGCGCAGCAGCGTGATATTGAAATCACTCAGACCGAAAACAGTTTTTTATTAACCGCAATGATTGAAGGCAAACCCTATCGTAGCGTTGAGTTAAAAAACATGGACAGTGCGATTCAAAAACATTTTGAAAGCGCCTTTGCCGAGGTAGAGGAAGCGCTGAATTCGGCACTAACGCATTTCCCGGCCATGCAGCACGAGTTTATGGATGAAGGCAAGCGCCTGAACACTAAGTTTGCCAAAGAGCACATGACGCCAATGCTGCAAGGGCTGAAAAAGCAATTTGCGGACAGTGAACAAATCACCCAGTATCTTCAAGATTTAGAAGAAGCCATTATCGGTAAATTGCATCTGTTTTGGGATCAGAGTTCGGATCGGGTGACTTCAGAGAGCAGCTCCAGCAATAACAGCAGCAGCCTTCTGGATGAGTTGATTAGCGAACAACAGGCCTTGTCGATTTTTGACGTCAACCTACTGGTTGATCATCGCGGTCTGCAGCATGCGCCGGTCATTTACGAGCAAAATGCCTCCATTCCAAAATTGTTTGGATATGCCATTAATTCGGCTCAAGCCGCGGCAAGTGATCCCTTAACCCTGGCAATGAATCACCAAGCCGGTTTGTTACAAAAAGCCAACGGTGGTTATCTACTGTTAAATATTCAAACCGTTTTGCGTGAACCGGAGGTTTGGTCGCATCTCAAAGCCGCGCTTTTGAGCAAGCGATTGTCGTTTGAGGTGCCTTCTTCGAGCACGGTTGTTCCCTACCATTTGCCGGATTTTCCGCTGCAGTTGACCTTGGTTTTGGTCGGGCAGGCCGCACACTTTTACGCCTTGCAAGAATTGGATGCGCAATTTAGCCGTCTATTTAAAGTGCAAGTCGAGTTTGAGGCTGAACTCGACCGAACGCCGGAACATGAATTGACCTTGGCGCGTCAATTAGCCGCTGAAATCAGCGATTGGGACGATTTGCAGGTTGAACTCAGTGCTTACGAACGTTTGATTGAGTATGCCTCGCGCCTAGCCGAAGATGAGCACCGCTTGTACACCAACAAAGCCATATTGCGCGATGTGTTGGCCGAGGCTTCTGCCTATGCGCGCGCTTTGGAAAAAAATGGCATTGATCGCGAAGTCATTGAAAAAACCATCGAACAGCGCGAGTTTCATACCGGCTTAATGGAAGAATATTACCATCGGGCCATTACGGATCAGCAAGTGTTAATTTCGACCACCGGCACCCATATCGGCATGGTCAATGGTTTAACCGTCTTGACCGTTGGCCGCCAGTCATTCGGCCAACCCGTTCGCATCACGGCTCAGGCTTCCCCTGGTGACGAAGGAGTGTTGGACATCGAGCGTGAAGTGGATATGGCGGGCCCCATTCACTCCAAAGGGATGTTGATTTTATCCGGCTATATTAGGGGTCGCTATATGAAGCGAAAAGTGATGGGCTTCAGTGGCTCGATTGTGATGGAACAGTCTTACAACGGTGTGGAAGGGGATTCGGCTTCCTCGGCCGAGTTGTTGGCCTTATTGTCGTCGATTGGCGAACTGCCGATGCGCCAGGATCTTGCGGTGACCGGTTCGATTAACCAATTTGGCGAAATTCAGCCGATTGGTGGCGTAAATGAAAAGGTTGAAGGCTTTTATAAAATCTGCGCCGCGCGGGGATTAACCGGCAATCAAGGGGTGATTATTCCCAAGGCAAATGCCACGCATTTGATGCTCAGTCAACCGGTGCGTCAGGCGGTTGCCGAAGGGCGATTTAGCGTTTACACCATGGCGCACATTGATGAAGCTTTGGCCTTGCTGAGCGGCAAAAGCCAACAAGAGGCCAATCATCTGATTCAAGAAGCTTTGGAGGCGATGAACGCCAAAGATGAGCATCACGAAGAAAGTGCCTAATTAATTTTGATTAATTGTGAGCCTGTTCTTAAAAAAATGAGCGCCAAGTGCGCTCTTTTTTTGTCTTATTTTTCCGTAATCATTTTTACAGTATGGCGTTTATTTAACTGTTTTCTGCTTATTCTTTTCGGTGTTCAGACAAAAAACAGCGCTTGGTCAAAAACTTAGTGGCATTTTTGTTATGATTTACTCTGTTTTTGAGGGTTGTTTTTTGCTTTTTGTCGCTGCATACGCTTTTGCCAAGCGTTTAACACATGATGTCGCCAAAAAAGATGGGTCAGGAGATAAGCAGTCAAACCGAGACTTGCGCCAACCACAAAGCTACCTAAGTACAGTGGTAACCATAAATCGCCGAGCACTTCAGTAATCCATTGCCAACTCAGCTCAAAATGCAATTGAGCTTGAGCGGGCATTCCCAGAAGCCAAGTTCCGATTTCGTAGTTGAAATAGAAAATCGGTGCCATGGTAATCGGATTGGATATCCACACCAGTGCTACGCTCAGCGCCAAATTGGCCCGAAAAAAAATGGCAAAGAGTGCGGCAACCAGCATCTGCGAGGGCAGGGGAATCGCCATCCAGAAGAGCCCAATTAAAAAGGCTTTAGCGACCGAATGACGATGCAGGTGCCAGATATTAGGGTTATGTAACCAAGTGCCCATCCAGCCTAGGCCTTTTAAGGCTTTGATTTTGTCTGGGTGGGGCAGATAGCGTTGGATGAACTTTTTCGGCATGATCTACTATTTCGTAATCGGGTTTACTCTGGCATTGAGTCTTTTTTATGCCCTGCCTTGGTGGCCTAGTTTAGGTATCACCATCGTGAGCATCAGTTTGGCTCTGCTGGGAGTTACCTGGATGGTCAATAAAACTGTGGGGCCTTTACGCCCTTATAGACCCGTTTTAGCCGGATTTAGGAACCTGTTAGCCGGCCTTATTATAGGGATGAGTTGGGGCTTTTGGCAGAGTTTTTTTAGCTTTCAACCGTTGGGCGAGGCCCTTAATACCCATGCGCTTTTAACGGCGAAGGTTTTGCAGGTGGAAGGTACGCCTTCCCCGGCTTCTTTAAGTGCGGGTTCGGTCGCTCCTTCACGAATTAAGTTACATTTAAGCGTGCAGTCGATGCAGCCTTTTAGGTGGGAAAAGTCATCTGAATCGGCACCACTGCTGCGATGGCAGCCTGAACAGACCTTTGCTTGGTACCTTCCAATCGTGCAAATTTCACTGACACCGCAACAGATATCGGCGCGCTTGCCGCAGGTGGGTGAAACTTGGCGCTTTGCGGCTAAGATTAAGTCACCACACAGTTCTCAAAACTTTTTCGCCAGTGATTATGAGACCTATCTGTTTTCTCAAGGCGTGGCTGCCAAAGGGTATTTACCTTTGTATTCTCCGACCCAACAACAGGCGCTGTATGCGGCCTTAACCCCTTCTTTGCAAACGGACTATTCGATTTCCTCGGGACGCCAGTGGGTGGGTCAACGTCTGCAACCCGCATCATCGCTCGATTGGCGACTTTGGCGCGCCAGTTTCATCAAGCGTTTGCAGGACTCGGTTGGAGCGGCCCCTTTTTGGCGAATTTATCAGGCTTTGCTGTTTGGTGAGCGTGACTTGCTCAGTGCCGACGATTGGCTGCTGCTACAACACACCGGTACTCTCCATCTAATGGCAATTTCTGGATTGCATATGGCGATTGTGGCGGGTTTGGGCGCTTTGATGTTTAAGGGCTTTTGGTGGCTTGGCCTGTATCGTTTGCGTGCCATCACCTTACCGCACTTGATGGCATTTGGAGCACTGCTGTTGGCCAGCTTTTATTTGCTGATGTCCGGTGGGTCAATTCCGACGCAGCGCGCGTGGATTATGGTGGTCAGCGCCTTAGTGTTTATTGTGTTATGGCGGCGTTTTCAGCCATGGACGGCACTTGCCATTGCGGCGCTTGCCGTATTGTTTTGGGATAGTCGAGCGGTTTTAAGTCCCGGATTTTGGTTGTCGTTTGCGGCAGTTGCCCTGATTTTTATAACTTTGCCGAGTCTGAAAAACCGTCCCGCATGGCAAAGTTTACTGGCTCTGCAATTTCTGCTGACCTTTGGGTTAGCGCCCTTAATGATTGGTTTTTTTCAGCAATTGCCCCTTATGGGGTTGGTGGCGAATCTCATTGCGGTTCCAGTGGTGAGTTTGGTGGCCTTGCCTCTGCTTTTTATCAGCGCACTGTTAAGCTTGATTTTGCCCTCGCTCAGCGCGCCCTTCTGGTGGTTTAACGAGCAACTTTGGCAGCTTCTCTGGTGGATTTTACAGGCGCTTGATGCGATGCAAGGTCGTCTAGGCGCACGATTGGTGTTTTCTGAACAGTCGATGATTTGGGTGTTGGCCTTACTGGGGGCGGCTTTTGCTCTGTGGCGCTTGTGGGTTGAGTTTTGGAACCGACGCCAACCCATCACTTCGGTCACACCGCTTCTGCCTGTCTCAGCGGTTAGTCACTCAAAATCCTCATGGTCTCGATTTGCGAGCTTATGGTTGGGGATTGCCTTACTGACCATCGGTGTGGCGGGCTATACCTATCAAAGTGCGCCGCGTTTGCAGGCCGGACAATTTTTGCTTTGGGTGTTTGATGTGGGGCAGGGTTTGGCGGTGGCGGTGCAAACCGAACATCATCTCTTGTTATACGATACTGGGCCAAGATGGGGGGCGAGTTCTGCCGTGGATTTTTCCGTATTACCTTGGTGGCGAGCGCAGGGTTCTCCTGAGGTAGAGATGATGGTGGTCAGCCATTCGGATAATGATCATGCGGGCGGCGTCCCTCGGCTGATGACGCAGATGACGGTGAAAAAAGTCCTCAGCAGCCAGCTGTCAGCATTAAATTTACCCTCTGAGCAACTTAGTCAACCTTGTCAGCAAGGGCAAACGTGGGTTTGGGATCAAGTGCGCTTTGCGATGCTTGCACCAAGCACTTCGGAGCTTGCGGACACGCGTCTGAGTGACAATGACCGTTCATGTGTTTTGAAAATTTCGACCGGCCAAGGCCAGCAAGCGCGCTCGGTTTTGCTTCCGGGCGATTTAACCGCTGAAGGTGAAGCTCGTTTGTTGAGAACCCAAGGCGCGGCACTGCAGAAGATTACTCTGTTAATGGCGGGCCATCACGGCAGTCACCACTCCTCTTCTTTGGCGTGGTTGCGGACGCTTAACCCAGATTGGCTGGTGTTTTCGGCTGGCTATCAAAATGGGTTTGATTTTCCGAACGATGCGTTGTTGACGCGACTGCAAACCTTACCGAGCGCCCCGAACTTACTGAATACAGCCTGTTCCGGTGCACAGCGTTGGTTTTTTGCACCTGGACAAGTCACCTTGCAGGAAGAGGCCCGCAAATCGAGTGAGAAGTGGTATTATCAGCGCTGTTTGCAGCAAATTAAGTGAGAAAAATGCGTTTCAACTCCCGACATTTTCCTAAATCCCATTTCGTTTTGGTGGGCCGATGAGCTGGCCTCGTTTTTGGCAGCGTAAAGGGCTAACGGCGTTCTTTTTGTGGCCGTTTTCTTTGCTGGTAGCCGCCATTGCTCGTTGCCGTTTACAGCGTTTTACCGCAAGACGCCAACCTCAAGCTTACCGCGCCCAGGTCATAGTGGTAGGCAATCTGGTGGTGGGCGGCAGTGGCAAAACCCCGTTGATTCTCTGGTTGTGTCAAGCACTTCAGGCGCGTGGTTTTAAGGTCGGTATTATTAGCCGTGGCTATGGCGGGGCAGCGCCCACTTGGCCGCAATGGGTGACGGCTGAGAGTGATCCCAAATTTGTCGGCGATGAACCGGTGATGTTAGCGAAGGCTTTGCAAGTGCCAATTGCGGTTGGACCGATTCGAACCGCTGCCTTGGCCTTGATCGAAAAAAATGAACCCTGTGATGTCATTATTAGCGATGATGGTTTACAACATTTTGCTTTGCAGCGGGATGTGGAACTAGTCGTGGTCGATGCGCAGCGCCAATTTGGTAATCAATGGTGTTTACCCGCAGGCCCGCTGCGTGAGCCTTTGAATCGTTTAACCAAAGTGGATGCGCTGATTATCAATGGGGGGACGCACTTGCAGCTGCCGCAAAAATGGCAGCGCTTGCTGCCGCCGCGCTACGCGATGCACTTGGCACCCAAACAGTTGCGTAACCTGTTATATCCGCAACAGACTTTGCCGGTAGAAGCCTTTTCGACTCAAACGGTGCAAGCCTTGGCTGGGATTGGCAATCCAGCACGTTTTTTTGCCACGCTTGAGCCTTTGGTTGCAGGGATGCAAACACGCGTTTTTAACGATCACCATCCCTTTCAACTCAGCGATTTCGACGAATTTAATTCCGAAAAACCGCTGATTATGACCGCTAAAGATGCGGTAAAATGTGAGACTTTCGCACGTCAATTGACGGCAAAAAATTGGTGGGCGCTCGAAGTGGAAACCGAGGTTGATGACCAACTGGTACGCCTGATTTTGCAAAAATTGCACACCAATCAATCAACTCATCCTAGCGCAAGCGGATTTGCGCCCTATAAAGGAAGCCATGATGGATCCAAAACTGTTAGAAATTCTGGTGTGTCCGGTCAGTAAAACCAAACTGCAACTGGATAAAGCTCGACAAGAACTGATTTCAACCAGTGCCAACTTAGCCTATCCGATTCGTGACGGCATTCCGATTCTATTGGAAGATGAAGCACGGCCGCTCAGTGCAGAAGAAGCACAAGCCTACCGTCAAAAAAAATCTTCAGGAGTCTAACGGCGATGTCTTTTGTGGTGATCATCCCTGCGCGTTTGCACTCCACCCGCCTACCGCGTAAACCGCTGCAGTTGATTCATGGTCAGCCAATGATTTACTGGACATGGCGGCAAGCGCAAAAATCCGGTGCCCAGCGAATTATCATTGCCACCGAATCGACAGAAGTGGCGGCAGTTTGCCGCGAATTTGGCGCAGAGGTCTGCTTAACCAGCGAACAGCATCAGTCTGGAACGGAGCGGATTGCCGAGGTGATCGCGTTAAGTCTTTTAGCGCCTGAGCAAATCATCGTGAACCTTCAAGGCGATGAGCCTTTGTTGCCCCCGCAATTAATTCATCAAGTTGCTCAAGGGTTGGAAATCCATCCTGATGTACCGATGGCCACTTTGTGCGAACCGATTACCGATTGTGCAACCTTGTTTGATCCAAATGCGGTAAAGGTTTCTCGCAATGCTGAGCAAATGGCCCTGACCTTTAGCCGAGCACCGCTGCCTTGGGCGCGGGATGAATTTGCTGAACGCCGCGATCTGCTGCCTAAAGCAGATCTGTTTCGTCGTCATATTGGGCTCTATGCTTACCGCGCCGGTTTTGTAACGCGTTATGTTGCTTGGCCTCCTTGTGCGTTGGAGCAGTTAGAAAAGCTCGAGCAGTTACGAGTCTTGTGGCACGGTGAAAAAATTCTGGTTTTGGATGCATTGATGGAGGCCGGGGGAGGCGTGGATACGCTGGAAGACCTGGAGCGTGTGCGCCTTGCCCAGAAACCGAGCGAAGGCTGAGCATGTTAAAGTATTTAACTTTATTAGCGATTGGTTATTTTTTTTATTGGCTGATCAAACACAAAATCCGCCAGCGCAAATTAGAAAACTTAGGCTATAGCGTGGAAACGTCACAAGGCTTGCGTCCTGTGACCATTTTGAGCGTAGTTTTGTTGGTGGTATATGGCTTGTTTTTGCTCTACCACTTGTTGATTGAACCGGCAAAAAATGGGTAATTAAAAAGCAGGCAACCCACTCTGTGATTAGGGTGCGGGTTGGTTTGTTTTTTATAATTTAAATTTATTGCCATATAAGAAAATTAAATATCAATAGTTTCTTAAGGTTTTTGCCTTGGCTTTTACTGGGTAAACTCGATAATAAACGTTACTCCCATTTACTGAAAAGGCCAAAACCATGCAGCATGCTTACGCTTCGAAAAAAACGTCCTTTGTTTGGTTAAAGCGCACCGCGTTACTTGAGGGGACCTCACTCCTTCTCCTGTTGTTGGTTGCGATGCCATTGAAATACTTTGCGGGAATGCCAGAAGCCGTCAAATTGATTGGCCCTATTCATGGCGTCTTATTCCTGTTGTTTAATGCCGTCTTACTGTCGCATCTGTTCCGCGGCCACTTGACCTTAGTGAATGCCTTTATCGGCTTTTTAGCCTCTTGGATTCCTACGGGTACCTTTATCTATAAAGCCAAAATGTTGAAAGAACCGGGTGCCTTAAAACCGCTTTAAGAAAGTCGTCTTCTTCGTTTTAGCCTAACTCTCTACTCTCCTAAGAGCCGCGCCCCGAGTGTTACTACGCTCGGGGCGTTTTTTATGGCGCTGCCTCAAACTTCTGACGCGCCTGTTCTAGCAGCTGGCATAAGGGATCGAGTGCGTAAATAAAGCGTTCGGTTGAGCGTTGATACAGATCGTTGTCGAGTTTATGTACCTGCTGTTGCGCGACTGCCTTAAGATTCGGGTACTTTTGCCAAGTTTGATACCAGTCGTTTTGAAAGGCTTTTTGTCCGCCAAGTAAAATCACCTGTGGATTGCGCTCTATCACCGTTTCCAATGCCACCTGTCCCGTCAATCCGGGTAAATCCTCAAAAAGATTCCGTCCGCCACACAGGGTAATGCCTTGACTGATAAATTGCTCTGGCCCCATGGTCAAGAGGGGTTGGTTCCATATCTGATAAAACACCGATAGCGGGCGGCGTTGGGCATAGGTTTCGGTCAACCGTTGCAACTCTGTGCGCAAGGCTTGTGCCTTAGGCTGAGCGATCGCTTCGGTTCCGGCTAAGCGGCCAATCTGCTCAATAAGATCCGGAATGTCACTGAGCCGACGAACATCAGAGGAAACCAAGCGAACGCCTTGACGAGTTTGCAAACGTTCGAGTGCCGCTAAGTCTTGCACGCGATTGCCTGAACGCCAAGTCAAAATTAGGGTGGGTTTCAGTTGTAAGATGGCTTCTAGGTTAATAGCGGTGTAACTGCCAATCACCGGCAGTTGTTTGGCGGCGGGTGGATAATCCGAATAGTTGACCACGCCGACCAGATAGTCACCGGCTCCTGCCGAATAAACCAGTTCGGTTAGATGCGGAGCCAAGGCGATAATACGTGGCGCACCTGGTGTTTCGGTCGCAGCGTACACCTTGAAGCTGAAACAACCCAAGAAAAGGGCTAAGCTCAGCCACCCAAAATGGACAGACCTTTGTAAAAGATTACCCATAGAAAGCCCCTTGTTGAAGCCAGAAAAGCATCCATCCTAGGCTTAACGTTAAGAGTGTAAAATCGAAACCGTTGCGAAGCGCCAAAGCGCAGTCTACATGATGCGGCCTGATCTGAATCGGATCGCTGGCGCGCCCAAAATAGGCTTTAGTTTGCCACTGGCCAAAATAGCGAGTCGGGCCACCAAGACGACATCGACAGCCCAGTGCCAAGGCGCTTATAGGGTGCCCGGCATTGGGACTGGCGTGTTGGCGTCCTAACCGGTAAGCCAAGCGCCAATCTGTTTGCTTTTTGAGTCCCAATAGCAGCAGTGCGGTGAGACGAGCGGGCACATAATTGGCCAAGTCGTCAATTTTGGCACTGATTTTGCCCCAGTTTTCATACTGCGGCGTGCGGTAACCCACCATGGAATCTAAGGTATTGATGGCTTTGTAAAGCAGCATGCCCGGCAATCCGAACAGCAGCAAATACAGCAAAGGGGCAAAAACGCCATCTGAGATGTTTTCGGCGTAGGACTCCATTGCGGCCTTGTAAGCGTCTTCATCGCTTAAATGCTCGGTATCTCGGCTCACCAGATGAGCGACCGCCTGCGCCGGTTGATCGCTGTTGCCCACGGCTTGTACCAGATCAAATAACATCCGATGCGCTAACAGCGTTGAGGCAAATCCCATCATCAATGGCACGGCGAGCCATAAGGGTAGCAGCAGGAACAAAAATGTTAATAAGCCGCCAACTACCAGAGCGCTGAAGGTCACGCTGAACCAGAGTCTGCCGCCGGCTAAGATGCTGTCACGATAAAAATATTCTTGATAGGCGCGGATGAGGCGGCCAATCCAAACGACTGGATGTTGCTGCTGCAAAAACTCGCCGAATCGTCGGTCCAGGATAATTGCCCCAAGACCAATCAAACCGTTGAGGGCGAACCACTCCGACCAACTTAGATGGAACATAGCTCGCTCTCTAAGGTTTGGCAGGTTTGCAGCAATTGTTGATTGGCCTCTCTACTTTTGATGGCTAAACGTAAGTGATAGGGGCTGAGACCGAAGCTGTGCACGGGTCGGGTCAGAATGCGTTGAGTCATTAAGGTTTGGGCGATCTTCTCGGCCGGCTGAGATAATTCCAGCAAGACAAAATTTACGGTTCCAGGCAAAATCTGTTTGACCCAAGGCAGGGCAGCCAGTTGCGGCAGAAACGTCCTGCGTGCGGCGGCTAAGTGTGCCCAGCTGTTGGCTGCATGGGTTGAGTCCTGCAAGGCTTCAATCATCCACAGACGGTCAAAGGTTGAAAGTGGCCAGGGAATTGCGTTGAGAGCCGCCAAGGGTTTTTGACAAAAAAGCACGCCGAGTCGTACACCCGGACAGGCATAAAATTTCGTTAGGGATTGCAACACAATCAATCGCGAGTAGTGGCCAATCCATTGGCGTGCGCTCAGGTGCGATGCCAAGCCAATAAAAGGTAAAAACGCCTCATCCACCAGTAACCAAGCCTCGCTTGCCTGTACCGCCGCAAACAGAGCTTGCCACGCTTGGGGTGCAATAAAATGGCCTTGCGGCGTGCTAGGGTTGACCAGTACCACCAGCGCGTGTTTTGGGATTGGGTGCTGCTTTGGGCACCATTGATTAGCAGGTACCGAATAGTCAATCAGGTAGGTGCTGTAACGTTTAGCGGCTTGCCAATATTCGCCATAAATAGGGGTAAACAGTACCGTGTGTTGCGGGCGCAAGGCGGCAAACAGCAGATGCAGGGTAAGGCTAATCGCTGGGCAGAGCTGCACGTACTCAACCGGCATGGCAAAACGTTGGGCCAGCAAAGCCGTAAGAGTGTCATCTGACGGCCGATGAGGGGGATAATTCGGTAGGCTGCTAGCCGTTGCTTGAGTGACTTTTGACCAGTCAACCTCTGGTATCACAGGGTTAATATTGGCCGAAAAATCCAAAAAATCGCTTGGCTGGAGGCCAAGGGCTTGGGCGTAAGTATGAACTTGACCACCATGCACCCCTTGTTCAGGAAGGGGTGTCTGCATCAATGTCTTCAATAATCCACGCCTTTTTGCGCTTTAATGCCGCTTTTATAAGCGTGCTTTTCGTCTTTAATTTCGGACACCGTGTCTGCCAGTTCGCGCAGTTCCGCAAGGGCGCTGCGCCCGGTAACCACCACATGTTGTCCCTCTGGGCGTTCGGACAATGCATTCAAAACGCGGTCCTTGTCCAAGTAATCGTAGCTGAGCAGATAGGTCAGTTCATCCAGTACCACCAAATCGTAGCTTGGATCTTGCAACATCTGTTCTGCCAAAGCCCAGCCGCGTTCCGAAGTGGCAATATCTTGGTTGCGGTCTTGAGTATCCCATGTAAAGCCATCGCCAAGTACGTGCCATTCGCAATGTGCAACGGCGCCAAAAAAGGCTTCCTCTCCGGTATCGGTTCGGCTTTTGATAAACTGGCAAACTCCGACCTTCATGCCATGACCTAAAGCACGGCCAACCATGCCAAAAGCGGATGTTGATTTGCCTTTGCCGTTGCCTGTAATCACCAGCAATAAGCCTTTTTCGTTATCCGCTCGCGCAATAGTGGCATCAATTTGCGCTTTTTTACGGGCCATTCGAACTTTATGGTAATGCTCTCGCTTCTGTTCCGCGTTCAGTTGGCTGATGTCAATGGTATCGTTCATAGAGTTTCCTCGGTTTTGGGAAGCGGCTCGGGCCAAGATTTCAAATAAAGATCGTGTTTACTGTAAGGAATTTCAATCGCTTCCAGATTGAGACGTTTGTAGAGTTCGGTATTCATGCTGTCGATGACTCGGCCCCGAATTTCAGGTTGTTCAATCCAGACATAAACCATTAAATCCAAGCTGGAGGCACCAAATGCCAAAAATCGTACACGCGGTTCAGGTTCTTGGCAAACATCGAGATTCTGTTGAGCCACCTCTAACAAAACGCGTTTCACCTGATCAATATCACTGCCATAAGCCACACCAACCGGGATGCCCAAGCGGGTGCGGGTGTCGCGGCCGGCACTCTCGTTAATGATTTTGCCGTTGGCGATAATGGCGTTGGGGATATTAATCTCTTTATCATCGCGCGTTAGGATGCGGGTTGAGCGTAAGCCAATCTGCGTCACCATGCCGCGTTCACCAGCATCGAGCACAATGTAGTCGCCGATTTTGTAAGGCGAATCGGCCAAAATAAACACCCCAGAGAGTAAGTTGGCGATGGTGTCTTTGGCGGCAAAGCCTACGGCAATACCAATAATCCCCGCGGAAGCCAGCCAAGCGGTCATATCAATATTCCAGGTAATAAAGACCAAGTACACCATTAATAAAACAATCAGCACCGCAGAGACGTTTTCTAAAAGCGGCAAGGTCTGTGGGCTGAGAATCGACCCCTTGGCATTCAGGGCACTGAAGCGACGCAGGTAGAATTTGCTGCTGCGAAAAAAGAATTGTCCCCAAACCAGCACATCTAAGGTTCGGAACAGATCGTGAATCAGTGCCAGTGTTTGGCTGCTGAGGGGAGTTAGAGCCAGCACTTTGCTTAAGGCAAACAAGAGCACCGACACGCTGATTGGGTAACGCAGCGCGCGCAAGACAAAATGGCTGACTGGATGACGGGCGGCTACAAAACGGTGTTTAGCCAGAGCGCTTAAGGTGAGGAGCGCGCCGAGCAGAAACAGCAAGCTGGCCAGTAAAATCAGGCCTAAATCCACCCATACCGAATTAAGCTGCCACAACGACTGCACACTTTGCCAAACCGAAACAAAAAAGGCTTGCATGAATCACTCCTTGAGGGGTTGCTGCATGATAGCGCTATGCGAATAAATGGGGGCAGGGCGGGTCGATTTGAACGCCTTTAGCTGCTTCCCGTTTTTTTAGGTGCGCTATTTTAACGCAATCTTGGTCGTTGGAGCGCACCGAATCACGGGCTTGGGATTGAGGTTGTCTGAAGGGCGAGCCTGGTTGGGCCTTTGTACACAGCCATTCACATTTTTTGTGGATAACTTAAGGAAAAGCCTAAGAATAACTGCAAAATTCTTTTTAATATCAAGGTGTTTTCCATAGCTGCTGCTTTTTTAAGCAGTAGCTTGGCGTGCATAAAATTAGGTTGGAGTAAAGTCAGAAATTCACAAATATTACCGTTTTTTGAAATAGAGTCTGCTCTATAGCAAGACGAGTAACCTTCGATAAGACAATTGGTTTTATCTGTTTATAATCAAAACGCGACAATCCGAAAGCGATCAACGCGTGTATGAACCTGCAAAACCGCTTAGGCGGTCAGTGAAAAGGAGAAAACGGTATGACCAGTGCATGGATTGGGTCTTTGCTGCTCTTGGCAATTCCCGCAATGTTTTTTATCAGTTCTTGGGCGCATGAGCGGCGTGCCAATTGGCAGTTGACCATGTTGGTCTCGATAATTGGCCTAATTATTAGTCTGGCCTCCGGCATCTTGGCGATTGCCGGCTGGGTCGAATTTGGCCACGGCTTCAGTTGGGTGACACATGCCCCTGTGAGTTTGGTCATGTTAAGTTTAATCAGTTTTATTGCGTATATTAATGTGCGTTATTCGCGCTCTTACATGGCCGGCAACTCCGAAGAAGAGCGTCGCTATTTGCGTTGGCTGTCGATTACGCTTGGTTTTGTAACCCTGGTAGTCGTGTCTAACCATATGTTGATGATGGTGGTGGCCTGGGTTGGAATCAGTGTGGCCTTGCACCGTCTGTTAATTTTTTATCCAGATCGTCAGCGTGCGGTCTTGGCGGCCCATAAAAAGTACATTTTTGCGCGCATTGCTGAGGTGTTTTTACTTGGTGGGGTGCTGATTTTGTATTTTCAGCATCAGTCTTGGCTGATTAGCGACATTTACGCCAATCTGAGTCAAGCCGAATCGCTCTCTTACGCCGACCATTTTGCCGCGCTGTTTCTGGCGGTGGCGGCCTTAATTAAATGCGCCCAGTTGCCGTTGCATGGTTGGTTGATTCAGGTGGTGGAAGCGCCCACGCCGGTATCGGCCTTGTTGCACGCTGGTATTATCAACTTGGGCGGATTCTTAATGATTGTGTTTGCCCCCTTGTTGATTTTGTCGAGTGCAGCGCAGTGGTTGTTATTGGTGATTGGCGGCTTGACCACGGTGTTGGCGGCCTTGGTAATGATGACCCGAGCCACGATAAAGGTGCGGCTTGCTTGGTCAACCATGTCGCAAATGGGCTTGATGTTGGTGGAGTGCGCTTTAGGACTGTTTGAATTGGCCTTGTTACACCTGATTGCCCACTCTTGTTACAAAGCCTATGCCTTCTTAAATTCGGGAACGGAAGTCGAATCCACAATGAAACGACGCTTGGCGCAAGCGCAAGTGCCGAGTCGTCAAGACTGGTGGTTAGCGGGGCTGATGGCTTCGGCCTTGGTTGTAGCCTTAATTATGGTCTTTGCGTTACCAGCACCTTATAGTCCTTGGGTTCTGCTAGCGATTGCCTTGACCCTGTTAATTGCCGAGCGTCGTGGCCGCTTAAGCAGTGCCTCAGTTGGATCGATGCTGGCGTTAGCCGCGGTTTTATTGGCGGTGTACACACTGCAAAAAACTGGCATTCACTTTATTGTGGAACCCAAAACGACCACAGTCGGTTGGTTGGGCGATCTGTGGATGATCTTGCTTTTTGTACTGTTCTTTGCCGGTTATCTTTTGTTACGTTACCACCGAGAACATCCATGGGTTGCGAACAGTTGGCGAGCTTTTTATGCCGGTTTTTATTTGGATGAATACATCACTCGGTTGAATCTGCGCATCTACCCAACCCGTTTGCCAATGCGCTTTAAACCCAAACATCTCAAAATTCCAAAAGAGGAGTTGTTTAAATGAGTCTGGTGAATAAAAACAAACCCACAGCGAACACCTTGGCACAGGCCTTAACCCCAAGCCTTAATCGTGCGCAGCGCGAACAGCTACTGGAAGCCTGCGGACGAATCGCCCCAACTTGGCCGCTGGACGAATTGATTGCGGTCAACCCTTGGTGGGAGATGCGCCAAATGCCGTTTGCTGATGTTTCAGCCAAACTTGAAGCCTTAAGCCAGGCCCACTGTTTGATGCCAAAACCTTATTTCCAAAACAGCTGGCTGGAAGAGATTCAGCCGCATCATCTGGAACAAGCCAAAAACGAGTTGGGTCATGCTGAACTGAGCATTGCCCAGCTTGAACGCTATTTGATTGAGGACGATGATTACACCCACTGGCACAATGTCAGCGATTTTGTGGACAGTGGTCGCGACCGTAAATATAAGATGGCGTGGCGGGATGAAATCACGCACCAAATTTCACAATTTTGCGCGGATTATTTTCGCCAAAGACCCAAAAATGTCTGCTATTCGGCGCATTATAAAGGCTTATATGCCGCTTGGCTTGACACCACACGTCATGACCACGGGATTGAAATTCTGATGGCCGAAGACGGTTTGACCGAGTTGTTTGACGATCTGCCTGAACAGGCTGAAGATCTGCTCGCCGAAGCGATTGCTGCGCTGGGCGTTTTGGACAAGCAACTGGCTGACTATGCCCACGCTTTGCTCATGGATGTGAATGGCTGGGCCGCTTGGCTGGCGTATCTTGCTTGGCAAGACCGTTTAAACCAATGTGATAACGACTTGATGTTGGACTTTTTGGCAATGCGCGTGGCTTGGGAGTTGGTGTTATGGCGGCATCAGCGTCGTACCGAACGAGGCGTATTCAACGAGCTAAAAGTCATGTGGCGATCGCAACTTGCCATGTTGCCCAAGCTGATTGAGGCGCACAAAGAGAGTCAACAAAAAGGGTGGATTTGGCAGCGAGCCGCTGAAATCGCCTACCAGTCGCATCTGCATGAACGTCTTCGTTTTGCCAGTCTTAACTTGCATCGTGGTGATGATTTGGTCGATGGCGAAATCGTTGATTTTGCTCAAGATGTGCAAAACCCTCATCCCGATACCCCACACTTACAAGCCGCTTTCTGTATAGATGTGCGCTCGGAAGTGTATCGCCGCGCCTTGGAAACTCAAGATGTCGGCATACAAACCCTTGGTTTTGCAGGATTTTTCGGTCTGCCGATTGAGTTCCAGCCATTAGGGAGTGATTTTTCACGGCCACAGCTCCCCGGATTATTGCGTTCGTCCATTCAAGTGACGCCGCTCAGTGGCAAAGAGACGCTCGTCAAAACCCAAGATAAACTCAATAAGAAAGCCCGTTGGGCCGAATGGGGTTACGCGCCACCGGCCACCTTTAGTATGGTGGAAGCCACCGGTGTGCTCTACGCGTTTAAACTGCTTAAAAACAGCTTTTTCCCCGACAAACATACTCATCCGGTAAACAGTCTGCCACTGGAAACCGGTTTTGAAATCACCGAAAACGGCCAGCCCTTAAGCTTGGCTGCTCAAGTGGATTTAGCGGCGCGTATTTTGCACGCCATGGGTCTGGATAAAAATCTCGCACCAAAAGTCTTACTGGTCGGTCACGGCAGCAGCTCCTGCAATAATCCACACGCTGCCGGTCTGGATTGCGGCGCCTGTGGCGGACAAACCGGTGAAGTGAATGTTCGTGTGTTGGCGCTCTTGCTCAATGATGCGCAGGTTCGTGTTGGGTTGGCTGAGCGCGGAATTGATGTTCCCGAGAACACCCGATTTATTGCCGCCATGCACAACACCACAACCGATCAAGTGCAGTTTTACGGTGAAGGCGTTGATGAACAAGTGCAGACTTGGTTTGCACAGGCATCGGATTTATGCCGTCAAGAGCGTGCCACTCGCTTGGGTTTAACCCACCTCAATGGCAAAGCACTGCAACAAGCGATTGAGTTCCGCGCTAAAGACTGGTCACAAGTACGTCCGGAATGGGGCTTATCAAATAATGCCGCTTTTATTGTCGCACCCCGTTGGCGCACGCGCGGCGTGGATTTTAATGGTCGAGCCTTCTTGCACGATTACGACCATTTTGAAGATCCCGATTTAAGTTTGTTGACCCTAATTATGACCGCACCGATGGTGGTTGCCAATTGGATTAACTTGCAATATTACGCGTCGGCGTGTGACAACCATTTGTTTGGAAGCGGCAATAAGGTATTGCACAACGTAGTCGAAGGGGCGGTCGGCGTTTTTGAAGGTAACGGGGGCGATTTACGAATTGGCTTACCGATGCAATCGTTGCATAACGGCGAAGAGTGGATGCACGAACCGCTACGCCTCAATGTTTACATTGATGCCCCGCGCGAAGCCATCGAAAGCGTCTGCCAAGCCCACGAAGTTGTTCGCCAGTTAATCGATAACGACTGGCTCTACCTCTACCGCTGGGGCCGCAAAGGCACCATCGAACGCTACTACCAACAACAATGGCATCCCGCTAAAAAACCGATTCACTAAACAGAGCACCCCTCCAAAAAGGAGGGGAATCCTGTTCTTAAAAAAACAACGCTTAAAAAAACGCAGAACCTGTTCAATGGGTCTGAGGTAAGGCTAAGTTTTTTTGAGTAAAAACCAAATTGTCAATTATGCCAAAACCTGAAAAATGCAGTACGCAGAGTAAAACTTCGTGGTTTGGTTCCCTAAAGAACGTTATGAATTTTAAGGAAATGCAGAACAAGTCCAGATGGCTTCAGGCATAGAAGAATTTGGCTGAGCAAGGCGACTGTTTGCAGTCATCTCTAGAGCTGACAAGAACAGGCAACACAGCACAGTTAAATTCTTCAAAGACCCAACGGGCGAGACGTGCAAGGGCAACTTCATTGTTACGCCTCTCATCCATCGCTTTGGCTATGCATTTCGAGGCAAGCCTAGAATTCGCTCCTTGCAACGCCGCGCTGAAGTCAATGAAGACTTATTCTGCGTTTCCTTAAAGCAAGCTTATGATTTTTCGTTTATTTAAGTAGTTATAGGAATTGATTTGCTTCTAAATCAAAAGCAAAATCATCGAATATTTTTTAAAACGCAATTTTTTGAAGTCAGAAAATCTCTTTCTTGTTGTAGAAAGTTGGTTTTAATTATCTTCGTTCTGTGCCGCTAGTAATAAACGCCATTTAATATTATTGGAAACGCAATGTTATTTTCCCTATTTCGTTCTTTTTCTGTTTTGTCTTTAATGTCTTGTACCAGTGCACTCGCATCACCAGCGTCCATACTAGAATCAGCTAAGCTTTATACTGGTTTTCAATTCAATCACATTTTCATTGATGCCCGCAAACGAAGCTCAAACGACGCTATTGATTTTTCGCTTAGTCAACAAACGCAATACGGCGTGATTGCCGGTGTTGAATTTCCGTTAAAGACAGATTGGTCCCTTGCCGCAGAGTTATTATGGCAACCGAATGGCCACAATTACGTTATTCGCGCTCCTGTATCCGTTCCTTCTCTCGGTGTCGTTGCATCGAAAAGTTATGGCAAGGTGTCGGACAGTAAGGCCATGTCACTTCATTTAAATTATGAACTTAATCCATCCAATAGAGTGTTCGCTAAAGTAATGCGTGGTCGTTACGATTGGCAGGTTGTTACGCAAACTGATCAAGCATCCTTACCAACAACCACCCTGGCAAAAAATCAAGGGAGTGATTTTTTTACCGCTGTGGGATTGGGTTATCAACAAACCTTAACTGAAAACTGGTGGTTTCGGCCGGAGGCAATTTTCTTTGTGCAAACGGATGCTGATAAAAACCCGCTATTCAAATTCACTACTTATGAAGTGGCGCTAAGCCTGGGCTATCGTTTTTAGTATGCGTTGGTGGCTGTGGATTTTTCTTTGTTGGGCGGCTGTGGCGAATGCGCATGATTCGTTGAATAGTCAGCCACTTTATCAATGGAAAAATGCACCGGGCGATTCGACCTTAGCCCAAGCCGTTGCGGCCGATCAAGCAGGAAACTTTCAATTCAGTCAAGGTCGAGGTATTTCGGCGGGCTATACCCATCAGGTACAGTGGCTTAAACTCTCTGCGCCAACACCTATTCAGTCCCAACAACGGGTTTATTTGACCGTCTATCCCAGCTATCTCGATGACATTCAGCTCTTTTACCAAAACAGGCAAGGCGAATGGCAGCAACGCATGGCAGGTGATTTAGTTCCTTTTACAGAGCGGGAATGGCCAGATAATCGATTTATTTTTGAGTTAGATACACAGCAACTGGCTGTAAATCAGCCCCTGTATCTGCGTTTACAAACCACTAGCACCAGTCTCATGATTGTCGAGTGGGCGGATCCACGCTCTTATATGCGTCAAGCACAACAAGGGTTTTGGTGGCTAGGACTAGAATTGGGGATTTTGGTTACGCTTATCGTGGCACAGTTAATTAGCGGGCTGTGGCAACGCGAAACCTTGTTTCGCGCCTACCTCATTTATTTAGTGGCGCTCTTTATCACTCTACTTAGTCATCATGGACTCTTAGCTTGGTTATTTGCCGATAGCTTGCCACCTTGGTTATCGCACCATGCGACGTCGATCACTACCTTGGCGCATAATCTTGCCATTATCTTGTTTTATCGAAGTGTTTTATCTATTAACCATGCAACTACACCTTGGTTGAATGGTGCTGTTTGGCTCATGTTGATACTTATTTCACTGGGGTTAATATCGGTATTATTTGGTTTTTACGTCGATGTCATTCCGACGATATTATTGGCATCAATTTTGTTATGGTTGGCCTTTTTTCAACGCGCTTGGATCTTCATGCGCCGCACAACGTCTTTATCACAAAAGCGCGAGCAGCAGGTGTTAATTTTTGCCACCCTGATGGCTTTTGTTGGAAAGCTACTACTGATTGGTAGCGTATTAGGTTGGCTACCGGTTGCCGGTTGGCTCATTTATGCGGTTAATATCAATTTGGTTGTGCTGGTGCTGTCTTTTCAGTGGATTATTTCGCATCGTATTGCCGAGTTGTCACGAGCCAAACAACAAGCCGAATTGCAGCTAGTGGCATCAAAAACCCACTTACAGCAAGCCATTTGTGCCAAGGAAGAGCAGGGAAGACTGCTCGATATGCTTAATCACGAATTAAAAAATCCATTGGCAGTCATTCGTATGGCTCTAGGCAGAATGACGCTGAACGATAAAGCCAAAAGTTATGCCGAGCAAGCGGTGCAAGACATGAACTCTATTTTAGAGCGCTGTACCTATTCTGATAAACTCGAATACCATCGGCTCAGTCCAGTTAAACAGCGGTTTGACTTAAGCTTGGTACTGCATCAGTGGCTAATGCCCT